>NZ_CP014544.1:3489786-3847072 GCF_001586255.1 Zhongshania aliphaticivorans
GCATCGACAGTAACTTGCAGATCTTTGATTTGGGCATGGAAGGCCGAAACATTAAAGGTACCTGCACCATCCATGAAATTTGTTTTCGCACCCACTTCATAATTGGTCACGGTCTCGTCATCAAAATCAGGATTATTACCGTAAATTTGTACGTCATTATTGGTCGTGCTGCACAGCGGCACGTTGAGGGGATCGTTATTGCCACCTAAACGAAAGCCCTGGGACACCTGAGCATTTAACATGACATCGTCGTTCAAGGCATGGCGCACAATAACACGCGGCGAAACCCCGTTAGAACTCACCACACTGCGGTCATCAATAATCGCCGCCGTGTAGATCCCGTCAAAGCTAAGCACGCGGGTTTCTTCATAATCAAAATAACGCGCGCCCACCACCAACATGGTTTTATCAGTTAGGTCATAAGACACTTCACCAAAAATCGCATATTGATCCAATTGATAGGGAATATCAGAGTAATAGAGTTCATCCTTACTCGCCCGCTGTCCTGCTGTTGAACCCGAGAGGTCGGGGTGCTGAGGATTACTCGCCTCAAAACCATCAACAAACAGAGACTGATTATAGTGACGTTCAACTTCGCTATAAAATATCCCGGCAACCCACTGCATAGGGCCGTCGAAACCGCTCAACCGCAATTCTTGGGTAAGCACTTCTGCCGACGTCCGGTCGTAAAGCGGCGCATCCAGCAAGTAGACTGACGGGGCCTCGCCGTAGGAACCACCAGTAATACTGGAGTTCAGTGCGGTTGCGTCCCTAACCACCAACACATCGCGGTTGGTGTACGAGCTGACCGAGGTCAAACTCAACTGATCGTTAAAATCATAATTCACGGTGAGGTCGAACAGCGCAAAATCGTCTTCAAAACTCTCTTCTAACTGAGTGTATTGCTCATAATCACCCAAGGTAATTGCCGGACGAGTGGTGGTGTAAGGGTTGGCTAACAGATGGTAGTCGTCTTCGCGGTTGAAGCCGTCCATATCAATTTTTTGGAACACCACCTTCGGGGTAATGCTCAAGGCATCATTTGGCTGAAACAACACCGCCAGCCGTCCGCCCTCGCGCACGCCCTCGTTCACATCTTCATTAACGCTGCCGTCTGGCTGCAAGGCGTCAATAAATCCACCAAACTCCTGATAATAGCGCACCATCCGCAGGGCGACCTTGTCACTCAAGGGCACGTTTAAATGGGCTTTCACACTACCGCCATCGCTGCCATGGCTAATCGTTTCTGCGTCGCCCTGAATCGAACCGCTGACGCCATCAAAGTTAGGCTGCTGGGTGATATAGCGAATTGTCCCAGACAAGGAGCCCGAACCAAACAAGGTTCCCTGCGGTCCGCGCAACACTTCTACGCGATTCATATCGTAAAAATCCAAGTCCGGCGTAAACAGTGACATAGAGATCACCGATTCATCCATGTAGACCCCAACCTGCTCTTTCACACCGGGCTGGTCACGAACAATTTGCCCAGCAGAAATACCGCGAATAGCAACCTGACTCTGACCGGGACCTAAATTTTGTATGGAAATACCTGCGACATTATTCGCCATCGACTCCAAATCGGTTGCGCCGCTCTGCTGTAACTTCCCCTCGGTCATCGCGGCTACCGAAAACGGCACATCCTGCAAAGTCTCGGACTGCTTACGCGCCGTAACCAACACCTCTTCGATGGTGCGCGTTGATTCTGCATGGCTTAACGGCACGCCAGCGGCGAGCCCCATCACCACAGATACGCCAATTAAGGCATGCCCAGAACGTCGTTTATTTATCATATTGTTATCCCCGTACTTAATGTGTTTCTTATTGGGTAAATTGCCGTGCTAATTAAGCACTCAGAGCCAATATCAATGATCAATACGAAATGACTCCCTCTTGGTATAGCAGAGCAATAGCAAAACGCACTCATTTAGCGCGAAAAAGTATTCACCGTCAACACTGAGTTTGTGTTTCCAAGCAACTCGGGATTAAATGACTCGCAGAATAAATAGGAATCTTTTATGACCGCCAATATCAACCTGCCCCGAATACTGCGCATTGGCGCGGGTGCCAGCCGCCTACTGCCCGAGGTACTCGACGAGCTAAACCTTAAGCAACCGCTATTAGTCACCGACGCTTTTATCGTCAGTCTTGGCTGGCTGGACACGCTAGAAACCCAACTCAGCGAAAAGGGTTTTAGCCACAACCGGTTTACCGGAGTTGTTCCCGACCCAACCAGCGCTGCGGTTACAGCTGGCCTCGCAGTATTACGCCAAGGTGAATATGATTGCGTGGTCGCATTAGGTGGTGGCAGTTCGATAGACACCGCCAAAGCTATAGCCGTTATGGCCCACCGCGACCAGCCGATGCGCCACTACAAAGTGCCTAATTCAATAGATGATGGTCTGCCCGTTATCGCCATACCGACCACCGCAGGCACCGGCTCAGAAGCCACCCGCGCCGCCGTCATCACCGACACCGACAGCCAAGAAAAAATGCTGTGCATGGGCCTCGGCCTAATGCCCATTGCCGCGCTGGTCGATTTTGAATTGACCCTGAGTATGCCCTGGCGCTTGACCGCCGATACCGGACTCGACAGCCTCTGCCATGCCCTAGAGGCCTATGTGAGCAAAAAGGCCAACGCATTTACCGATACCATTGCCCTAGCGGCGATGACGGCCATCAACACCCATATTCGCACCGCCTGCCAACAGCCCGACAACCGCGAAGCGCGGGAAGCCATGATGCTGGCGGCGACCCAGGGCGGTATCGCTTTTTCAAACTCATCGGTCACCCTGATTCACGGCATGAGCCGTCCGATTGGCGCGCTTTACCATGTGCCCCACGGTCTGAGCAATGCCATGTTATTGCCAGAAATAACCGCATGGTCGATCAGCGGCGCCCCTGCCCGCTACGCCGACTGCGCCCGCGCCATGGGCATGGCAGAGCAGAGGGACAGCGACGACGACGCCAACCAGAAACTCGTCGCGGGCCTGCGTTTGCTCTGCAGCGACCTCAAGGTCCCCAGTCCCGGCGAGTTTGGAATAGACGCGCGAGCATGGCAGCAGTCGCTAGAATTAATGACCCAGCAGGCGCTGGATTCCGGCTCACCCAATAATAATCCACGTATCCCCAGTGCCGCAGAGATTAAAGATCTCTATCAAAAAGTGTGGGGCAATTAATTCATCACGCCTTTACCCGCCGCAGGCCTAGAAATCCCTGCGCATTCCTTATATTATTGAGGGTCTGACTAGGCAGCGCTGGCTGCCTTTTTGCGTTTTAAATCCATTGCACTGCTATATTTGTGCCTTATTTGCGGTTAAACCTGCTTATTCGGCACGCGGAGATCTGTTGATGACACAGCCGGCTTTAATGAACACCTATGGACGTCTTCCGGTAACATTTACCCGGGGCGAAGGTGTGCGACTGTTTGATACGCAGGGCAAAGCCTATCTCGACTGCATCAGTGGCGTTGGCGTTAACTCCTTGGGACACGCACACCCCGCCTTAACCGAAGCCATTCAGTCACAGGCTGGCCAACTGCTGCACACCTCCAATTTATACTCAGTGCAAAAGCAGGAAGAACTCGCTGCAGCCCTGTGCGCGATTAGCGGCATGGAAAACGTGTTCTTTTGCAATTCCGGCGCCGAAGGCAACGAAGCCGCCATTAAGCTAGCGCGGATGCACGGCCACAAACGCAATATCGATATTCCCCACGTGATTGTGATGGATCAGGCGTTTCACGGCCGGACCTTGGCCACGCTAACAGCGTCGGGCAATCGCAAAATTCAAGCGGGCTTTGAACCCTTGGTGCGGGGCTTTATCCGCGCGCCCTTTGGCGACCTTGCCGCACTCGAAAATATTGCCGAGCACAACGACAGCATTGCCGCCGTACTCATTGAGCCAATTCAAGGCGAAGGTGGCATTCACACCTTGCCCGCCGGTTTCCTTACTCAGCTGCGGGCACTGTGCGACAAACACAACTGGCTGATGATGCTAGACGAAGTGCAGACCGGCAATGGCCGGACCGGCAAATACTTTGCCTACCAGCACAGCGACGTAATGCCCGACGTGGTGGTGACCGCCAAAGGCCTAGGTGGCGGCGTACCAATTGGCGCCTGCCTTGCCCATGGCAAAGCAGCGGCACTGTTTCAACCCGGCAATCACGGTTCTACCTTCGGCGGTAATCCGCTGGTGTGCGCGGCCGGACTCGCGGTTGTAAACACGCTGAACAGCAATGGCATGATCGACACCATTGCCGACAACGGCCGCTATATTCTCAGCGCCTTAAAAGATCAACTGGGCGATGTTGCCCACGTAAAAGACATTCGCGGCCAAGGCCTGATGATCGGCATTGAGCTGAGCAGCCCCTGTGCCGGACTGGTTGCCCAAGCCTTAGAAAAAGGCCTGCTGATCAATGTCACTTCAGAGCGGGTGGTACGCTTACTGCCGCCGCTAATTATTAACCAGCAGGAAATAGATGAGCTACTCGCCACACTGTGCCCACTGATTCGTCAGTGGCCAGCTCAGTCCAGCGCGGCATAAGGCCGGTTCAGCAGCAAAAGGTAGCCGTATGGCATTAAGACATTTTTTAACCCTCATGGATTTGAGCCCCGCTGAATTAGAGACCCTAATGCAGCGTGCCATACAACTCAAAGCCGAGCACAAAGCCCGCAAAACCAGCGTGCAATTCCCCAACCACGTTTTGGGCATGGTGTTTGAAAAAGCCTCCACCCGAACTCGTATCTCGTTTGAAGCCGGTATGGCGCACTTGGGTGGCCATGCCATCTTCCTGTCGCCACGCGACACCCAGCTCGGTCGTGGCGAACCGGTGGAAGACAGCGGCAGAGTCATCTCTTCAATGTGCGACATCATCATGGTACGCACCTTTGAGCACAGCATTATTGAACGCTTTGCCGCGTACTCTAGCGTGCCGGTGATCAACGCACTAACCGACGACCACCACCCCTGCCAACTGCTAGCCGACATCCAAACCTTTATCGAACATCGCGGCAGCATCAAGGGCAAGCAAGTGGCATGGATCGGCGACGGCAACAATATGTGCCAGTCTTATATTCACGCCGCCATGCAGTTCGACTTCACCCTTAAAGTCGCCTGCCCCGAAGGCTTTGAACCCCGCGCCGACATCGTTGCCAAGGCCGGTGACCGCGTTGAAATATTCCGCGAACCCGCCGATGCCGCCCGCGGCTCCGACTTACTCGTCACCGACGTCTGGGCCTCCATGGGCCAGGAAGAAGAAAAAGCCGAGCGCCGCCGCGAACTTGCCGGCTACCAAATTAACAGCGCGCTGATGGCCCACGCCAACCCCGACGCCCTGTATATGCACTGCCTACCGGCTAAGCGCGGCGAAGAAATCAGCGCTGAGCTCATGGACAACCCCAAAACCGTGATTTGGGACGAGGCGGAGAATCGCCTGCATGCGCAGAAGGCATTGATGGAGTTTTTGTTGTTAGAGGCGCGGGCCTAATGCTTAGCTTAACGCTGAACGGGAGACGGGAGACGCTAAGGCCTGACGGCTACGCCGTAGACTCAGCATTGCGCGGTAAAGCCGCGCCCGCTTTTGCGTCTCCCATCTCCCGTCTAGCATCCAGCAGCCTCTAGCCGTGCTGCAAGTAAAAAACATCCAATGCCAATACGAAGGCGTCTCCGTTGTCGACGACGTCAGCTTCCATGTTAACGACGGCGACATTTGCAGTTTGCTCGGCCCCAGTGGTTGCGGCAAAACAACCATCTTGCGCGCTATTGCGGGCTTTCAACCCCTCACCAAAGGTTCGGTTACGCTGCGCGGTAACTGCCTGAGCGAACCCGGCAGTATGATTACCCCCGAGCTGCGCAGCATCGGCATGGTATTTCAAGATTACGCCCTCTTCCCGCATTTGAGCGTGTACGACAATATTCGCTTTGGCCTCAGCAAACAGAGCCGCCAAGCACAGCGCCAAAAAGTCATGCAATTACTGGAGCTAGTGCGCCTCGAGGGTGTCGAGAATCGCTTCCCCCACGAACTCTCCGGCGGCCAACAACAGCGAGTTGCACTGGCTCGCGCCCTAGCACCCAGCCCAGACTTACTGCTAATGGACGAGCCTTTTTCCAACCTCGACGCCGAGCTTCGTAAACGCCTCAGCCTCGAAGTGCGCGACATCATTAAAGAGCTAGGCATTAGCGCCATACTGGTCACCCACGACCAGCTCGAGGCATTTGCCTTCAGCGACAATATTGGCCTGCTCTACAACGGCAAACTACAGCAATGGGACACCCCGTTTAACCTCTACCACGAACCCAGCAATCGCCTCGTCGCCGACTTTATCGGCGAAGGCAGCTTCTTGCCCGGCGTTATCGGCACCGAGCTCAATACCGTTACCACCGAACTTGGCACCCTAATGGGCAACCGCGCCTACGCTTGGCCACCCGGCACCCCGGTAGAAATTTTACTGCGCCCCGACGATATTGTGCTCAGCGACTTTGGCGGCATCAGCGCCACCATTGAAAAAAAGGTGTTTTCAGGTAGTGCCACGCTCTACACCCTGCGCCTACCTACCGGCAGCCAAGTTGAAGCACTACTGCCCAGTCATCGCGATTTTGCGATTAACGAAGTAGTAAAAATTAACACCGAGGCCGACCACCTTATTGCCTTTGGCCGCGAGGAATTACACCACGGCGAACATAAGCCAAGAAGTAGCTAAAAAACTTTTCCTTATGCGTAATCCGTCTACCTCGCCTATGAATGTACTCACCACCTCAGTACGGCGCTGAAAAGCCCGCATTACGGGCAGTTAATAATTTAGCGGTTTTTACCCACCACTTACTCACACTTTATCCACAGAAGACCCACAGCATCTTGTGCTTGCGAAATCATGCAAACCGCATTATCTTGTATCCCAGATTCACCCAAACCCTATATATAGGGTTTTTCACCCAAGCCTTATAACAACTATTTACATTTTCGGGATAACTTCCGCACTTGTGTTATTTGGGTATTTCGCAAGCCCTCGCTTCCCGCACTGGGAACTCACGAGGCAAATATAAGACTGACGTAGAGCAGTTTTAAGACATCAAGCAAGGGCCGGAGACATCATGCAAACCCAACAAGACACCAGCACTAGCGCCACTGGCGCTCCCCCGCAGCACGCTAGCGACGCCGAACTTAAAGCCACCGCACCCGGCCAACTGCGCGTTATTAAACGCAACGGTTCCGTAGTGAGCTACACCGACGACAAAATCAGCGTGGCGATCACCAAGGCCTTTTTAGCGGTAGAGGGTGGCAATGCTGCCGCCTCTACTCGTATCCACGAGACCGTTGTTAAACTGACCGAACAAGTCAGCGCCACCTTCAAGCGCCGCATGCCCTCTGGCGGCACGATTCATATTGAAGAAATTCAGGACCAAGTTGAACTGGCCCTAATGCGCAGCGGCGAACACAAAATTGCCCGTGGCTATGTACTGTATCGCGCCGCCCGCGCTGAAGAGCGCAGCCAGCTGGCACCGCTTGGCGAAAAAGTACACCCCAGCATTCGTGTTAAACACCCCGACGGCACCGAGTCGCCGCTGGATGTAGGCCGCTTAGAATTTATCGTACAAGAAGCCTGCGAAGGCCTGAGCGATGTCTCCGCTCAAGAAGTACAAGACGAAGCCCTTAAAAGCTTGTACAACGGCGTACCCCAGGAAGAGGTCAATACCTCGCTGGTGATTACCGCCCGCGCCATGGTTGAAAAAGAACACAACTACAGCCTGGTTACCGCCCGCTTGCTGCTCGACAAACTCCGCGCCGAAGCCCTGAACTTTTTAGGGGTTGCCCAGAGCGCCACTCAGCACGACATGGCTATTTACTACCCGCAAGCACTGCCAATCTACCTGCGCAAAGGTGCTGAGCTTGAGCTGCTAGACCCACGCCTAGAAAGCGAATACGACGTTGCTGCCCTCGGCGAAGCCATCAAGCCAGAGCGCGATATGCAGTTCCATTACCTTGGCCTGCAGACCCTGTACGACCGCTACTTTATTCACAGTAATGAAGTGCGCATTGAATTGCCACAGATCTTCTTTATGCGTGTTGCCATGGGTTTGGCAATGAACGAAGAAGACCGCAATGCCCGTGCCATTGAGTTCTACGACCTGCTCAGCTCATTCGACTACATGAGCTCAACACCAACCCTGTTTAATGCTGGAACCCTGCGTCCACAGCTGTCGTCTTGTTACCTGACCACAGTGCCCGACGACCTGCACGGCATTTACGGCGCGATTCAAGACAATGCCATGTTGTCTAAATACGCTGGCGGCTTGGGTAACGACTGGACCCCAGTTCGCGGCCTCGGCGCTTATATCAAAGGCACCAACGGCAAGTCTCAAGGCGTTGTCCCCTTCTTAAAAGTGGTTAACGACACCGCTGTTGCCGTAAACCAAGGCGGCAAGCGCAAGGGCGCGGTATGTGCTTACCTAGAAAGCTGGCACATCGACATCGAAGAATTCCTCGAGCTGCGTAAAAACACCGGTGATGACCGCCGCCGTACCCACGACATGAACACAGCTAACTGGATTCCTGACTTGTTTATGAAGCGGGTATTCCAAGACGGCGACTGGACCTTGTTCTCGCCCAACAATGTACCGGATCTGCACGACCTCTACGGCAAGGCTTTCGAAGAGCGTTTTGAGCACTACGAAGAGCTAACCCGCAAAGGCGAGATCAAACTCTACAAGCGCGTTAAAGCCGCTGACTTGTGGCGCAAGATTCTGTCTATGCTGTTTGAAACCGGCCACCCATGGATCACCTTTAAAGACCCATGTAACCTGCGCAGCCCACAGCAGCACGTTGGCGTGGTGCACTCGTCCAACCTGTGTACAGAAATCACCCTGAACACCAGCAAAGACGAGATCGCAGTATGTAACCTTGGCTCGGTTAACCTTGCCCAGCACATTGGCGACAACGGCCTCGACCTCGCTAAAGTAGAAAAGACCGTTAAGACGGCAGTCCGCATGCTCGATAACGTAATCGACATTAATTACTACAGCGTGCCACAGGCGAAGAACTCCAACTTCAAGCACCGCCCGGTTGGCCTAGGCTTGATGGGTTTCCAAGACGCACTTTACAAGCAGCACCTGCCCTACTCTTCTGACGAAGCGGTAGAGTTTGCCGACCGCTCTATGGAAGCGATCAGCTACTACGCGATTAAAGCGTCTAGCGACTTGGCCGCCGAGCGTGGCAGCTACCAGAGCTACGAAGGTTCACTGTGGAGCCGTGGCATTCTGCCCATCGACTCAGTAGAAATCCTTGTGCAAGAGCGCGGCGCCGACTACATCGAAGTAGACCGCAGCCAAACACTGGACTGGGACAGCCTGCGCGAAGTTGTTAAAGCTCAAGGCATGCGTAACTCGAACGTCATGGCCATTGCGCCAACTGCCACCATTGCTAACATCACGGGTGTGTCGCAGTCGATCGAACCGACTTACCAAAACCTGTACGTTAAATCGAACCTGTCTGGCGAATTCACCGTAGTGAACCCCTACTTGGTTAAAGACCTGAAAGCGCGCGGTTTGTGGGACGCGGTCATGGTTAACGATCTTAAGTACTACGAAGGCTCGGTAAGCAAAATCGACCGTATTCCAGACGACCTAAAAGCGCTGTACGCCACCGCCTTTGAAGTGGAACCGCGCTGGTTGGTCGACGCCGCAAGCCGCCGTCAAAAGTGGCTAGATCAGGCGCAGTCACTGAACCTGTACATAGCTGGCGCCAACGGCAAAAAGCTCGACATCACCTACCGTATGGCGTGGTACCGTGGCCTCAAAACCACTTACTACCTCCGCGCATTGGCTGCGAGCTCCACCGAGAAATCTACCGTTTCTCAAGGCTCCATGAACAAGGTTTCATCACAATCGGCTGCACCTAAACCTGCTGCCACCGCGTCTGCCGCTGCACCGCAGGCCGCGCCCGTACCGCTGGCCTGCTCTCTGGATGATCCAGATTGCGAAGCCTGTCAGTAAGTGCGTAGGGGCCTACGGCCCCTTAGTCGGACGACTGGCGTCAGACGTCTGACGAAAAATACATATAAAAGAATTGAGGTTATAAAATGTTAAGTTGGGATGAGTTCGATAAAGAAGAAGCACCGGCCAAAGCGCCCGCTGCCAAAACCCAAGCCCCAAAAGCAGCGGAGCCTGTGGTTTCTGCTGCACTGAATACCATGAACAGCGAAGACAGCGCAGCAGTTGTCGACCAGGCTATTCTCGACAAAGCCAATGCCGCCCTCGAACACCTTGACGTGGCCGCCGGTTTAGAAGAACTGGAAATGGGCGCTGCCCGTCTACGGGTAGAAGACAAGCGCATCATCAACTGCCACCTCGACCTCAACCAGCTCGTACCCTTTAAGTACGACTGGGCATGGCAGAAATACCTCGACGGCTGCGCCAACCACTGGATGCCCCAAGAAGTAAACATGACCGCCGACATCGCCATGTGGAAAAACCCAGAAGGCCTTACCGATGACGAGCGTCGCATCATCATGCGCTCACTGGGTTACTTCTCAACCGCCGACTCCTTGGTTGCCAACAACTTGGTGCTGGCGGTATACCGTCACATCACCAACCCAGAGTGCCGCCAGTATTTACTGCGCCAAGCCTTTGAAGAAGCGATTCACACCCACGCCTACCAATACTGCGTAGAGTCACTGGGTATGGACGAAGCCGAAGTCTTCAATATGTATCGCGAACTGCCCTCCATCGCTAAAAAAGCGGCGTGGAGCCTGCAGCACACCCAAGCACTGGGCGACCCTAATTTCCACACCGGCACCCCAGAAACCGACCAGGAACTGCTCCGCAACCTGATTGGCTTCTACGCAGTGACTGAAGGCATCTTCTTCTACTGTGGCTTCACCCAGATCCTGTCTATGGGCCGCCGCAACAAAATGACCGGCATCGCCGAACAGTTCCAGTACATACTCCGCGACGAATCTATGCACCTGAACTTTGGCATCGACATGATCAACCAGATCAAACTGGAAAACCCACACCTCTGGAGCGAAAAATTCCAAGGCGAAGTAACCCAAATGATCGTCGAAGGCATGCAGCTCGAAATTGAATACGCCAAAGACTCAATGCCTCGCGGCGTACTCGGCATGAACTCCGGCATGATGGAAGAATACCTCCAATTCATCGCCAACCGCCGCCTAAGCCAGCTCGGCTTAAAAGAACAATTCCCCGGCGCGCAAAACCCATTCCCATGGATGAGCGAAATCATGGATTTGCGCAAAGAGAAAAACTTCTTTGAGACTCGTGTAATTGAGTATCAGACTGGCGGAGCGCTTACTTGGTGATGTAAATCATCACGGCAATTCTCACTAGAGAGCGACATTTTGTCACTAGAGATGATCCCGAAGGCCAAGTTTTCTCTAGCGAGGGCGGCTATCAAAGGTCGCCCTAAATCACCTCAATTGCATTCTTTTTAATACGAATCAACAAGTTACAAAGCCAAGAAGGCACTAGCTTATAAATTGACCGAGAACATTCCCCACATTTGACTATTGGTGCGCACATGGAAGAGCTCCAAAAATGTAATAGCAGAAACATCCCGCTACCTATTCAGCGCGAAGTAAGGCAACGCTGTGGTTTTGGCTGCGTAATATGCGGGCTGCCTTTATATGAATACGAACACATGGAAGAGTGGGCTGTAGTACAAAGACACATTGCTGAAGAAATCACACTTTTATGCGACCAACATCATCGCGAAAAGACCGGTGGGTTACTGCCCAAACAGCAGGTCGAAGCCGCAAATAAAAGCCCATACAACTTAAGAGCAGACACATCAAAACCCTACAATCTGCATTTTTCAGGCAACAAAGCCTGCGTAGAGATCGGTAGCAATAGTTTTACTTGTGAGGACCAAGGTTACGGAACCGCTATGGCGCCGATCAGTGTAGATGGGACACCGTTGATCGGATTGATCTTGGCTGACGGTCACTTCCTACTGAACATTGTTATATTCGACGAATACAACTGCCCTGTACTCCAAATAAAAAACAATCAATTATTCTATTCAACATCGCCCTGGGACATCCAGCTTGTCGGTACAACCCTTACCATTAGGGAAGCACACAGAAAAATACTCATAGAAATTGATTTCCAGCCCCCCAATAAAGTAATCATCAAAAAGGGCCGCTTTCTTCGTAACGGAGTCGAGATATTAGTTCGCCCCCAAAATATTCTTATAACTAACACCTTAACTTATCTAAGTGGCAACCATGCGCACAACTGCACGGGAGGCCTAGTAATTGGGTATCACGAGCACCCTATAGGTGGTTTCATTGCCTTAAACGGAGTACCTAGATATCTTGGAGACAAGTCGGAAGCTCTTAAATTTGAAGCCGAGTGCAAGATAGACAATGAATACTACGCTGCATCGAACGCCTGCGAAAATATTCAGCCGGCAGCACAAGAGAAAAGCATAATATCCGATTAATATTTCAACAGTCGATACCACAGACAAGGAAACAGAAAATGGCTAAAACTACAGAGATTTCTATCAGGTGCGAGCATTGCAGAAAATGGTTCCCCTCTCCAATATTTATCGGGGATAGTAATTCTTTCAATACCGCCTTATTATTCAACAACCAAGCACAGTGTCAGCACTGCGATAAGATGACAGGCTGCGACAAAGAGAACTTTCGGGCCAGGTTTGAGGACGGCGGTTTTTTAGGTAGTGACACTTAGGTATATGCGGATTGTTACAATATCGAATCCCACATAAATCCAGAACCTAATTGGACTCTGGCTATTTTTATTGGGCCGACATTGGCAATTTCCGACTTTTGTGACAGGCCGTAACATGTTGATTTTTATATGAGTATTTTCACTAGCGGAAAAACGAAATTATCTCTAGTGACACAGACGGCTGAAACGCCCGTATACCACGGGATACGGAATCGCCTCTAGCGAGAATTACCGCCTCCGCCCCAGTTCGCGCTAGAGAGAATATTTTAGCAGTAGAGAAAATATTCTAAGCAACATAAAAGGCCGCTAATTAGCGGCCTTTTTCAATTACAGCCTCGCTTACTCACAAATAAGTAGCTCATCCAATGGCAATCATTATCGTTCGGTGCAAAAAGTAACCCACAACGAGTAACAGTAAACCCGATACATAACTTTGCCAAAAGACAAGATGTAGTCGATCGGCAAGTAAAAATGGCAAGAAGAATAAATAAGAAATCGGCACGCCAAAAATAATACTTTTGGCAAAGGTGATGCTGACCTGGGAGTCTTTGTGTTCTATGTACGAAAATAACAAAGCCAAAATAGAAACCAGTGGTAGCGCGACAATAAAGCCCGCCAACACCGGCTTCTTATCTGACAACCACGACGCATAGCCAATAACCGACGCGGCGAGAAGTATCTTTGCGGCAAAATATAGCTTGTCATAGACTCACCGTTAATTTACGCCTTCAAACTTACCGCTGATATTCGCATCATAAACTTCGCCTTCATCTGACATCAGTATATAGAGTGCGCTCTCTTCATTCGGGTTTACAACTTTGACGATACGATAGCCATCGCCACTCTCAAAAATAGTCGCGGCATCACTAGCAATATTCGCCCAGCTACCCGGCACTTTCCCAAAGCCAAGCTGGGGATCAACATTGGCAAAACCTTTAGTGATTTGAGTTGCGATGAGCAGGGCCTTTTGCTCAGAAATTGGTGCATGGCCGCTGCCATGGGCCAAGAGATTTGAACTTATAAACAAGCTCGCGAGTAAACACAAAGCAATCCGGAATTTCATTCTTTCACCTTTATTTAGTGGCTGTGGTAGGCGCCATCACCATGTTCATGAGCGCCTTCGTCATACTGCGAAGGCTGAGGAGCAATAATACGCCGAGGATAGTGATCGAGGATATTTGCTTTCGCCTCCGTCGCCATATCTTCATGGATATGCGAGTGATCACCGGTATTAATCGGAAAGTCATCAGCAAACACGGTGTGCTGGTAGCCGTGTAGCTGATGCAGAAAAAGCAGTCCGCCAATAATGATTAGCAATGTATTGGCCATAACACTAAAGCGCTTGAAAGAGGCAGTTTTACGCCACCCGACTAACAGTGCCAACATGACAGTGAGCGCCGCGATCTGACCGACTTCGACACCGACATTGAAGGCGAGTATTTTCATAACGATACTGCCCTCGCCCATGGGCAGCTGTTGCAGCCGCGTCGACAAGCCAAAACCGTGAATCAAACCGAAGCCAAACACCATATACATCAGGTTTGGCGAGCCTACACCAAAATAGCGCTTAAAACCGTCTAGGTTCTCGAAGCCCTTGTAGCAGACGGTCAGCGCGATAACAGCATCAATCAGGAAGTAATTTGCCTGCACGAAATAAAGCGTGGCAAAGACCAGCGTAATCGAGTGGCCCACAGTGAACGCCGTAATGAATTTTATGATATCGCTAAAGCGGCTGAGAAAGAAAACAACGCCAAACAGAAAGAGCAAGTGGTCATAGCCGGTGAGCATATGCCCCGCACCCAACAGAACGTAATCTGGTAGACCCGCTTCTATCGCGCGCTGTTTATCTGCCTCAGACATGCCGTGGGCTAACACACTTACGCTACTGAGCATCGCCACTAGTATGACAATGAGCGCGTAAATCCGGCCTCGAATCATTGTTGTCGTCACTTCATACCTCCGCTTCACTTCGATGTAGCATACGGTATAAAGACGGCAGTACAAATAAGCTTAGCAGTGTCGACGAGAAAATGCCGCCAATTACCACAGTTGCCAGAGGACGCTGCACTTCGGTGATCGTATCATCATGAGGGTCAGGTCTTTGATTTATGATCCAAGATGAACAAAAAGGGGACAGATTTATTTTACGGTAGTTGGCGCTTAGCTAAGCCAACAGTGAGCTGACATAAAAACCTCCGGCTCCGATATTTGGCCATTCGGAATCCGAGTAAATGCTAAAAAGCAGGATATTAGCAGGGAATCCGTATTTACTCAGACGCAATCTGTTCAACAACTTGCCTGCGTGCACAGTCCACCCTCGCCAAAGAGCGAATCATAATGGCTGCTAATTGGCAGCTTTTACAATTTCCCACGCCCCTCAAGAACTTTCCTTGTCCCGCTAAATTCAACTGATTATTTATTCTAAGCAGCAATATTCTGTTCACACCAAAGCCTGTGGCACAAAAACTGCAAGACATGCATTTCTTGAAATTGCTATTAGCTATTGCTGAATTTCGACACCGTATCTAGCTGTAACGGAGTATATAAATGCGACATATATTAATTGTTAGTGGTTTTAGTGTTTTCTTAGCCGCCTGTGGGGGTGGCAGTAGTGGTGCAAGCTCCAGTCCTAGCACCCCAGATGGGGGCAATGATTTTGGCCCAGCCACCACAGGAAAATTCATAGACTCCCCAGTTAAGGGCATCTTTTATTCAACCGCCCCAAATACGACCACAATTGCTGATTTACCGCTAACCGATGCGACGGGTAACTTTGCCTACCTTGAGGGACAAACGGTTTCATTCTACTTCGGGTCGTTTAAAATTGGCTCCGCACTCGGTAATTCGATAGTGACACTTGATGATCTGTTGAGTTCAGGCAACGCCAAGACCAATGTCGCACGCTTACTACTGACTTTGGATGAAGACCAAAATCCAGATAACGGCATCAGCCTGTCGCAACTGGTTATCGACAAGGCATTGGCACTGAATGTCTCACTCAGCGATTTTGATGTAGACCCTACTGTATTTGATTCATCCGAGGCGAGCCTATTCGCACAGGATGCAAATGATGATGGCCGCGTATTAGTTTCCGCGTTAGATGCCGACGATCATCTTGAGAAAACCCGAAAAGATCTCTCTGACGGTACATTTGATTTTGACGGCGGTGCCGATACCGACGGTGACGGCGTAAACGACGTCGTAGACGCCTGCCCAGAAACCGCCTCTGGCCTGGCGGTTGACGCAGATGGTTGCGCGCTGGACGAAGCAGAGCAAGATAGCGACCAAGACGGCATTAAAAATGGCCAAGACAACTGCCCTGCCATCGCAAACCCAAATCAGCTTGATACTGACAGCGACGCCCGTGGCGACGCCTGCGACCTTGACGATGACAATGACGGCGTCCTCGACAGCGAGGAAGTCGAGAATGGTTCAAACCCCTTGCTGGCGGATTCAGACGGCGATGGCGTTGCCGACGGTGACGACGCGTTTCCTAGCGATAATTCAGAAAGCCTAGACACCGACGGAGATGGTATAGGGAACAATGCCGACGAAGACGACGACAATGACGGCTTAAGTGATGCCGATGAACAATCCCTAGGCACCGACCCGCTGCGCCCAGATACCGATAGCGACGGAGTCTCCGACAGCGAGGATGCCTTTCCCAATGACGCCACTGAATCTGTGGATACGGATTCCGATGGCATTGGCAACAATACAGATAATGACGACGACAATGACGGCCTAAGTGACGCAGACGAGCAATCCCTAGGCACCGACCCACTCCGCGCAGATTCGGATAGCGACGGGGTCTCCGACAGCCAGGACGCCTTTCCCACTGACCCCACCGAATCAGCTGATACGGACGCCGATGGCGTTGGTGATAATAGCGATGCGTTTCCGACGGACCCAGCTGAAACCAAGGATACCGACAATGACGGTGTTGGCGACAACGCCGACGCCTTCCCTGAAGATGACACGGAGTCGCTTGATACTGACGACGACGGCACTGGCAATAATGCCGACGCAGACGATGACAACGATGGCCTAAGTGACGCAGACGAACAGGCGCAAGGCACTGATCCACTGCTGGCCGACTCGGATAGCGACGGTGTGTCAGACAGCCAAGATGCCTTCCCCAATGACGCCTCAGAAACTGCCGACACCGACGGTGATGGCGTGGGCGACAATGCTGATGCCTTTCCTAACGATGCATCTGAAACCAGCGATGCTGACGGCGACGGCGTGGGCGACAACAGTGACGCCTTTCCTAACGACAGCACTGAGACGGTCGACGCCGATGGTGATGGTATTGGTGACAATGCGGATATCGACGACGACAATGACGGAATTCGCGACGACCTATTTCAATTAGTTGAAGCGACCATGGCCGACGTCCATGCCGCCTTGGCGGGCGGACTGGTTGATGAAAATGGCGAAGCGTTAAACTGTGTTGCCATTACCCAGCAATACATAGATCGCATTTTAGCCTACAACGACAATCCGCAGCCGAACGGCGGCCTGCCTATTTTTGGTGTGTTAGCGATAATGCCAAACGCAATCGCGCAAGCGCAGGCTTTAGATGCACTGTACGCCAGCGATGGCGGTATTGGCGACCGCTATCTGCACTGCATGCCAGTGCTGTTAAAGGATAATTACGACACATTTGATTATCCATCTACTCAGGGGTCGTATTCAATGTTAGGCCACCAAGCTGGGGTTGACGCTAACTCCGTGCAAGGCCTGCGTGAGGCGGGCGCATTAATCTTAGGCAAAGCAAACCAAGATGAATTCGCTTTCTTCACCACCGGTTTTTCTGCCCGGGCAATTCAGGTAAGCAACCCCTACAACACCTCGGAGAGCCCGGCGGGTTCCTCCTCTGGCACTGGCGCCTCCTTAGCGGCTAACTTTGCTTTAGGTGGCACGGGGTCGGATACTTGTCAGTCCATTCGCCACCCGTCTTCTGTCGGCGGATTGGTAGGGATTCGGCCAAGCTTGGGCGTTGTCTCTCAGCACGGTATTTTCCCGTTGGCTCACAGCCGCGATACCGGCGGCCCAATGACTCGGTCGGTTACCGACTCCGCACTGATGCTGACGGCCATGGGCAAGTATGACCCAAGAGACCCGAAAGCCGCGGCATTTCCTGCAGAAGACCGCCCAGAGACTTACGCCCAGTTCTTAGACCGTGATTTACATGGTCTAGCAGGCCGCAATATTGGTGTGGTGCGCAATCTTGGCGGTAATACCGATGCCACGGGCACCGGCCGCCAGGGCGAACTAATTGCTGAGGCCGTCGCCAAAATGAAAGAGTTAGGTGCCAATGTTTACGACATCTACCTCCCAAACTACAGCTCACTTAGCGCTGGCTCCAGCCATTATGATATGAACGAGTATTTTGCCGTATTTGAGTCGGAAGGTGGCACCAGTGCACGTCGCTGCGTAAGCAGTACGAGGGTTGCGCTAGACGGTGAAGAATCTGCCCATGACCGCGATGACCAATGCTACGGCCTAGAAGGGATTGTGGAAACAGGCCGTGTCGGCCCCAGAACCGCCGCACTGTTCGCGCTAACCGCAGCCGGTGACCCCAACCAAGCGGCTACCGCCGCCCAGCTACAGGCTATAGTCGACATGCGCGCCTATGTCACCGGTGAAATGGACCTTATTAAAGATATTAACGGCGATCCGGTTATTGGCCCCGACGGTGGCACAGTCAGTGTTGACGCACTTATTTTCTCACCCGGCCCCACGGGTGGTAGAACCTGTGATTTTGGGTCAACCACACAAATGGGCTCTATTGTTGTGCCAGTCGGCTTTGATGAATCAGTGGGTGTTCCCCGCGGCATGGAAATCTTTGTACGACAGTTTGACGAGGGAACCGGCATTGGTATTGCCTACGACTACGAACAGGCGACCAAACACCGTCAACCACCCAATATTGTCCCTGCAGTAACAAGTGAAATTAGCACCATTAGCGAGTTTAATGCCCGCGTGCACGCCGCTATCGCTGTTTATGCAGAACAACCGCCAGAAGACTTAGCGCCGGAGGCCTACCAAGCAGCACTTGAGGAATTGCTCGGCCCCCAGCAAACAGCCACTGAACAACCCTAAGCCGTTTCCCGCCATATAAGACGCGACACCCACAAAGGCCGGAGAATTCTCCGGCCTTTGTTCGTTTGAACACAGCAGCCTGGCCCTTTGTCTGTGCAGGGCTAATCCTCCCATTTTTATTTGACGCGAAGGTTTAATGCTAGCTCGCAGTAAATGCGATAGACCCGCTTATGATTCCAAGAGAAGCCTTTTACATTCCTGAGATAAGCGAAGCAGAGGCCAAAGCCACAATCAGAATATTGCTCTGTTAGCTGGATTAGCCATTCCGCAATCGCTTCGTCTTCTAACGGCATAATAGTACACTAAACCCATGGTTAGTCGCGTAGCGAAAAAGAGAGCACAATCAGGGAAGCAATTCTGGGGGTGTATAACCTTTCCGGCCTACCGAGGTACTCGACCGTTTTAGTATCAAAACGTATTTTTACTACACGTACAACATCTTACTCAGCAGCAAAATATACGAATAATGTGGGAGCATACAAAAAACCGCGATCGTTACACCCCCATGCTGACTTACCACGGCAAGAAGCCATCTTAGATATACGACGAATCCTATGACTAAACCTGGTAAAGCTACCTACCAACGACATCCAGCGCCAATATCTCCCAATTTTCAGTCTTAATTGACTCAAAATTAAGCACAGTTCAATAGACATGCCATCTAGCGTATTCTATGTGGAATAAGAACTACTACGAGTAATCGATGAAAACGCGTGATGTCTTTTCGTGGTCTATTTTTCCGGTGACGGTTGCCGTTGTGCTGTTGGGTGGGGTTTGGGCAATTGATGCCGGCCATGCGCCGAGTCTGGTCGCTGGCATCGGAACATTTACGAGCTTGGTATTGGTGGTGACATTAGAGCGCTTACTGCCTTATCGCAAGGAATGGAATCAATCCCAAGGTGACCTGCAGGCAGATTTACTGTATCTACCTAGCTATTTCGGCATTAACGCGCTGGTACAACCCGTGGTCGCCGCTGGCATTGTGCTGGGTGGCGCCATGATCTCGAATGCCTTGGGCATAGGCTTATGGCCCTCGGAGTGGCCACTGCTCGCTCAATTTCTCCTAGCCTGCGTTGTTGTGGAGTTTTTCGACTACTGGCCTCACCGCTTGCTACACGAAGTGCCTCTCCTCTGGCGCTTTCATGCCATTCACCACAACCCAAAACGTTTATACTGGCTGAATGCAACACGCGCACATTTTGGTGAAGTTGTGTTTCGCGGCATTTTTAATGCCGTGCCGCTGGCACTGGCCGGAGCAAGTGCAGAAATTTTGGCATTGGTGGGACTGGCGAACTCACTACTGGGTCTGTTTCAGCATGCGAATATCAACTTTAAAATGGGCCCTTTAACTTGGATCTTCAGCGTTGGCGAAATGCATCGCTGGCATCATTCACTGAAGATATCTGAGGCGAATCATAATTACGGTAGTAATTTTCTGTTTTGGGATGTGGTATTTGGCACCCGATTCCGTGATGCAGAAAAATCTGGTCCGGAACAGCTAGGAATAGAAGATGACGCTATTCCCGCCAGCTGGCGGGCGCAGCTGTGGGTGCCGTTCAAAGGGCATAAAAATGATTAATGAAGGGGGCCTGTTGATTTGTACTTAATGCGCGCCCAGTTTTACACTTTTAAAAGAATTAGATGCCCGGAGATTCTCCCTTGCAAGATCCATTTAAAGTACTGGTTAGAATTCGCTATTCTGACTGCGATGCCCAAGGTGTTATGTTTAATGCGCGCTACGGGGAATATGTCGACGTCGCGGTGACTGAATTTTATCGGCAGGTTTTCGGCGGCTATCAGGCAATACTGGATATGGGCATTGATAGTCAGGTGGTTTCCTTATTAATCGAGTGGAAATCTCCCTGCACCTTCGACGACGTGGTCGCAATTAGCATTGAAGACATCACCTTGGGAAAAACATCGTATACGATTCAATTGCGGTTTAGCGATGTTGAAACGCAACGAGAAATCGCCAGCGCAAAAATCGTCTACGTTATGGTGACGGCAAATGAGCATCAGAAAATCGATATGCCTGATGACTTCCGCGCAGCTTTGACTCAATCCCAACCTTGCACCGTTAATTTAGCTGGCGTATAGCCTCTTAGTTATAAGATCCCTTTAAAGTTAAAGGCAAGTAGGCGGCATCGCTTCAGTCCAGAATAATTCTAATAAAACGAGTTCCTAATATGCATTTTGTACTATCTACTTCTTTTAGCAGCGTAACTGACTTAAAGAAAATAGCAATCGCAGCAGATGAGTGCGGCTGGGAAGCCATGTCTTTTTCTGATCACGTGGTAAACCCAGAGAAATTAAACACGCCTTACCCTTATACAGAAAACGGCGAGCGGCGCTGGCAGTCCTTCACCGACTGGCCCGACCCTTGGGTAATGATTGGCGCCTTAGCGAGCATCACGACGCGCTTAAAATTCACCAATAATATTTTTGTACTACCGATGCGGAATCCGTTTTTGGTTGCCAAGGCGATAAGCACTGCCGCCATCATTTCAGACAACAGAGTCATTCCCGCAATCGGCGTTGGCTGGTCAAAAGACGAGTTTGAATTGTTACAACAGGATTTTCACACACGAGGCAAGCGGGCCGACGAGATGATTGAGATCATGCGCCTACTGTGGACGGGCAAATTTGTTGAATATCACGGCCAGCATTATCAATTTCCGCCGCTGGAAATGAATCCCGCCCCCACCGCCTATATTCCGATTTGGGTAGGCGGCATTAGTGACGCCGCTATGCGCCGCGCGGCAAGAGTCGGCGATGGCTGGGTAAGCGACCTACAAACCAGTGACGACATCTTGGCGAGTATTGCAAAGATACAGGTATACCGAAAAGAATATGGCCGCGAAAATTTGCCCTTTTCAGTAATGGCAACGCCATCTGACGCCTTCACACCGGACGCCTATAAACGCTTAGAAGAAGGCGGCGTAAGCCATATCTTAACGCAGCCCTGGGCTTTCTATTACGGCGATACTCAAGATGTAGCCAAGAAGATTGACGGTGTAAAACGTTATGCCGACGATTATATTGCCGCGCTCAGACGCTAAAGGTGCCGAGCGCAAGGCTTACACCAGCGCCATTCACCAAAAGGTACCCCAAACCCGTTCAGCGCCCACTCACGCCTCTGCGTTTACTGCCCCGTCAGCGACGCCACCGAATACCCACTAATCGTTTATTATTTGTGCTATTAGGCATAGGATGGCATGTTACGTTATTAAGCACTCAGACCGCTGACCACAAAGGCGGCTGTACTATCTCGACAACTACAGTATAGGGGGCACAATGAACAATTTAGCAGAAGCTCAACCCATCCAGCAGACATCACGTATTGCACAGGTTTTCGAGACCCAGCGCACAGCATCACGGCGCGCGCCCTATCCAAGCGTACAGGAGCGAATTCAACATATTGATAAACTCGCCGCCCTACTCGAAAAACATCAGGATGCGATTGCCAACGCGATTTCGACTGATTTCGGCAACCGCCCCAGCCAAGAATCCAAGGTCTTGGAGATTTTTGGTCTGATCAGTGGCTGCAACTACACTCGAAAGCGCCTGAAAAAATGGATGAAGCCCCAAAAGCGCCACGTCGGGCTTGCGTTCTTCGGTGCAAAAAACACCGTCATCCCTCAGCCCAAGGGCGTTATTGGTATTGTTACCCCGTGGAATTACCCGCTTTTTCTCGCCCTGAGCCCCGCAATTAGCGCGCTGGCCGCAGGTAATCGCTGCATTATTAAAATGGCTTCTAACTCGCAGACTTTGGCGAGACTGATGGAAAAATTAATCAGCGAAGAGTTTGACGATAGTGTACTCGCCGTCGTCGCAGGGGTATCGGCCCACGAGTTTACCCACCTCCCGTGGGATCACCTGGTTTTTACCGGTTCAGCAGCCACCGCGAAAACCGTTATGGAAACCGCAGCTAAATACCTGACGCCGGTCACCCTCGAGCTAGGTGGCAAATCGCCCACCATCGTAGCCGACGACTTTGATATTAAAGTCGCTGCCGACCGCCTACTATTTGGTAAATTTTTGAATGCCGGACAAACCTGCGTAGCGCCAGATTATGTGTTTATTCCCCGCAACAAAGTAGACGCCTTTATTGATGCCGCGAAAACCGTGGTTAAACAACGCTACCCAAATCTGAATAGCGCTGACTACACCTCGATTATCGACGAAAAAGCCTACCAGCGACTCAATAAAACACTGGAAGACGCCACCAGTAAAGGTGCCCGCGCCGTCAACTTAATCGATCAAACCATCAACGACGACGCCTCTCGCAAGTTAGCGCCTCACCTAGTCTGCGATGTAAACGCCGACATGTTGATTATGCAAGACGAGATTTTTGGCCCGCTGCTGCCCATTAAACCCTATGACAATATCGAAGACGTTATTGCCTATATCAACGCCAACGAGCGACCACTAGCACTTTATTTATACAGCAACAAAAAGGCGGTTCAAGAGCAGGTCATATACAACACCCTGTCTGGCGGTATGTGCATCAATGACAGCGTGGTGCACGTAGCACAGCACGACATGCCCTTTGGTGGTGTTGGCAACAGTGGCATGGGGCACTACCACGGCCACGAGGGCTTTATTGAGTTTTCAAAAATGCGGCCAATCTTTAAGCAAGGGCCAATGAGTGCGCTACTCATGATGGCGCCACCGTACGGCGCCACCTTCGACAAAATGTATAAGCTGATGTTGAAATTTAAGCTCTAATCACACCATCTTTCGACGCCCCAAGCGGTTGCGAGGGGCATCAACACCACAAGGAATTTATATGACAATCACCTTAGACATCATTCCGATTATTTCTATTGCCGCAGGTGTAGCAATTTTAATCAAACCGCGCCTGCTCAACTAT
Source organism: Zhongshania aliphaticivorans (assembly GCF_001586255.1). Taxonomy (NCBI): domain Bacteria; kingdom Pseudomonadati; phylum Pseudomonadota; class Gammaproteobacteria; order Cellvibrionales; family Spongiibacteraceae; genus Zhongshania; species Zhongshania aliphaticivorans. Next base: position 3,513,470 of record NZ_CP014544.1, read on the forward strand.
ATTGTTGCCGGCTATTTAATTGCTATCGGCTTAATCGACCTGTTAAATCTGCATATTTAATGAGAGAAAGGCTCAGGCATTGGCCGTAACCTTGCCCTCGCTTTAGACGCCAATGCGGTGTAATACACTGCAACAAGTATCTCGCGTCACCAATCAGTATTAGCAATGCTCTCAACATAGTGCAATTGAATCGATGGCGGCAAAGTTAAGGGCTTGGTGGCCATCGGTTTTACACCTAAAATCGCACCGAGCACTTCGCTAGAACACCCTCTCCTTTTACTCTCCGATTATTCTTAATTACACATAAGACGACCATTGCGCAGCAGAAAATCATAGGCACTTCGGCGCTAGCTAGCGCTCAGACCATCGCTTATAATCGTCTCGAAAAGTAAAACCCCAAATGGATTAACGGATACCGCAGGAGCGCCTCCATGCTAAAAACACACCGGATATGTATTATCATTGCCGTATCAATTATATCGGCGTGCGGTGGAGGTGGCGGCAGCGGTGCAAGCTCAAATGCAAAGCCAACATCAAAGTTCATTGAAAATCATTCGGTATCTGCTAGCTATATACTGAATAGAGAAAACGTCCCACTAGTAGCAGAAGAATTTCGCAACGAAATATTTCAACCTATTGTCGTATTCGATGGTCACCGCGCTACAATTTCAGCGCCAATGCCTCAATTCAATATTCAAAATGGTGGGCAGCGCATAGCTTGTGATTATACTGGCGCTGTTACCACAACCGTTCAAGACAATGGCGGCACCATAACGCTTGAGTTCGAACAATGCAAAGACGACGCCAATGATGCATCAAGTTCGGGAACGATTAAGTCATACATCTACAATGTCAATGAGGCAGCTCAAACATATAACGGCGCGGTAGAATTTATTAATTACCAAGAAGACTTTGGCAATCGCCACTTTAGCGCAAATGGCACCACTGTATTTGACGTTCGCATAGCCGAGTACAATATAATTATTGTCGAAGCCGAAACCCACCGCAATGTATACGACAGTGATATCCAAGAAAACTTAGAAAGTAATATTGCTTACGCATTTCTCTACCGGCAGTTGCCGGAGTATATTGGACTAGCTATCAGCGCATCAGGATACCTTAATTTCGAGAACAGTGGCGCCCTCTTATTATCCAGCGACCAAGACCTAGTGGCAACCACACTGACTGGCTTGGGCAATCGACAAGCCTTCGTTAAACTGCACAACAACCGCTACAGTTTACGATACTCCGAACGCGAAGGAGAGTATTTAAGTATCGGCATTCCCGCGCCAAGAATTGACGATATTGATGCCTTCGCCGCGAATACTACACCCCAATATACCTCTGATAGTAGAATAAGATTGTTCTACGCGCCAAACCATGAGGCCGCTGAAGTCCTCCTTGAAGAGTGGTTCTATGATGCCGAGTTCAATCTCCACAATATCGATGTCAATATTGTCTGCAGTCCGAACGGTGCCCAAACGAATATCAACTTAGAAGATCCATTTAAAATTAAATTTACTTCCGACACCTACGGCTCATATACACTGAATGTCAAAATTACTGATAGCGACGGAAAATTCGCCCAAGGACTTATTTATATAAACTATTCACAAAACAACCAACCTGGCAATCCGCCGCCAAGTCAATGCCAAACAAACTCATAATCGCTAGGGCGTCCAAGCCACTCTGGACGCCTATTTCCGCTAATATTATCAGCGTTCAATTATAGAACTAGACGATTACTATTTGGGGTTCGGCTCGCACGAGTACAAATGCAACTCATGAAGCGGTGACGCTGAGGCCTGCCGTTTTAATTTATTTAATCAAAACCTAACAGGTCAACAACATCCACTGAGCATCAAGTTCAGGCGCAGGCCTTACAAAGGCGTCACACTCTTCACGGCAATGGTAGACCGCCCAAACGCCACCAAGCCCGCGCCAAACACATACATAGTTAGCCCGTATACCATCGACGGTATCGCCATTTCCTGCGAGCCAAGAATCGTTGTCGCGACCAAAATGCCGATGGTGCTATTTTTTATGCCAAGCTCCACCGCAATGGCCATTTGGTCTGGCTTTGCCACGCCAACAATACGCGCAATGCCTAAGCCTGCGCCAATCCCCAAAATGTTAAGCAATATGCAAGCAGGGCCCGCTTGAATCAGTAGTCCTAGAAGCTGGTCACGCAAACCGTAAGAGATAATGACGATTAAACTCAGCAGCACCACAGCGCCAAAGGCATTAAATTTTTTCTCTGAACGGACCGCAAAAATTGGCGCCCTTGCTCGAATAAGCATACCTATACCCGTCGGTAGTAAAACGATCACCACCAACATAACAATAGTATCGACAACCGGCATGGTGACATTGGCAGAGCGACCAAGCTGCCAACTCAATGCCTGATTCACCAATAACGGCAAAGTCATAATCGTCGCGATACTGGCAACGGCGGTAACTACAATAGAGAGCGCCACATTACCTCTGGCTAAATAGGTAATAACATTCGATGTTGCGCCACCGGGGCAGGCCGCAAGTATCACCAGGCCAACGGCAATAGCGGGAGATAAACCTAAACCCCACGCCACCAAAAAGCCAAGTGCAGGTAAAACCAGCAGCTGCCCGATACTACCCGCTATAGCTGCGCGAGGATGATGCGCCTCTTTTACAAAATCTTTAACGGTTAAGCCGAGCCCCATACCAATCATGATGATAAAAAGAGAAACGGGTAAACCAATATCGATAAACACACTCTGCCCCATCGCTTTTCTTCCTTATTGTTGTAAAAAAATACGCTAGGCCAGCAGTTTAGGCTTAAACATGCCGTTTATCTGTTACAAAGATGACAGTTTTGCCTAATTCATCGACTTATTTAAGCCCCAGGCGACTCGCATGGCGCCTCTCAGCAATGGCCTGCCTAGATTTAACCTTGCTCACCTCAGTCACCCAGCGCTGCACATTGCCCCATAAACGCTCTGCAACGTCGGCGTCATCGGCTTCGGTACTCGCCACCCCAAGCTGCAGATCACTATAATAGCCCCCAGAGTTCAATATTGCCGTCGCGGCGGTAGCGCAGTGAATTTGGGTTTGCGCGCCCTGGCTTGCCGTTTTCAAAAATAGCTTTTCGATGGGCGCTAAGGCGCTGCGCACTTTTTCGATAAGCCCGGTGTCGGCAAGACCTTTGCCTGCCACATTGGTGTATACCGCACCGGGATGCAGGCAATAGCTGCTAATGCCGTGTTGTGCGAAGTGTGCGTCTATGCTGCGCGTTAAATGCACCAATGCCAATTTGGATTGCCCGTAAGCATTCCAAGAATTATACGGCCGCTGCGGCGTAAAAAACTCGGCATTAAGACCTCTGCTATGCAGCTGCGAAACCACGGTCACTACGCGGCTGTCGCCAGAAATAGCCGCCGACGTTTTGAGCAGCGGCAGTAGACGGTATGTAAGATGCGCTGTGCCCAAGTAATTAACCCGCCACTGAATTTCAAAGCCATCAGCGCTAAGCTGTGGCGACGTCCACCTCGACATCAGATCGAGATGAATACCCGCATTATTAATGAGCACATCTAACCCTAAGGACGTGGCTTCGTAGGCTCGCACAAAAGTTTCGACCGAGCTGAACTGCGACAAATCCAAATCAAAAGCGTGAATATTTTGATGGAAGCGAGCAGCCAACTGCTCGCGCAACGCTGCCGCAATTGCCTCACTATTATTGCGTACCGTTACCGAGACCACCGCGCCCTGCGCGAGTAACTGCAAGGCCGTGGCAAAGCCTAAGGAACCCGTGGCGCAACCAGTCACAATAAAATGTCGATGCTGCAAATCCACGGGCTCAGCGATGCTAGCACCCCTAAACATATTCTGTAGTTTTTCTAAGATCCCTGCCATAGCTGTTTCCTTTGTCTACGCCCGTTTTGCATCAAATCATCTGCAGCCAGAAATTTCTTATCACAACACGCCACGCAGGTGGTAATAGTACCCAAGTGCAACTTGTGAATGACGAAATCTGCCCTATATTGGAAGGAAGGCTATGGAGAACGCTTTCTACTAAAGTGATCTGCTTGCTCGACGTAAATAATAATCATAATGGGGAAGATATCTATGTCCTATGTCGAAAAACTAAAATTACCCCTTGGGGTCTGCCTGATATCAATCGCAGCGAGCGATATCTACGCACAAAATGCCAATGCCGCAGGAAAGACACTAGAAATTGAAGAGGTCGTGGTATTAGGGTCTCGCAAACCCGGCCGAACCGCAGTAGATATGCCGGTTCCCGTCGACTCGCTGGGGGCAGATACCCTCCGTCAAACCGGCCAAACTGAAGTGGGCCGAATGCTCCAGTCGGTAGCGCCATCGTTTAATTTTTCCAGCTCATCGATTAGCGACGGCACGGATGCGCTTAGGCCCGCCACCTTGCGCGGCCTAGGCCCAGATCAAACCTTGGTGCTCATTAACGGCAAGCGGCGGCACACCAGCGCCCTGATTCACGTTAACACTTCTGTGGGCCGAGGCACCTCGGGGGTAGACATGAATGCCGTACCTGGCGCCGCGATTAAGCGAATTGAAGTGCTGCGCGATGGCGCAGCGGCGCAGTACGGTTCAGACGCCATTGCTGGCGTCATTAATATTGTGCTCAGCGACGAACCCGAAGCGGGCCGCATTGGAGTCTCGTACGGGGAGTATTCCGAAGGTGACGGTACCACTTATAACCTCGATCTCTCCAAAGGCCTCGCCTTGGGTGATCGCGGGTTTATCAATGCGACATTAAATTACCGAGATCGCGGTTCAACTAATCGCGCCGGGCTCAGCGGTGAATGCCAGTATTTAGCCGGGTGTGATGCGAACAACGATGGCACCACCAGTTCAGGTACGGACCCTGATGGAATAGACGAAGCCTCCGATCCACGGGAAGCCAGCTTTCCCCGTCGCAATTTTAGAATTGGCGATGCCGAGTCAGAACAATTGGCCGTGATACTCAACTCCGCCTACCAGCTGGAGTCCGGCGAGCTCTATGGCTTTGTTACGTACTCAGACCGCGAAAGCACCTCGGGGGGCTTTTATCGCCGCGCCAATCAAACCGACAACAACCCAACCTTGGCAGACGGCGAAGCCTTTGCACCCAATGGCTTCCTCCCATTAATTAACACCCAAATAGATGATTTTTCCGCCAATCTGGGCTACCGGCAAGAACTGAGCAACGATGTAACAATGGATGTGTCTTACACCATTGGCTGGAACGACTTTGCCTTTTATATCAGCAATTCCGTCAATGCCTCGTACATCAACGAATTGCGCTACGGGCAGAGCCTCAGCGATGCCGAGATTCGCGCCAGCGCGTCCCGGGCCGCCGATGCCGGTGAGCTAAGCCTTGGCTTACAAACCATCAACCTCGATTTCACTCAACAACTTGGCGCCTGGAGCCTAGCTTGGGGCGCGGAATTGCGCCGCGACGATTATGAAATTAAGGCCGGCGACGAATACTCTTATTTTGACTACGACACAGATGCCAATGGCGCATCTATGTATGCCGCCGATGCCGCTGCTGGCATTCAGGTATTTCCAGGCTTCCAACCTGGCAACGAACTGAATGAAAGCCGCGATGTATGGTCGCTATACGCCGATACCGAGTATGAAATCTCTGATGCATGGCTGGCCAGTGGTGCGCTGCGCTACGACAATTACGATGATTTTGGTGGCACGGTTAACTTCAAACTCGCCAGCAGTTTCCGCGCAACGGACAGAGTGAGCTTTAGGGGCGCGGCGAGTACCGGTTTTCGCGCACCCTCAATGCAACAGCAGTACTTCAACAATATAAGTACTCAGTTTGTCTCTGACGGCATGGGCGGGCTAACAGCACAAGAGCGCGGTACCTTCCGTAACGACAGCACAGTGGCCAAAGCCATTGGTATTCCAGAGCTAAAAGAGGAAGAGTCGGTTAACCTGAGCTTAGGGGTGGTATTAGAGCCAGTCGACGCATTAACCATCACCATAGACGCCTACCAAATCGATATTAAAGACCGCATCGTCTTAAGTGGTGGCTTAAGCTCCTCCCTTGGCGATCCCAACCTGACCGCCGCATTAGCCGCAGCGGGTGCAAGCAGTGCCCAGTTCTTCCTCAATGGCGCCGACACCGAGACCAGCGGGGTAGATATTGTCAGCACCTACGCCATGGCCGCTGGCGCTGGTGATTTGGCCATTTCATTTGCTGCTAACTTTACTGAGACTGAAGTAACAAAAGTGTTTGCCGGTGGCGGACTCGCAACCCTCAACCCCTCAGACGTTTTTAGCAAACAGGACATTTCCATTATTGAAGAATGGCAGCCAAAGGATCGCATCAACCTTAGCTTCAATTACTCCCTTGAGCGCTTCACTGCCGTACTCGCTTTTAATCGCTACGGCGAGTACACCGTGTGTGAGGGCTCCTGCACCGGCGCCGCAAACCGGCAGACCTTTAGCTCCAAAGTATTAACCGATGTCAATTTAAGTTACCGCCTAAAAGACGATGTAACGATTAATGTTGGGGGCAATAATATTCTCGACGAAACACCCGACAGAAACCGAATCGGCCAGAGCCGTGCCGGTACCATAGCCGACAGTAACGGCAATGTGTTTGTCAGTTCGCCAGGGGTATTTCAATACTCCCGCCGCTCCGCGCCATTTGGCTTTAATGGCGCGTATTTCTTTGCCGGTGTGGTTTATGATTTTTAGAGAATAAAAACGCTCGATGATGCGCCTATTTCAGGCGTGTCGAATACTATCAATAAAAATGGCGAACTGATCTCAGCTCGCCATTTTTATTGCGCATTCAACACGAAGGTCCAGCGAAATATCATTTATGCATAGCGCGACTGTCGCCTTTGCACCACAACTCTGGCTCCCCGTTTTCGCAGCCAAATAATAACCCCCGTCACACTTAACATGGCCACCACCACGCCCATTACCGAAATAAGTATACGACCGGGCAAACCGAGTATTCTGCCGGAATGGGCGGGAAACTGCGCTTGCACGAAAATATCCGCAGCGCTGCCCTGCCAGGGCAACCAATCGCCAAGGTAGTCACCGGTTTTGGCGTCGATATAAATTGCTTTGTGACCTACACCACCGGCGCCGTGGCCGTCCTCTGGGGCAAAAAACTCCAAGCGGTAAACCCCAAATTCCCGTGCATACCAAAGACTGCCAACCGGGGCTTGCCAGTTGCGCCCACGACCTTGCTCGGCACCTAATGCAATGGCTTTTTCAAAACCAAAATGCGCTTCAATAGGATTGTGATGACCAGAGGGGGTACGGCTGTCGATGGGTGTCGGTGTCACGTCGGAGACGAGACTCATCAGCGGAAAAAACACCTCTCGATACAGATTCAGCGAGAAGCCAGTAAAGGCGATCACAAATAGTAGTAGCCAAGTCCATAAACCAAAGGCGCGATGTAAATCGAAATTAAGCTTATAACTACCCGCCTTGCGACGAATTTTCCACGCAGCTTTCCAACGTTGCCAGTAAGATTGATTACTCCGAAACTGATCGCCCCTCACCTGACTTACGCGGCGCTTCCGACGACGACGCGGTAGCGTCAAATAAAAGCCAACAAAACAGTCTACTGTCCAAATAAGGGCAATTACCCCCAGTAATAACACGCCCCAGTGAATATCTTTAAACTCAGGGATATGCAGGCTAAAGTGCAATTTGTAGAGAAAAGACACAAAGTTTTCACGGCTTATTGGCCACACCGCACCCCATTCCCGTTTCCCGAGAATGTCGCCGCTAACAGGGTCGACATAAACCTGATTAAAGCCGGGGCGATACAGTTCACCACTTTGCGGATTTACTCGTGGCTCTACCCAATACGCGTAGCTATGCCCGAGTTCCGCAGCGGTCTCATAGTATGTGACCTGCACCTCTGGGTATTGCTGCTCAACTCGGTGCGCCAAGCGAGTTGCACTTTGCGGTGTACCGGCCGTGGAGGCCTCTAGCAAATGAGGATTGAGCAGTTCGTCCAACTCGTGATCCCAAGAGATAATGGCGCCGGTCAGCCCCGTAATAATTAAAAACACCGCGATACTTAAGCCAAGATAGCGATGCACAAGGGTGAAGAAAACACGCATTGGACTGACCCTAGGTAAGATTCGTAACAGGGATAATTTAATGAACTCCGAGTGCGGCCGCACCCGAAGCTTGTGCCACTTAAAGCGTCCAGCTCACTGAAAGCGCTACATTACGAGGCGCGCCAAAATAAGCTTGATCCCAGTAAAGGCTGTTGTAATATTTTTCGTCGTTTAGGTTATTAATATTAATTGCAGCGGAGACTTGTTCGCTAAGTCGATAGCTAAGCACAAGATCCAAGAGTGCATAGCTTTGCTGCTTTGCGGTGGCCCCTGTGGTGGTAATAGTGTCTTGCCACTTGAGTACACCGCCAACTTTTAACGCCGGAATACGAGGGATTTGGTAGGAGGCAGAAGCTTTAATCATGTGCTCCGGAATATAGGGAATGACCTCGCCGTTTACATCACGAATATCAACTTTGGTGTAGCCCGCGCTAATATTCAGCTCATCCGACAACTGACCGGCAAGCTCAATTTCATAGCCTTCACTTTCTTGAGTTTTCGGTTCATAGGTCGCCACACCACTGTCGATGTCGTTGCCGACAAAAACGCCGAGGTTTCCTATTTCTGACTGAAAGACCGCCACGGTAAGAATGGCGCGCTCATTGTTAAATGCCGTTTTAAAACCAATTTCCGAGCTTTCGCCCTTAGCCGCGCCAAGGGGACGCAGCTGGGGGTCAACAAACAACTGAGGTGAAAATACTTCAGAGTGACTGCCATAGAGCATCACATCGTCAGTCACTTGGTAGCTAAGGCCAAAATACGGCACAAGCTCATCTGCATCAGTATTTGCCAAGCCGCCGTAGCTCACGCCACTTTGCTCGTATTCCGCTTTACGCGCTCCCATAAGGGCTGAAAGCTGATCGCTGAAACTGATACGCGCCGCCGCATAGAACGATTGATGCTCTTGCTCGACCTTACTGGTGCCGCCAATAGGGTCGTGGTCAACAAAATTAGGCCGTGGGCTATTGCCCTGCGCCCAATCGGAACCCAGCGCTGGGTAACCGTTTGCCAGATCTAGATAAGACGCGCCAGTAATTTCTACATCAGCGCGGTTATAGCCCACCACTAGCTGATGTTCACGACCTCCCACCTCAATATAACCGGAGGCAGAGATGTCAAACATATCCCTTTTAACACCATTCAAATAACGTCCGGTATAGGCGCTAAGCCCCGATTCATCTGGGTTGGGAGAGCCTGCGATGTAAAACAGTTCTGATTCAATATCCGTATCTGTTTTTGTATAAATACCACTCAACATCCACTTATCACTAAGCTGGTGTTTTAGCTCGACAAAGGTTTGTTGCTGCTCGGTATCGCGAAATGACCAATCAGGGGCACTACTGGTAGATACCTCGTAATCCGTCGGGGTGCCGTCTGAATAACTCAAGGGTAAGGCACCCCATAAAATGCCGTCGGCTTCATTCAGATCGTAGCTGTGGCCTACCGTGAGTAAGGTTTCTTCGCTGAGATCGAATTCCAGCACGCCATAAAACAAATTGGTGCTGTCTTCATGACGATCAAGATACGACTCGGTATCTTCGCTAGCGACCACCACGCGCCCGCGCACACCGTCCCCTAGACGTCCAGATACATCGCCGTCGAGACGATAGCCATTCCACTCGTTGACGGAAGCCCGGGCGTTAGCTTGCAGGTCTTCTGTTGGCCGCTTACGAACGTAGTTTATAGTGGCTGAAGGGTTCGCCAAGCCGGTAATTAAACCCGCGGCGCCTTTAACCACTTCTATTTTTTGATATACAGCGGTATCCGACTGGCCTTGCACAAGGCCAAATGCGAATGGCGTTCCTACACCGTCGTATTGAAAATTGACAATATCAAACCCGCGCGCGGTGTAGTAAGTGCGGTGTGTTTCAACCTCTTCCACCGTCACCCCTGGGGTGTAGTCAAGCACCTCGTTAGCTTTATCCAACAGAAAGTCGTCCATTTGTGAACGTGAAATAGCAGTGACCGTTTGTGGGGTTTCAAATAGGCTTAAATTGAGATTAGTTGCTGTGGTGGTTTTACCCTGCTCGCCATAAACATGAACGTACTCAACGGCAGTATTGTCGCGCTTTGCTGCAACTTTTTGGTCGCCGGCGTTTTGAGCAACAACGGTTGTCGTCATGCCAAAAGACACTAGCGCAACCGCCGCGCGGAGGGATAAGGTGGTGTAATTAGCCATGATGCTCTCGCTGTGTATGGGTGCTGCGACCTAAGGTGAATGGCAGAAGTATATTAACTCAGAATTATAAATGCAAATCATTATCATTTAGATTCGTATAAATTACCCCGAAGCACTGACGAGAACGGTCAGCGCCACTTTATTAAAACCTAGCTGGTCGCTAAGCCTCCTTCTGCGAGCTAGAATGGAGAAAAGCACTAGCCGACACGAGCACGCATTAAGAGCCTATGATTAGCCAAGCTAAAAACAAACTACTCGCCAAATACCGAACGCGGATCCGCGAGGGCGCGATCACCAACGCCAAGAAACAATTGGCGATGAAAGGCATCACGCCCGGCGAGTTAGGCGCCGACGAATTGGAGATTCTCGTACACGATGAAGAAATAAAGCTGCGGGGCAAGCTGAGGAATTACAGTCTTGCCGCGCTGATAGCCGCCCTCACCCTAGGTCACTTTTAATGTTGATGCCTTTATTGCGCAGCGGCGTACTGTATGTAATTTGGCGACGACATATTCGCCAGCGCGCCCTCGGTATAATCGTTACCGTGCTGGCTATTTTGGCGGTGAACTTAATTCACACTGAAGCCTTCGCATTCTTTAAAGCAACAGAACGCTTAGACCTAGCACCGCTGGCTTTTTACTTCCGCTGGCTGGGCTGGTTGTTGGCGGGAATCGGCTATTTATGGTTTGTTGAACGCAAAATTGCCAAGGCCAGCAAAGTAACTCGCGCGCAAAAAAATGGCGCGGGTAAATCGCCACGCCAAGCAAATAAAGCTGAGACAAAGAAGCCTAAAGAGCAACACGACGGTTTTGACGCCCTGCGCAATAACACGCCCCTGCGCTCGCGAGCGGAGATTATGCTAGAACGGAAAAAACGTGAAAAATCAGACCGCACTTAAGAGCTTATTTACAAGCTGGGACGAGCGCGACATATGCATCTTGGCCATTCTCTGCGAGCTCGACGAAGGTGCTAGCCCTCAGGCCATTACCGAACAAATTCGTTGGCTATACAACTCCCGCACCAGACACCGCATTAAAAGCAATTTTAAGCGTGTTGTAAGGCAAGATACCGGCGAGGATATGCCTTGCCCAAGCTACGAGGTTTTATTGGCAGGCGCGGCAAGAAAGCTCGGCATCCATAAACACTGCACATCAATAGACGATTACGAACGTTTCATTCCTCAGGCCGTGATTGTGACCGCACTTGCGCGAATGAATCCTGTGCAACGCAACCGTTTTTTTACAGACGAATTCAATGCCACCCCAATGTGGGAAGCGGCGGGAGTCAAAAGCCGGGAAATTGGTGGTTTGCGCACCGCAGCCAGTGTATTAGCGCTAGCCAATGCCTCAGGTTATGCGGTGTACGCTGGCGCCACCACAGCACTTGGTTTCGCGACCCACGCGGTGGGCATCACCTTACCCTATGCCGCCTATACAGGCTTATCGGCGACCATTGCGCAACTTATTGGCCCACCGGGCTGGCTGGCACTCGCCACCTATGGTTTCTTTAAAGTAACCGGTACCGATTGGAATAAATTAATGCCAGTGCTGCTAACCATTATCGCCACCAAACACCGTCATGAGATTTTGGCACGCGAATCATCATTAAACAGCAAGAACATGAAATTAGAGAATTGAGTTTATTTACTTTAAGCGTAAATAGTTAAACATCATTTTCTGCAGTCGTTTGTGGAAAAGGCGCTAAACGCAGACAACAGTAAGTATCTTTTCATAACGCGCTTTAGCCCTTCCCTGGCCTAAAGCGGCAGTCAATTTATCGAGTAGTGAGCGCGGCGTCGCCCTGCAGGGCCTCGCTACAAGCCATTTCATTTAGCAGATACAGTTCCACTGCAGCTGCTTTAGCACCGCTCGAATAACTGTTCGTTTCTATGTGAGTAGCAAACAGAACGTCGCCCGACTTCGAACTAGTAAACGCGATCTCCTCAACCCCTTCATCAGCACCACGATTGCGCTGCGTCACAATGGAAGAGTTTGTTTGCGACCATGTAATATTGTGGTCAGTGTATTCGGTATTGATTAAGTCGCCCGAAGCACCCTCATCACCGGTCTCAAGAAAATATTGGCTAACAGTATCACGACGGACCGAAATACGGGCAGTTTGATTATCGGCATCAAAAAAGAGGTATCCGCTCTTAACTTGCAAGCCATTAACATAGCCCTTACCAGAATTATAAGGTTTATCAGGATTAGCGCTGTTTTCGCGCGCCAATTCAGTTTCATAGCTGGTAACACTATAACAACGACCTGCGACTGATTGATTTGGGGCGTATTCTTCGATTGCCACAATGCGGTCAGAAAGCACAGCTACCGTGCTAGCAATAGCATTAATACCGTTTTTAAGTACCGTGAAATTTTGATTCACTTCGGCTGCTTTGGCAGGTGTATTAGCCGAGAAAGTGTTCAAAGAAGCGTCTTCAAGCTGGGCAAACGCGCTCATTGAAATTGACGCTACAGCTAGTGATAAAGCCATTTTTTTCATAGTCATAAATAATTCCTTTAATAAATTTTTTGTTTTTCTGGGAAACCATTACTGCCAATCGGCTTGATCCCAATTAAATCCATCCCACACGGCAATTGTAGAATCGCTTGAATCGTCGCAGGCATCACCGATATTATCGTTGTCAGAATCTAACTGGTCTTCGTTAGGCGTTAACGGACAGTTATCTAATTCATTTGCAACACCGTCTCCGTCACGATCTGTATCTGCGCCGTCTCCAGTTCCGTCGTTATCGGTATCGACTGACTCAGTTGCATCAAGTGGAAATGCATCTTCCTCGTCAATAACACCATCGTTGTCATCATCAGGGTCAGCGTTATTGCCAATACCGTCGCTATCGCTATCTAGAGATTCCGCTGGATTTAACGGGAAGGCATCTTGATCGTCCGCAACACCATCTCCGTCGTCGTCAGAGTCGGCATTATTGCCAGTGCCGTCGAGATCAGTATCTACAGACTCATTTTCTTCTTCTGGAAAAGCATCGGCGTCGTTATTAACACCATCACCGTCAATATCTTCATCGCAAATATCGCCCTTACCATCGCCGTCTAGATCTGCCTGTTGCGAATTAGCAAGCGCCGGGCAATTGTCCTGACTGTCGTCGACACCATCGTCATCAGAGTCTGGCACGGTACGTGCGGCGACTGGCTCTGATTTAGCCTCACCACTTTCAAGTGCAGCAGTATCAGTACCAGCACCTGTGCGATTCTTTTCGCTAACAAGAACACTCGCTATCTCGGTCACCTTAATGTTGGTCCCGGGAATAACCAGTGTAGAGGGGTCAACGGTAACTAAATCAACGACATTATTAACGTCACTAAACGCCGCGATGACATTACCTTTGGACAAACCATCAATACTGCCATCCGCTAAATCGTCAGCGAGCGCAGCTAACATAGCTTCGCTATCTACGGTATTTGCTGCATTATTTTGCGTAGCGCTATCAGCAAGACTCTTAGCAACAGCGCTAACCGCTTCAATTGCCGTTCGATATTGCGCCGCCAACACCTGCTTCTCGACGCTATTCACACTATTATTAATTAGCGGTGCCGTTGAGTTAAGTGACACCGATGCACTCATACCAAAACCGAGCGCACTTGCAGTTTGGCGAGAAGCGACAGAAAAGGCCGAAAGAAACTCCTCTTCGCTCAACTGGCCATCTGCATTCCCGTTATAAACAGGCGTTGCTAAATCACCATTCTGTGCGGCCAAACGATAGGCGATAGTGGTTAATGGCGAGAGATAAACGTCATCTAAACTAGCATCACTGACATTAATCACCGTCAACAAGCGCTTAATAATTGGCACTGTTCCGGTGGAAATATCAACGGTGTATTCGTCAGCCGATATCTCAAGTATCACCGCTCCACGGTGGCTAGCAGGAATACTCAGATCGGTTATGGCCGCACTATCATTTGTTGATCCGGAGCCCAACAGGGCACCCAATAAATCTATGCTATTTGCATCAAATGCGTAGGCATTAATACTCGCGTTCGCTAGAGGCCCCTTTACACCCGCGCCACCAATACTCGCTGCGGAACTCGCTGACGATCCACCGCCACCTCCACCACCGCAAGCACTTACTGCTGCAGAAATAAGGGCAATAGCAAACCCTTTCGCTCTAAAAAGAGCGAGTTGTTGTCGTAACATGAAACCCCCAATTAAGGTATGGCGTTAATTAGTTAGTACGATTTGATTGACAGCAACACTAAACACAGCAGTAGAAAATAGAAAATTTCGCTGACTGCGACAGCTATTACTTGCTTTTAATTATGTATTTCGCTAATGCACTCCATGGCAGAAATGTTCCCTAGACCGCATTTAATAGCTAAGCAAAAAAATTTACAAGTAAGTTTTTTTATCAATCCTGTTCAAAAATCGCACAACCGCAAGCTAGCCGACGTAAATACTGGGGACCGCAACAAAAAATAATTTTCGAAATATCGAAATTCGCTAAGCCACTGATAAAATGAGGCTTCTAAGTATGCTTTTGGATCCGATATATTTATTAACACGCGGCATATGCTGCAAGTCTTGCGTAAAATATTGCGCAAGATGCTGAAAGGAATATCACCGCGCCAGACACCAATGCGCGATGATCTATAAAGACAAACCAGCCACCCACACGCAAAGACAGCGCGCCCCGCCAGGAATACTCAAACATTTTTAGGACTAGCATCGGGATTAGCCAATGACAATAACACTGTATCTTTAGACTATATTGGGCTGCTACCGAAAATCACAAAGGCCACGTTAAATATAGCGCAGCGTGTATTTTTAGGCCCCAAAGAAAGCTTAGCTTTAATTTATCGCCGCAACCCGCTCCAAAACACCCCGCAGCCATTGCTGGGCAGGGTCATGATCCAAGCGTGGATGCCAAGCGGCAATTCGTGCTAACGCGTCGCCGACGGCCGATGCCGAGTACGATATCTCCGACGCCTGACTACTCAGTGGCGCAGTGCGCTACAACAATTACGATGATTTCGGCGGAACCGCATACTTCAAGCTGGCCAGCAGTTTTCGGGCAACCGACAGGGTGAGCTTGCGAGGTGCCGCAAGTACTGGTTTCCGAGCTCCGTCTATGCAGCAGCAGTACTTTCAATAATATTAGCACCCAGTTTGTAACCGACGGTTCAGGAGGCCTAACCGCGCAGGAGCGGGGCACTTTCCGCTATGACAGCACCGTTGCCAAGGCCATTGGCATTCCAAAGCTGAAAGAAGAAGAGTCGGTTAACCTGAGCTATGGGGTGGTACTGGAGCCAGTCGACGCCTTAAGCATCTCAAAATGACGGACACCGACTGGAATAAATTAATGCCCGTCTTATTAACAATAATCGCCGCCAAGAGCCGGTATGAGATTTTAAGCGACCACCAAACCTAAAAAACAGAGGGAAGTCAAAAGCGAAATCAGAGAAGGACGTACTACGCACCAGACAAATGGCGCCTTAACATTCTTTAGGGCTAAGCACCGCACACGCCTGCAAGCCAGTGTTATGCCTTGGCCGCAGCAAATGCCCAGCCTCTTCTGGCGAAGCCGTTAACCATTGATCAATATGCTCTATGTCAATTAACAACGGGGTGCGCGGGTGAACCCAGTCAATATCCCTTGCCGCAGCAGTGGTAATGATCGTAAAGGTCTCAAGCTGTATTTCTGCCTGTTGCCACGTCTCCCATAGTCCACCAAATAAAATCCCTTCGCCGTCATCTCTAGCTAATCGGTGACATTGCTTTTTGCCATCTAATACCGGCCATTCAAAATAGGCCGAGGCGGGAATAATACAACGCTGCGATCGACGCCAGGCATCACGAAAAGTGGGCTTCTCAGTGAGTGTTTCAGCACGGGCATTAAATGTGGCGAACTTTAGCTTTGGCTCCTTTGACCAACGGGGAAGCAGCGACCACTTGCGCAGCGCATGGCCCTGCGCATCAAGGGTCGCAGCCAAATCAGTGGGACGGATATTTTTTCTGTCGATATCATTAGCTGGCCAATCAGCCAATATCGCGGCCCATTTATGCATCGCTATACCATGCTGTTCAAATGCGCCGCACATTCATTCACCTAGTCTTGCAATTAGATAGCGATATGAGTTGATGACCTAACTCACCCCCGTTGACGGAGATCACGTTAGGTCGAGTTAAGCTTAATTAAACAACACCTCACGGACATCATCAAAGTGCTCAGCAAAATAAACATCAACACCACTGCGCACATATGCCGGCAGCTCGTCGTAGTCACGACGATTGCCCTCCGGAAGTATGATTTTTTTGATACCAATACGTTTTGCCGCAATTAACTTTTCGCGAATCCCCCCCACCGGCAGCACTTGACCAGTCAAGGTCAATTCACCGGTCATAGCAAAACCCGGTTTTGGCGCTTTATTTAGCGCTAGCGATAGCAGTGCGGAAGCCATAGTGACACCCGCGCTCGGGCCATCCTTGGGTGTCGCGCCCTCTGGCACATGAAGGTGAATCATTGACTCATTAAAAAATTTGGGGTCAGCGCCGAAACGCTCCAGATTAGACATAATATGACCGTAGGCAATTGTCGCCGACTCCTTCATCACGTCACCGAGCTGCCCCGTAAGCTGAAAGCTGCGACTCAAGGTATGGATGCGCGAGCACTCGACTGCTAGCGTTGCCCCGCCCATTGCGGTCCAAGCAAGGCCTGTCATTACACCAACGCCGCGCTGCCGCTTTTCTTTTTTGAAAATGGGTTTACCAAGTAATTTTTCAACGTCGTCGCGCCCAATGCTCAGTTTCTTAACGCCGTCTTCCAGCAAACTCACTGCGGCCTTGCGCACAATGCGGCCAAGCTGCTTTTCTAAGCCTCGCACTCCGGCTTCACGGGCGTAGCCATCAATGACATGGCGCAGTGCCGCAGCATTAATACTGAGCTGCTGCTTGCCTATGCCGTTGCGCTGCAGCAATCGTGGCCACAGATGTTTTTTGGCAATCGCTAATTTTTCCTCTCCCAAATAACCGGCAAGCCGAATCACTTCCATCCGATCTAACAAAGGACCGGGAATACTATCGAGCTGGTTGGCGGTACAAACGAACAATACTTTGGAGAGGTCAAAACGCAGATCAAGGTAGTGGTCAAGAAATTCGCTATTCTGCTCAGGGTCCAACACCTCCAACATGGCCGACGCTGGATCACCTTGAAACGAGGTACCGAGCTTGTCGATCTCGTCGAGCATAATAACGGGATTTGCGGTTTCAACGTCTTTTAATGCTTGCACCAGTTTACCCGGCATAGCGCCAATATAGGTGCGCCGATGCCCTTTGATCTCCGCTTCGTCGCGCATTCCGCCAAGGCTGAAGCGATAAAATTTACGCCCCAAGGCGTCGGCAATAGAACGGCCTATGGAGGTTTTGCCCACCCCCGGCGGCCCAACTAACAACACAATAGAGCCAGCCACACTGCCTTTAAATTTACCCACAGCGAGAAATTCAATAATGCGGTCTTTCACATCATCGAGCCCGTGGTGATGCTCTGCTAAGACTTTGCGGGCGTGTTTGAGGTCAAGACGGTCGGACGAGTATACCCCCCACGGCAATTGGCTAAGCCAGTCTAAATAATTACGGGTTACGGCGTATTCTGGGGAGCCGCTCTCGAGCACTTCTAACTTATTAATTTCGTCATCAACGCGTTTTTGTGCCGCTGCGGGTAATGTCTTGCCCTTTAAATTTTTGCGGAACTGATCTGCGTCTGCAGACCGATCATCCTTAGAGATACCGAGCTCCCGCTGAATGACCTTAAGCTGCTCCTTCAAAAAGAACTTGCGCTGACTGTCGGTAATACTTTCGTTTACTTGCTTGCTAATACGGCCCTGCAGCTGCGCAACTTCACGCTCTTTGGCCAGCAACTGCAGCACCTTTTCCATACGACCTAGCAGCGGTATGGTCTCCATAATTTCTTGAAGATCGTCGCCGCTAGCACTGCTGGTAATTGCCGCCGCAAAATCCACGAGGAGCGAAGGTTCATTGGGGCTAAAGCGGCTGAGGTACTGTTTCAATTCTTCGCTGTACAGCGGGTTGATTGCCAGTAGGTCTTTTATTGCCTTGATAATGGCCATGGCGTAGGCCTTAACTTCATCGGTATCGCGCTCGCCAATATTGTCTGGGTAGTCGACCTCAACTAAAAATGGTGGCTTATTACTCAGCCACCGCCGAATGCGAAAACGCTTCACACCTTGCACCACGATCTGCGCGGTACCTTTCTCTTGGTGAATCTGATGAATTCGGGCCGCACAACCTACTGTCGGGAGCTTATCTGGTCGCCACTCATTAGCGTCGTCAAGCTCGCCGCAGTACAGCAGGCCCAGAGCTTGCTGCTGCTTATCAGTGACGCGCTTTACGGTCTCTCCCCACAAAACAATATCTAATAAAATTGGTTGTACTTGCGCAGGAAAAAAGGGGCGTTTTAGGGCAGGAAGCAGGTATAAGGTAGAGGGCATGACACTGTCGGGAATCACCAAGCCGGTGCCGCGCTCATCGCCGCTCATCATTTCACCATCTAGTACGTTCTCATGATTCTTCTCTTCAGACATCAGACTGTTCCCAATTAGCCAATGACAATAACGCTGTATCTTTAAAAGATATTGGGCTGCTCTGCAAAAACTCAAGAGCATTTACCAGCACTGGCGTAACCCCCAAAAACCTACAATGAATCTAGCGCAAGGGCCACATTTCGGTTTTTTTGATGACTCGCTTTAACTTTCCGCTGCAACTCGGCCCAAAATGCCGCGCAGCCACTGATGGGCCGGATCGTGATCTACGCGGGGGTGCCAGGCGGCAATCACATCGAGGGCGGGCATTTCGGCCGCAATGTTTATTTCGCGCAGCTCACTTGTCATCATCGCCAACAATCGTCGAGGAATCATGGCTACCAATTCACCCCCGGCCAAAAGGCGGGGAAGAATGCCGAAACTCGGGGAAGTAACCGCAATTTTTTCCATTAAAGGGGAATCAAGTAGGCCGCGGTAAAGCGGGCCTTCAAAAGCAAAACCGGTTGGTGACACAATGACCTGGTCGTAACGCAAAAACTGAGCAAGCGACACCGATTTTGATTTAAGCGGATGATCGCGGCTAACGACGCCAACGTAGTTATCTCGAAACAGCCGTCGGCTACAAAAATCAGCTGCCAGCTCCTCTGGAAAGGTCAACACCATATCGAGATCGCCCCGCCGCATCCTCTCCGTTGCTGCTTCTGCGCTCAGGTCGTAAATCGCGATCTTCACCCTGGGCGATAATTCACGAACCGCCATTATCAAAGGTGCTAGCAAGGCAATTTGCAAGTAGTCGTTAGCCGATACCGAAAAGGTAAACTCAGCCTGATCAGGCCTAAACTCCGGCGGTTTGATTAAGGTTTGCGCGTCATTGAGTAAGCGCTTTATCGATGGCCGCAATGCCTCGGCGCGCGCCGTTGGAATAAGCCCGCGCTGGGCACGGATAAACAAGGGGTCGTCAAATAACTCCCGCAGTTTTTGCAAGGTATAGCTGACACTGGGCTGGGTCACATGCAGGCGCTTTGCCGCGAGAGAAACACTGCATTCGTCCAGCAGCACATCCAGCACCTTTAGTAGATTGAGGTCGGCCCTCAATATATCAGTCATATTTATATCTTTTATAAAAACTCACAATTTGTCTTATACCAAAAGCCACCCTATATTTCATCTAAATTGCGCCCCTGCCAAATACGCTGAGACCAGAGCATGACAATACGAACCGAGCACCCGTCGATTTGCAGAATGTGCCACGCGGCCTGTCCCATCACTGTAGAGATGGAAGACGGCAAGCCAACAAAGGTCACTGGCAACAAGGCCAGCCCAACATACCACGCCTTCTGTTGCAGTCGCGGACAAGCCTCGGTTGAGCATATTAACCACCCAGACCGCCTACTCAGCTCAATGAAACGCCAAGCCGACGGCAGCTTTGCGCCCATTGGGATTGAGCAGGCAATGGATGAAATCGCTGACAAAATAAAAGCACTTATCGATGCCAATGGCCCAAGGTCATTGGCCGCTTATTTTGGCACTTACTCAGGCCCCTACCCCGCCGCGCCGCCTATGCTGGGGTCGCTGGTTGCCTCGCTGGGCTCGCCGATGATTTTCGCCAGCGCCACCATAGACCAACCGGGCAAAGACATCGCCAACGCCATGCTAGGGCAATGGAAAGCGGGACCTCAGGCCTTTGCCGACGCCGATGTATGGCTGATGCTCGGTGGCAACCCCTTAGTGTCAATTGCTGGTGGCATTCCCAGTCAAAACCCCGCGAGGCGCCTAACCGACAAATTAAAAGACGGCATGAAGCTTATTGTTATTGACCCTCGGCGCAGCGAAACGGCGGCAAGAGCTCACATTCATTTGCGCCCAACCCCCGGCGAAGATAGTAGTCTGCTGGCAGCAATGCTTCACGTCATTATTAATGAGTCGCTTTACGACACCGCATTTGTCGCCGACAACGTCGCTGGCTTCGCCGCGCTGGCCGCCGCCGTCGAAGCCTTTTCTCCGGCCTTTGCCGCAGCAAGAGCCGACGTACCCGAACAGCAAATCATCGACGCCGCGCGCTTGTTCGCCACTGCCAAACGCGGCGTAGCCACAGGCTTAACGGGTGCCAATATGTCCGGCCACAGCTCCCTCGTCGAATATTTAATGTTATGTATGAATACCCTGTGCGGCCGATTTGTGCGCGCCGGTGAAGCCGTCGCCAACCCCGGCGTATTGCTGCCTAGAGCCACTCCAGTAGCCGAAGCGGTCGCGCCAGCTGCTTACGCAAACCTTGGAGAGAAGCTGCGGGTGCGCGGTTTGGCTCAAAGCGCCAGCGGCATGCCCACCGCCGCACTGGCAGATGAAATTCTGCTGGAGGGCGAGGGCCAAGTAAAAGCCCTAATCGTTAATGGCGGCAACCCCGTCGCTGCATGGCCAGACCAAGAGAAAACGGTTGCGGCAATGAAGGCGCTGGAATTGCTGGTCCACGTCGACATTAAAATGTCGGCCACGGCGAAACTAGCCGACTATATTATCGCCCCCAAGGTAAGCTTTGAGGTGCCAACGATGTCACTAGCAGTTGAGCAGCTCGAAAACTTCTCTTACCACTGGGGTTTGTGCGAGCCCTTCGGCATGTACGCTCCAGCGCTGATAGAGCCACCCGCAGGCTCCGATTTAATCGAGGAGTGGGAGTTTTACTATGGCCTCGCCCAGCGCCTCGGTATAGGCTTGTTTGCCTACTCGCTTCAATCCAAAACCGCGACTACCCGGGAAGATCGCGACTTTGTGATGTTCGATATGGTCAACAAACCAAGCACTGACGAGATCTTTGAAATACTTTGCAATCGCTCACGTATTTCGCTCACAGAGGTCAAGCAACATCCTAACGGCGCACTCTTTCCCGAAGCGATTATTGCACAAGCCAAAAACGAAGACTGCGACGCGCGCTTAGACGTCGGCAACACCGACATGATGGCCGAGCTGGCCACAGTGCAACACCAAAAAACCGGCCTCGCGGGCTATCCGTACAAGCTCGTGTGCCGCCGCATGAAGAATGCCTACAACTCGTCGCTGCGGGATTTGCCTAAGCTTGTTAAAACCAAACGCCCTTACAATCCTGCATTTATGCACCCCGATGACCTCACCGAACTAGGTGTCGGCGAGGGCGAAAATATTGTAATAACGTCTATTCATGGTGAAATTATAGGTATAGCCAATGCAGACAAAACCCTTAAGCGCGGCATATTATCAATGGCCCACGCCTTTGGCGATGTAGAGCACGACGACAGTAACGGTAGTTTATTCTCCAACGGCAGCAGCACCTCAAGACTGGTCAGCACCAACGACAGTTATGACCGTTTCTCAGGTATGCCGCGCATGAGTGCACTGCCGGTTAAAATATGTCAACACTAGTTTTATTAAAAAAATAATATTTTTATTACGGGCAAAAATTATGATTTGGCGATTCACTACTAAATTTATAATGTGAAAATAAAATTAGCCGCGTGCAAGCAGCCAGCGTCAATACGCAGCGATGCGATGCGACGTAATCACTTACTGGCGAATTGATGGAATCCCTTCATGATTACACCAGACGAAGCGGAAATCGTTTTCGACTACGGTATGTCGCTGCCGAATTCTTGCCCTTTCAGGGATTGAATTACAATAGTGTATGTCTTCGCCACGAAATCCACGCAATTTTTTGTGCTGAAACACTCAAACTACCTAATAGAATGAGTAATTTCCGCCACCAATCCAAAGCAATGCCAGCCCCGTGCGTATCTTGCGGGGTTCGCTGACTTAATAGCTGCGAATGGGATTTCATTATTGGCAATCATTAACCTTCTCCTTTGGCCTGCACCATGTAAAAATATGTGTTATTAGTTGGTAATAAGCGAACGTAATCGTATAGTTTTCAACCCAACTAATAATCGTTCTTTCGAACTAGTTAGCTTGAATACCAACAAACAAACGGAGTTGTAGATGAATCAAACAGCCGAGCTTCTATACGAAGGCTTAATTGATGACACGAAATGGAATTTGTTCATCGACGAACTGAACCATGAGTTAGGCGCCGATTGCGGCTGCATAATTTCCTCAAGCCGCGATGGCATGCAACCTGAACTCGCGGTTATGCGCGGTGGCTGCGAAAAGAATATTTCTCAGTACGCCAGCAAACTTTATTTAATGGACCCTTTCGTAAATCTTAAAAACCTTACTCCTTACTCAATCGATGAGCTCATTAGTGAAAAACTCTGGGAGCAGAGTGATTTCTACCAATTGGTCGTCGCCGACAGTGGTCTACATCATTTCCTTGGCATGGACATCGCTATTGACGAGCAGATTATCACTCGAATTAGATTTGGTAGAGCCAGAGCGCGCGGCCGCTTTAAAACACAGGACAAGGAGTTACTCGCCAGCTTCGGCACGCATATCAAGCGAGTCGCAAGTATTCATCGAAAAATGGGCGATAACGAGGCTGAAACGCTGTTCTATAGGAACCATTTAGAAAAGTTAGCAATAGGGTGCCTATCCGTAGATTCCAATATGAATATTGACGATATAAATGAGTCCGCGCTAAATATTATTAACAGAAACCGCTTACTTAACATTAAGAATAATAAATTTTTGATAGCAGACGCTACTTTCAGTAATTCACTAAGTAAATCCATCGCGGAGGTCAGCAAAAATTTACTGAACTGCAATACTTCACTAAAGAATGCCGTCAGTTATTCGCCGCCATGCAATTCAGATAAAGTAACTATTACGGTACAAGCAAAATATGGCACCCACACACAGCGGTCCTTTAACAGACCTATGTATTTACTATCTATTTATGACCACAACAAGCCAGCAACCATTTCAACAGAGGCACTGCGAAACCTGTATAGCCTAACTAAACAAGAAAGCATTATGTGTATGCACCTCGCAAACGACCTTTCCATTGACGAAACGGCTGAAATACTGGGTATTAAACGAAACACGGCCAAAGCACACTTAAGAGCTATCTTCATAAAAATGGGAGTTTCTCGCCAGTCCCAATTGGTTTCCCTCGTATTAAAAAACGGCCCGATTAACGATTAGCATTTAGATATAACCCAAAGGAACTAGTTCACCCGCTCGATTTAAACCCCCGACCATCCATGGATAATCAAGTTAAACATGATTATTTTAAGGGGCGACAAGGTATGGCAAAGACAAAAGACTATGGACTCGGTCCTTCAACATTCCCAAGAGGGTGGTTTGTTATTGCAGAATCATCCGAGCTTACGGATACACCTATACCTTTAACATTCTTCGACATCGACCTCGCTCTCTATCGCGGAAAGTCAGGAAAACCAATATTAATAGACGCTTATTGCCCTCATATGGGTACTCATCTCGCTGCTAGCGACACAACAGTCCTCGCGCAAAAAAAACTCCAAATCGAAGGCGACTCAATACGCTGCCCGTACCATGGATGGCGGTTTAACAGTAATGGACAGTGCGATCACATCCCGTACTATGACGGGCCAATGCCGCGCTCTGCCATTTTAACGTCCTATGAAGTTAGGGAAGTTATGGGCTGTATTATGATTTGGTTTGACGAAGAAGGTGGCGAACCAGATTACGAGCCACCCTTTATTGATGAGTGGAATGACCCACAATGGGTGAAGTGGCAACTGGATCACTGCGGAGAAATAGACGTCCACCCTCAAGAGGTTATGGATAATATTGCGGACATTCGCCATCTAGAGCCAACACACGGCGCTACATGTGTTTATTACGAAAACGAAATAGATGGATACGTTTGTATCCAGCGGCAAGGAGGCTTCCATGAGGATTACGGTACACTGCTCGAAACCGAAACGTGGTATACCGGCCCAGGGATTTTAATTTCCCGGCAAATAATGAACGGCATTACCAGCTATGAGTTTATTGCACATACTCCAGTTCACGATGGTTGTCTCAAAGTTTGGCATGGCGTACTTAGCAAAGGAAATAATACACCACCAAATCAAGAAGACAGAAAAAATGCAGCCATCTCTCAGCAAATGGCAATGGATAGTCTCGCCGCGGATTTTAGCGTATGGACGAATAAGCGAGCAGCTACTCGTATTATCCAATTAAACAACGATGGCCCATTTGGTAGCTGCAGAAAATGGTACTCCCAATTTTATATATCGAGGACAGAAGCAAAAAACATACTGGATAAAATTAATGGGGTACATACCGTTAGCAATTTCCCAACACCATTTGAGTACAAAAACAGCCGAACAAGAACATAGCCAAGCCCATCGTACGCACAATACATTTTCAATTAGCCACTCATTAGTAACACTACTAACGAGTGGCTTTAAGAAAAGATCGCTCTACGCGCCAGTGCTGCACTCGATAAATGGGAAACAATACTGAGATTTCGGCACCGTCCGAACAGTGGAAGCATATTCACGACGATAAAAAATGGTCGGCAACACCGATATAAAGTGAAGTAAGCCGCCAACTTAAGGGAAGTTGCTAGCTCGCCGCTAGCGCCATTATGTTAGCGGTTCAGTATTTCATCTTTAACGCTGTTGGCTATCTTAGCGACTTCGCCAATATCACTGGCAGCGACACCAAGCTCTTCTAGAGTGAGCGCCAAGTTTTCGACGACGGCATTAAAATGTTCGTCGTTCAATCCCAAATGAAGATGTGCCTTCCGCATGTCTAGACCTGAGTATTCGCTGGGCCCGCCAAATGCCATTGTTAAGAATTTTTTCTGTTTATTCGCTTGGGCGAACATATCAAGATTGTCGAAATAGCCCGCTATTCGATCATCCGCAATAACTTTTTCATAAAACACATCTACCGCCTTATCTACTGCAGGCTCGCCGCCTATCCGCTCATACAATGTGGTCACTGAGCCACTCCTCTATTAGAAAAATAAAGATGCATTTTTAATGCATCTTTTAAAGGTGTAGAATACATGCACATTTGATTCGCGTAAACCCCCTCGGACTCACAATTACATGCAGCTCACCAAGCAAACTGATTTTGCCTTTAGAATTCTGCTCTATCTCGGCCAGCTACCCGAGGGTGAGCTCGCCAATATTAAGGTGATATGCGCGTTCTACGGCATCTCTCAAAACCACATAGCCAAGGTCGTTGTAAAATTAACCAAACTTGGCTATCTAAGCTCGGTACGAGGTCATGGCGGCGGTATTCGCTTAGCGATCTCACCAAGTGCAATTAATCTAGCAAACGTCATTACCGATTTTGAAACCACGCTAAAGCCTGTCAATTGCGATAGCCCACCCTGCAAGATCACCTCCAGCTGCCAACTGAAGGGCCTGCTCTTTGAAGCAACAAATGCCTTTATGGCTACCATGCGTCAACGCACTCTCGCAGATCTGCTTCCAGACGCAGCGACAAGCAATGAGAATCTCGCCGTGGAAATCAAATAATGGGACTACAGCAATTTATTGGTATTCAAGCGCGCTCGTCAGTAGATGAAAAAATCATTGCCAGCATTGGCGCAATACTTAGCATTTGCGCCGTGTTTTTTGTAAGCGACTGGCTGACAAACGGCACACTGGCGATGACATTGCTCCCCTCTATGGGTGCATCTGCGGTTTTATTGCTGGCGGTCCCCCACGGTACTCTGTCGCAACCCTGGCCCCTGTTTGGCGGCCACGTATTGTCTGCCGGCGCTGGCGTTGTTTGCGCACTCACCATAAACAATATCTATCTTGCCGCCGGTTGTTCGGTAGGGCTTGCCATATTAACTATGCACGTTTTGCGGTGCATTCACCCACCAGGTGGTGCCACGGCGCTCGTTGCTGTTGTTGGTGGTGACGCAATTCATAATTTGGGTTTCAGTTTTTTATTATTCCCAACCTTAATCAATTGCATCATCATTTTTTCATTCTCAATTATTTTTAATAATTTATTTCATTGGCGCCGCTATCCATCTAGCCTTATGAAATATGACAAATCCATGTACAGCCCAGAAACCTCAAAAATTCATGTTCGTCATATCCAGCTCGCCATGGAATCACTAGACGAAGTCATTGATATTGCGCCAGAACAAATAAAATACATTATCGACAAAGCCGATGAATTAATGCTCAGTGAATCCCAAGCAAGTTTTAATATTGTTATCGGCGGGCTTTACACCAATGGCGCAGCGGGGCAAGCGTGGTCGGTACGGAGGGTTATCGACATTTCCAACCACAGCAACCCTGCTAAAAAAATGATTATGTACAAAACCGTCGACGGTGCAGGCAAGGGGAAAAATGGCAGTGGTCTATTATATGAATTTAAAGATTGGGCCAAAGAAGTAATGAAGCCTGTCAAAAAAGGTCCTGCGCCTCAAGATAAACACCTTAGCGGCCCACCGCGTTAGCGGTCGAACATCGACGGCCGCAAGTTTGATCTGCCCTTTATCTGGCAAGCTGCTTCTTAGTGAATTGAATACCCTGTTGTTCGGCGCCGCCAGCCAAAACATAAGTAGCAACGTGACCAAGAAATTTGACGGTATGGCTTTCCACTGGCACACCTTTCGCGGCGAGCTCAGCAGCCATTAGTTTCATTTGTTCTATTTCTACCAATTTATCCCACTCGCCATGGTATAAAAATACCGGCGGCGAGTTGCTAACAACGTGGTTAACAGGCGACGCATTTTGCCACGCCGTTTTAGCCTCGCTCATGGGTTTGCCAATGAGCTTAAATACCAACGGCGAATTTGGCCACTTGGTCAGATCAGCTGGGGTTCCACCAGCAACGATACTACTTAAGTAAGGCGGTTGCTGCCTGTCGAGGCCAGCCATCAGAATAAGATGAGCACCCGCCGAATAGCCCCAACCAGAAATTTGCTGTGGGTTTATTTGGTATTTTCCAGCATTGGCATAGAGCCACTCCAGCGCCGCAGAAACATCATTAACTTGGGCGGGGTGGCGATCATCCGGCGCTAAGCGATAAGTGATGTTAAATACCACAAAACCCGCGTTTGCGAGCTTCTTACTCACTCCTTCCATATCGCCGCTACGGTTAGCCCAGCCGCCGTGCACCACAACGACGGCGGGCTTTAAGCCTGGCGAGCGAGGGATATAAAGATCGCCGCCTAGCTGCTGCGTGTCTATCGTTTTGTATATTACATTCTGCTGATAGGCGTACTCACTACCGCCCTTTATTTTGCTACCCGCACACGCGGCAACAAAGAGTGTCGCAATGCTAAAGATAAACAATTTCATAAATAACACTCGCCGTTAATGTTTCGCTCGCCCTGCTACGCCCCCAAATCAGGTAGCGTAAATTCTCTCGGACATTGTACGCGTTAAGCGTCATTGTGGATGTTTTCAGCTGCCGCGCCAACGAATAATTCCGATGCAGAGTCACTATAAACATACTAGTTTGCGACAAAGCGTATTAGTGATCTTAAAGCCAATAAGCCCGGCGACCTACATGAGTTTTAGATCATTACTAAAAATTGGCACTACGACGCCTAATATTAGGTGAACTGCACTCCACGCCAAGAATCTGTACTAAACCGCAAAGCACTGCCTATACTCAGCTCATAAAACCCATAAGCCAAACCTAGCGGAGACGCCGTTGAGCAATATCCCAAACACCACCCAGCCCTTTGGAGTCTTACTTGGCTATGCGCCAGGCGGCGTCCCGGCCTATTCCTCGGATTACGATTCGGCGTCGACCACCGACTACCCAAAGCGCAGCTCATACCGCAGTTATATCGACGGCGTGTATATGGGCTACAAATGGCAATGTGTCGAGTTTGCTCGGCGCTGGATGTATATCAATTATGGCTATATTTTTGACGACGTGGCGATGGCCTACGATATTTTTGACTTACGCTCTGTACGCCACTTAGCCAGCAATAATCGCTTACCGCTAAACGCCTTTCGCAATGGCAGCAAGTCTCACCCCGTACTTGGCAGCCTGCTCATCTGGCAAGAAGGTGGCGAGTTTGAAGACACCGGCCATGTCGCGGTAGTGACCGAAGTTAAACCAAATTACATTCGCATTGCCGAGCAAAATGTTGGGCACGGGCAGTGGCAAGAAGGACAAAATTATGCACGCGAACTCAGTGCAAAAACCACCGCAGACGGTGAGTACTGGGTAAAGTGCTCCTACGGCGATGCCGAAATTCTCGGATGGATGACACAGACTGACGACACCCGCCACGCTGAACCCCGCCCGGCAAAAAACACCGCCCTGAGTGCCATTAAGAGCCGCCACGCTGAGGCCAGTAGCAGCCCTCGAAGGTCGTGGCTGAATATGGCCAATAATGACGAAGCCGCCTTTGTTGAGATGATGGGCGGCCATTTTTTAACAACAAGCGCCCCTGATCAATCTCGTTACTTTTTATTATCAAAAACCGCCATTGATGACCTGGAGTACGCCACCAATGAACTGCACGGCTTGTTTATGCACGCCACCGACTACGTTCTTTGCCACGATGACTTACTGGCCAAATTTAATTTGCCCAAGGCGATATTGCCCAAAATTCGACAGTCTTGGGACAATCGTTTAAATCAACTGATTACCAGCCGTTTTGACTTTGCCCAAACCGCCGATGGGCTCAAAGTTTACGAATACAATTGTGATTCGGCGTCCTGCTATATGGAGGCGGGTAAGGTTCAGGGAAAATGGGGTCAGCACTACCAGCTGACTGACAGCGAGGATGCAGGCAAGGCCTTGTTTCACGACCTCAGCCGCGCTTGGGAGAAGAGTCACGCAAAGGGCTTAGTGCATATATTGCGTGACCATGATCCCGAGGAGGAATACCACGCGCTCTTTATACAGCAGACGCTTGAAGCAGCCGGCATAGCCAGCAAGATCATTATTCAACTCGAGGGACTCGCCTGGGACAAGCAAGGCACTATTCGCGATCAAGATGGCGATGCCGTCAACTGGGTGTGGAAAACATGGTCCTGGGAAACCGCCTTAGACCAAATTCGCGCCGAATGCGAAGATGACGCCAGCCATGCCGTATTTGAACCCCAGTGGTCGCTCGGCAAGCCACTGCGCTTATCCGATGTATTGTTGCGCAAAAACATCATGGTTTTTGAGCCGCTGTGGACACTCATTCCCAGCAACAAGGCGATATTGCCAGTATTGTGGCAATTATTCCCCAATCACCCATTACTACTGAATTCGGCGTTTGAATTAACCGACGAGTTAAAAACCACTGGCTATGTTGAAAAGCCGATTGTTGGCCGCTGCGGCGCTAACATCGCGCTATTCGATCGAGACCAGCATTTACTTGAAGCAACCAGCGGCGGCTTTGCCCAGCAGGAAAAAATATATCAACAGTTTTACCCCCTGCCAAAAGTCGACAAGTATTACACGCAGGTTTGCACTTTTACGGCATCTGGGGTGTATGCCGGTAGCTGCGTACGGGTAGACACTTCCATGGTAATCAATAAAAACAGCGACTGTATGCCGCTGCGTTATATTAGTGACAAGGCCTTTCTCAATGATGGCTAAGCCGCCGCCCCAATGGCATTGAATGGCCTTGGAGCCGGGTTTACGCCCCTATTTAAAATCTTCCGCACTGTGACGTTCTGCCATTTGTTTGTCTTCATCGCCCCACAGGCGATTTACCCGGCGGCCACGCTGTACGGCGGGGCGCTCGGCGATAAGATTCGCCCAGCGTAAAACATGGGTATACGAGGCCACATCAAGAAACTCCGCGGCCTCATACAAATAACCCTGCACCAGCGCGCCGTACCACGGGTAAGCCCCCATATCGGCAATGGTGTAGTTGTCGCCACACAAGAAAGTATTCGCGGCAAGATGCTTATCTAAAACATCTAACTGACGCTTAACTTCCATTGCGTAACGGTCGATGGGGTACTGGTATTTCTCTGGTGCATAAGCGTAAAAGTGACCAAAGCCGCCACCTAAAAATGGCGCACTGCCCATATGCCACATTAGCCACGATTGGCAGGCGGCGCGCTCGGCCGCTTCCTTAGGATAAAAAGCGTCATATTTTTCAGCCAAGTACAATAAAATCGCGCCCGATTCAAAAACTCGGATTGGCGGGCTGACACTGCGATCCATTAAAGCCGGTATTTTCGAGTTCGGGTTAATATCAACAAAGTCACTGCCGAACTGGTCGCCGTCAGAAATCATAATTGAGTAGGCATCGTATTCGGCGTCGCTAATACCCAGCTCAAGTAACTCCTCGAGCATGATCGTCACCTTCACGCCATTGGGTGTAGCCAGGGAATAAAGCTGTAAACCATGCTCGCCGACTGGCAGCACCTTGTCATGGGTAGCGCCAGAAATTGGCCGATTAATATTACTAAAACGGCCGCCACTCTGATTCTCCCACTTCCAAACGGCAGGTGGGGTATATATTGTCGACTCTGACATTTTCTTCGGCTCCCATTGCATTGTTTAAGTCTAAACTCCCATTCAGCATGGTACAGCGCTGCAAAGCAAGAAGACAATTAGCCGCAGTTACTACCCAGCAATGCTACTATCGCGGCCCATTACTGCCCGAAAAGTTTAATACAACCGTATTCAGCCCTAGTGTGTAAACTGCGACCATGGTATAAAAATAACCACCTAAAATAAGAGACGTACTATGTCGGTTACTTCTAGCGCGAACAAAATCAGTCGCCGTATATTTAGAGCGCCCGAGTTATCCCCAGCCGCGACCAGCCCCCTCACTATAGACCCGGCAGAGCAGGCCGCAGATGGAGTCGACGTGGAAGCTATTTGGGCCAGCGCAGAAGCCTTCCATTCGAGCGGCATGCACCCTATGGTAAGCATGTGCCTGCGCCACAAAGGTAAAACCGTACTGCATCGCAGCATCGGACAGGCCCGGGGCGTGAATGGCGCCGACGCCGTCGGCGCTCAATTAGATACGCCGGTATGTTTATTCTCTGCTTCCAAAGTCGTAAGCGCGGTCTTAATCCATAAGCTTGCCGAAGATGGCTTACTCGACCTGCTAAATCCGGTGAGCTATTACATTCCCGCCTTCGCCCAAAACGGCAAGGCCGGTATCTCGATATACCAGCTATTAGCACATCGCGCGGGCGTACCTGGCGTCCCGCCGGGAACACCACCGAGCGTGCTGTTTGACCACCAAGAATCACTGCGCCTAATATGCGAGCAACCGCCACTCGACATCGACGGCCGTATACTTGCCTACCACGCGATTACAGGTGGCATTATCGCCACTGAACTGGTCAGGGTCTGCACTGGCCTGAATATGAACGAATACCTCGACCAAGTTATTCGCAAACCGATGGGTTTTAAATCCTTCACCTTCGGCATGCCCAAAAGTAGTCGCGGCACCGAGGCGCACAACTACAGCAGCGGCTTAGCTAATATTTCCCTTGTCGGTAAGCATCTAGAAAAAATACTTGGCGCCGATGTCGATACCGTCGTGGCGCTTTCGAATACCGACGATTTTCTTGGCGCCATTATTCCGTCTGGAAATTTATATGCAAACGCCGACGAAGCCTGTCAGTTTTTTCAAATGTTACTTCAACAG
Source organism: Zhongshania aliphaticivorans (assembly GCF_001586255.1). NCBI lineage: Bacteria > Pseudomonadati > Pseudomonadota > Gammaproteobacteria > Cellvibrionales > Spongiibacteraceae > Zhongshania > Zhongshania aliphaticivorans. The sequence continues at coordinate 3,545,741 of NZ_CP014544.1, forward strand.
GGACAATGGCAAGGCAAGCAAATACTGTCACCGCTGTCGGTATACCGTTTAACCGCAGAGGCATCCCGTCCTCAGCATGATCGGTCGCTAATTATTCCCATGCGCTACAGCGCAGGTGCCATGTTGGGTGGCCGCGTAATGGGGCTGTATGGCCGCAATACTCCTTACGCCTTTGGCCATTTAGGTTTTTCTAATATATTGTGCTGGGCAGACCCACAGCGCGACATCTCCGTAGCGGTGCTCAATAATGGCAAACCAGTCATTGGCAGCCATATGTTTAGCCTACTCGGATTAATGGAAAATATTCGCAAAAATTTCCCCCAGAAAGACGATATGTCTGCATGGAGCGGCAATTTTGGCCAGCACGAACATTAAGTAATCGCAGGGTCAAAACGTGAACAGTTGCATAGGCTGTCCACGTTTTCTACGCCACTACAGCCAAATTCTATGGCGATACCATTTTTGGCGCTCGCCAAAAATTTTGATGTATCGCCAGCGCGACGAGTATCAAACCGGCCCCCGCCATCATTAGCAGCGATACTGACTCGTCGGCGACGAGCACGCCGATCGCCATCGCCAAAATCGGTGTAATAAACGGGATAAGTGAAACCGTTTCCACCGCCAAATTTTTAAGCAGCGAATAATAAGCAACAAAACCCACCAAAGACCCAAACAGCGACAAATACAGCAAAGACCCCAGCGAGGTAGAACTCAGGTTAAGGGGCTCAATGCCAAACCCAAAAATCCAGCTCAGCGCCATCCCCGGCAAGGCAAAGGCCATGGCGCCCAGCGCTTGTTCAGTAGGCTCTACGGCCATTTGCGCGTTGAGTTTTTTCACCCATAAGGCGCTAACTGAGAACAAGCAATTCGATACCAGCATTAAACTGATACCCAAATAGCTACCGGCAGTTACGGTTGCCTTATCAAAAAAGATACATGCTAAGCCGCCCAGCGCTAAACCAATGCCCAGCAATTTTCGCGGCTGCAGTAAATTTTCGCCGAGAATTGGCTTGGCCAATACCGCTGTAAAAAACGGCGTTAGGCCAAACAGCAGGGCAATTAAGCCCGACGAAATACTCTGCGCCGCGATGTATACCAATGCCATATTGGGGAATAAACTAATCGACGCTGCAGCATAAAGTTTCCAGTGGCGACGAATAGCCAATCCGGCATAACCACCAATAGTACAAATGAGACTGCCCACCATAAATGCCAAAGCAATACGCAGCGTCAGCCCCGCTATCGGGGTAAGGGAATCGCCGCCCAATTTAATCGCCAGCGGCGTCGTTGCCCAAATGGCAATAACCAGTAAATAGGTGAAACGTACAAGCATTGTGCTGTCCTTGCATACTTGCCGTAGATTTCTGCTGGGCCTAAAACGACAAAGGCCGCAGCGGAATGTCTGCGGCCTTTGAATAATGTTGTTTTAAATCGGTTTACATCATTGCTCGGCCACACCCCAACGCGCCCAGCGCACAACTAATTTGTGCTGGACCGAGGCAAACATGGCGGGACAAATGAAAGGCATTAAATTTGAACTCGTGATAAGAATGCGCGTGCTAAATTATAGTAAAAGAAAAACGTTAATCGAAGCAAGTCATATTTAGCAATGGCGAGCTTTGCCGGCATCGCGACTATACAGACTTTTTCTTGGCCTTTGCGCGGCTGCCTACCCGGCTGTTTTTCTTGCCGGCTTTGGTACTCGCGGCAGTGTCCAACTGCTCCACCCAAAACAAGGTATCAAGATACGCCACGTAGCGATTTAAATAATGCGGAGAGATGTCGCGCATTATGCTCAGGGCTTTAATTGCGAGCATTTGCGGATTAAGAGGGCCAGGGCTTTCCGGCCCTTCCGCTATGGCGAGTTCAACACGCTTTTCTGCCGCGCGGCGCTGCTGATGCACGCGCAAACTTTGACTGGATTTTAAGGGCTTAACCGCGACATCAACATTATCTGACGGCGGCTCAGCGGCCGCTTCGTTGCCGAGTGAGGACGCAAATAATGCGCCCTGTAGCAGTTCTCCCTCTTGATCTTGCAGTTGTTGTTCAAAATCACTCGCACCCACAGTCGGGCGGGTTTGGCTAGCGTCCAGCGCTCGGCGCAACGCCGCTAAAGACGCGACAGTGGCGGTGCCTGGGCGCGATTTAATTGCTTTACTATCGGCCCGAATTGCGCCGCGGCTAGCCAAGTAATCGGCTAAAGAAGCTGCACTTTTTTCAGTAAGTCGCTGCCCCAGCGGCTGCCGCGAACCGTGTGCGCGCAATGCCAACGCTTCAATGTAACGAAAGCGTACCGGGTCAAATTGGTCGGCTCCCGCCGTCCGCAGTTCACTGATTTTATGGATGAGCGCGTCGCTATTCATGGCGTGTTCACGGCCCTGAGCTGAGGGCGGCTTTGTCGCCAGAAACCCGTGGCACTGGTGCCATTTCCACTCGCCGGTTTTGCGAACGGCTCTCACTGTCGGCATTCGCCACCACCGGCTGCTGGGCACCAAACGCCGCCGCAAACACCACACTTGGTGGCATACCCTCTTCGATTAAAGCGCGAGTTACCGTCAAGGCACGCTGCGCAGACAGCTCCCAGTTATCGCTAAAGTGCAGATTTCCCTGCTGAATTGGCAGATCGTCAGTAAAGCCGCTGACCATTAATAGCTGCTCACTGTCGGTCAAATACACTTGCAGCGGCGCCCGCAAAGTATGAAGCAGTGCGCGCCCCTCCTCTTGCAGTTCAGCCGAGTTTAAAGAAAACAACACACTGCCGCTGATACCAATGCGGCCATCGCGCAAGGTCACTCGCCCCGTCGCCAAGGGGTCGGCAAGGGCCGCCTCCAAGGCCTGACGACGCTGCTCGGCCACTTCGCGCTTTTGGATTTCCTGCTCTAGGGTTTGCGATAATTCCAGCTGAAAACCCAAGGTCCACACCAGCAGGAGAACAAACACCCCAACGAGGCCGGTCATTAAGTCGCCAAAGATCGCCCAGATCGGCGGTTCTTGATCTAAGCCGTCGTCCAGCTCTGAAATACTCACGCCCGCTCACCCGCTTGGGCAACCGCCTTGCCACTGAGCTGCTGTAACTGACTGATAATATCTTGCTGAGACAACATATTGTGGTCGATAATTTCCCGCGCCTGAGCAACGTAATAGGCCATTTGCTCATCACTGCGCTCAGTGCTACTGCTCAGGGCTGATTCAATCGAGGCCATGGTGCCAATAAGGCTATTATTAGACTCACTAAACAAGGCCACCGCCGTGCTAAACGCCTCGCCTAAGCTGGCCAACTCAGCACTACTGCCCTCAAAGTGATTGATAATTTCAGCGAGTTTACCGGTTTCATCACTCACTTTATCAGTAAAGCGACTGCCGATATTGTCGAGTAATTCAGCGGAATTTTTCAAAATATTTTCGGCGGCTTCGCGCTGACCTGCCGCAGAAGCGTGTAACGACTCAGACAGGCTGTTGAGCTGCAGCAGTAATTCGCTGCGCTCTTTCAGCAAGCTATTGTCGCGTTCAATATTGTCGCTCATTTCCGCTCGCAATTTCGTCATGAGCTCGGCGGCAATTCGCGGGGTTTCCGACGCCGATTCAATCAATCTAGCCATCGGCTCTTCTAAAGCATTGGCCAAGGTCGCCAAGTGCTGGGCTACCGCCCCTTGTAATTCTGCCAAGCGCGCAACGGCCGCCTCGCCGCGACGCTCTTCAACATCCCGAAGGCTGCCCAGCTCAGTCTTCAGAGTATTACCCAGCTCAGCCATACGCTGCTGATAGTCTTTCAACCATTTGTCTTCGCTGGCGATACGAGCTTGAGTGAGCTGCTCGGCGGTCTTAACTAGGTCGCGGAACTCCGCCACCACTTCTTGAGAACCGCTGTGTGCATTACTCGCCAACTGCGCTGCACTGTCGCGCAATAAGTAGGCGCTGTGATTAAACACGGCTGACCAGTTTTCTAACCGCGCCTGCTCAGCCGCCTGCTGCCGCGCCAAGCCGTCACTGCTCACCTGATTAAAGGTATCTAATAGCGAACTGGTCGCTGCACTAAACTGCGTGTTAAACGCACCCAGACCATCATCGATCTTCGCAAGCAAGCGCTCGCTGCTGGCTTGCTGATCGGCTATGCCCTGCTGCCAGGCAGTATTAAGCTCCTCCGCTGTTTTAACAAACCTGCCGCCCAAACCGTCTAAATGTGCTTCGGCGCTCGCACTGAGCTGCCGCTGGGTCTGCTGTAACTCGCGACTAATATCCTGCGCAAACGCCTGCACCACCGGAGCGATATTCTCACCCGCCAAGCGTCCGCTGTCGGCTAAGCTTTGCTTTAAGGAGTTGTCTACTGACTGCGCCAACTCGCGGTACTGGGCTTGCGCAGCGGCGTGAAACTGTTGCTGTCCCGCGATGAGCTTATTACCTAAATCGTCGCTCATTTGGCCGAGCCGACTTGCCAATTCGCTAAGCTGCTGAGCAACCTCCGGCAGGGCTGCCGCTTGCTGCTGCATCGCGGTATAGCTTTTACTGCGCTGATGACTCAGGGAGTAATGTTTAAACACCGAACGCATCCGACTATCGAGCTGTCGCGACACCTGCAGTCGCTCGCGCCGACTCAGCGTCGAAATAAAGCCCAGCATCGCCGAGGCGCTAACCCCGGCAACCGACGTAGCAAAGGCCATCCCCAAGCCCTTGATTGGCGCCGCTAAGCCAGTGCGAATAGCTTCGAGCTCAGTGGTGCCCTCCAGCGCTAACACCGCCCCTTTCAAGGTATCGACCATGCCAATAAAGGTGCCCAACAAACCCAGCATCACCAGCAAGCCGATCAAATATGGCGTCAGCACTGGGGCGGGCAAGCCAACATACTCACCCTGAATCCGCTGACCAACCGCATTGCGCAACACCGCCGGCACATTGGCCAACCATTTATCTAAGTCATCAATCGCGTCGCCCGCCGCGATCAACGAGGCATCTAGGGCACAGCTTGCCTGCTGATAGCGCACTAGCTCGGCAAAACCGACCGTATAGGCAAAGGCAATTAATAGGGTGACACCCAGCGCTAATAAATTGCTACCAACAAACGCAGATGCCATCCACAGAACTATAATTGCGCCTAAAACAAAGGCGACTATCGACAGAGTTCTCGTCATTTTTGTGTTTCTACCTCTACTTCTAGTGCTTCCAGCAGGCCCATTACGGGCATGAGACGCAACTCTAGTTCGGCCAGTAATAAGCCCTGCATTTCGGTGAAAAAGTTATCGAGCCAAGCGCCTTTCTGCATCCACAGCGCTGGGCTGTCACTCATCAATTCTGGCTCTAACTCCAGCTTCAAACCGGTGTCACCTGCGGCGCTGCGCTGAGCTTCTTGTACTGCGCGGTATTGCCGGTTCAAATAATAAAACCGCTGAGCTAATAAGCGTGGAATACTCACAAATACCTTGCGGGTATAGTCGCCCAGCTTATCGGCGAGACTACGATCCAATTCGGCCAATTGAGCTAATTGTGGTGACTGCCCGGCAAGCGCCTCTTGCAGCTGTCGACGCAACACTAGTACCCGGTGATCGAGCTGACTTTGATGTAAATTATAAAAGCGCTGATACGCTTGAAAGCCAGCTTCTGGGTCCGCCAAGGTTTCGGCATTGGCGCGCGGCAGTATAAACGGCGCGGAGCTGTCTTGGCCTTCATGCAGTTCGGTAATAAAGCTATTAAGAATAAAAGCCAGCATTTCCGCGCGGCTGGTTAAAAAGCTGCTTTTGAGTGCCGACACATCGCTTGTGGCTGGCGTGAACTCAAGCTTTTGCAGGCCCCGCAGCGACTCAGCAAGGGCAATAGAGCCAGACAGATCGATTAGCTGGCCTAGCTTTTCAGCAAAATTCTTGTGGCTCAACTCGGCATTCCCTAGCGCCAATTCGCTGAGGACTGCCTGTAAGCGCGAGCCTTTTACTGAAACCGAATTCATAGTCACCTTTATTATTGTGCCCGCATTCAGACCACTTTAAACACCGCCAGGCCAAGATACCTATCGCGAGCCACATAAGCTGGCACGAAGCCCAACAGCAAGAAGATATCGCCCAGCAAGAAAATTGCGCTTATAACGCCCCCACAGGCTGATTTACTTTGCGGCCAATTATCACTAATTCGCGCCGATATTCAAGGATTGTGGCTGTATCTACCAAAACTGCCGCATAAACAACATGCGGCACTCAGGCTCTGCACCCAGCAACACTCGATTTAACGCCCGTAGGTTTGCTGTAAATAAGCGAGGATATCGGTCGACTCGAACATCCCAACGCCGGTATTGATATCGACTAAGTAAGGCACCTGAGAACGGCCAGTTAACTCGTTCAGTCGAATGCGATTTGGGCTGCTAATGGGTGCGTCGGGGAAAAACTTGGCCCGCACCAAAGGCGGCCCCATTTCTTGCCAGCGCGACTTGGCAAAATTACGCAGGCGATACGGGATTTCTAACTCGCACAGCAATTCACGCACCGGCCGCGAATAAGGGCTAGATTCAAAACTGTAGAGTTCAAGAGGCTGAGTCGGGGCCTCAGCATTTTTCGCATACATTCCACGCGCGCGACCAACAGAGCGGTACGCTGTGGCCAACATGGAGCTGGCGACGGCTACCTGCCTGCCAAGCCCTTTAGCGCCAGCCACTTTACCGCCACCATAATATTGATAAAGGTGGGCGATAATATCCGCTGACTCGACTATCGCGTCGCCCGTATTGGGATCGACCAACAACGGAAATTGACTAACACCGCTAATATCGAGCGCGGCAGGACGAAAGCGCATACCACCTTTAGGGCAGGGGTAAATCATGGCATCAATATCTAATTCACACAGTACTTCCCGCACTAGGCGGCAATACGGGCAGCCTTCAATATCGTAGAGCTCAAGTAGCTTTTCCGGCTGTTTCGCACGGCGTGAAAATGCCGTGGTGCCCCGCCAGGCACGGACGCTGCTGGCGAGAATAGAAGTCGTAAAATCAAGCGCATTCATAGCTAGAGATCCTAGGCAAATACATTAAGTTAGCACAAGACCAATATGGCTGTGACGGATACCCCGCGCTCAAAGATTCAATGCGATGCGCACATTATCGCTAGTCGGGGTGGGTGATAGTAAATGGAATTACTCAGAGAAATCTGGGGTCAAGGTGTAGGCCTTTTCCGCAGAAGATTCATAGCGCCACTCTTCGGTATCGCTATTGCGGTCATCTCGCTCATTGTAACGCGGCGCGGTAACCGCCATCGGCGGACTGCGATCAAGGCTGCGACCATTTTCTACATTAAGCTGTTTGTCTCGCTTAATAGCCGCAACAACCGTTCCAGTCACTAGATCAAAAATTTCGGTGCGATCATCGCGATCAAATAAGTCGCCTTTCTCGGTAGAGCCAATGGTCGCGACTGTGCGACCGGTAATAAAGTCCTGGAAGGATATCCCCAGCATAATACGCTCACTGCTGCCGCTAACCGACAATTGAACGCCAAGCGTACGCTTTTTTGCCTCATAGGGCAGATTCTCAATTTCTTTAGAACCCACCACGGCCATATTGTAGGCGCCAATCATATTGCCAAATTCAAGGTCCATACCGTATATCGCGCTATTGGTATCGCGCTCGATAACAACATAATCGTAATTGGCAAAACTGAATCCATTTGAATACACCACGGTTTCGTTACTTGCGCAGGCAAATAAAAACAAGGTGGCGAATATTAACGGGAAAATGGATTTCATTACGGTTCCTTTTACATCCGATTTCTACACAAACACGGGGCTTTTAACTCGATACCTACCAAGCAATCCTTGCGCTAGGCACCGTAGCGAAGCACATAGCATTCCAAAATTCTATGGCACTTATCTTTCTTGAGGAATTCTGGCGGCGCCAAGTTTACTACGATCTCCCGCTGTATCGTAGCCCTAGGCTAAAATTGCGGACAAGGACAAGCCGTGCCGGGGCCTCGCCATTACCAAGGACAAATATTAATACTAGGGAATACAGCAAGTTAAGACTTAGAAGCACTGCGCATTTTTTGCCAGACCTAGCGCTGCTCGCGCATGATAATTAAGCGCAGCAAGCCGAGTCAGACCCCACGCGCATACGCAATGGCGACGATAGTTCATGTCTCAGCATTGCGCATTAAACACCACGCCGGTATTCCGCAGCACAATTACAGCGCGACCAAACAACAAAAAAGGCGCCCGCAGGCGCCTTAGTCATTTACCTTTGGTGCAATAAACTACAGGCCACCCTCGACATTATCTGACTGCACAAAGACAAAGCCGACGCCATCGCCAGCATTAGTATCAATTGCATCGCGAAAGCCCGAGCCGCCCGCTGCCGCGGTACCATGACCATTGCGTACGCCGGCATAAGAAAAGCTCTGATCTAAAGAACCAATCGCCTCAGCAGTATCTTCCATTTCGGCCAATAAAGAGTCGCGCAGCGTGGTCATCCCAACAGTCACACCAGCGACCATAATAGAACTCATCAGCGTTAATTCAGCGGCAAGGACAAAACCGCCCTGCTTGCGCTTTAACGCCCCCTTAGAGGTGAAACCTTCATTCAATTTTTTCATTGATTTGCCTCAAACTATTTGCATTACAACACAGGTAATGTAAATGCGGGCCCAGCACCCTGCCAGCCAGCCCTTTGCTGCCATTGCCACTCGGCAATACGCGCGCATTATTAAAAGGTGGAATATCCGTATTACACAGACTAGTCAAAACGAGCTATAACATTTAGAACTTACGTATTTATATCGCTCACCAGAACACTAACGAAATTGCTTAGTTTTCTCGATACGTATCAATACGCACTGTGAATTGATACGCATTTTGACAATCCTAAATTGCATATCAATTCAAGAAAACCGCCAGCGATACCCCACTTAAACCCTCACTGCCGAGCCAATAAATAGACCGCCAAGGCTTCACGGTCAGATGCGCTCAATGGAAATACTGGCATTGGTGGTGTTGGCGCTGTAAAAAATGCGGCTAATTCAGCGACGGTATACCGCTCAGCTAAGCCCACTAATGGAATAGCCGATTCAGTTTTGCCGCTCATATGGCAACTACTGCAGGGGTGACTCCGGTACACAATTTCCCCGCGCGCAAGCAAGTCGCGGCGCTGTTCGCCAGTATACGATGCCAAGCCACTGTCTCTGCGGCCCTGCGGTGGCGGCGCTAATGCCTCTGGCGCAAGGGCCGGCGCACCATCCTCGCCAATCGCAACACGATAGATTGAGCCTGAATAGTCATCTGATATAAAAATAGTGCCATCGCGATCTTCAGTAATATCCACTGGACGCCCCAGCAAAGTATCACCCTGCAAGAAGCCACTTAAAAAGTCCTTTTCAACAATACTGCCATCGGCCTGCCAGTGCAGCGACACAACTTTATAGCCATCGGCAACGCTGCGATTCCACGAGCCGTGCAGGGCAACGAGCGCCGCTCGCTCAAAACCAGCAACCGCACTACGGCGTAAGAACCGAAGGCCCAGTGGCGCATTGTGCGCCCGGAATTCATGACTCGGCGGAATATTCTGCGCGACAGCGCTGGCGTTCAACTCGCCAAGATCAGGGTCTGGTGTACTCGCGTTCACATAGGGCCAGCCGTAAAAGCCTCCCTCCTCTATTCGATTCAATTCACAGGGGGGAATATCATCGCCAAGCAAGTCGCGACCATTATCCGTCGCGTACAGGCTATTATCCCAAGGCGCCCAGTCGAGGCCGACGCTATTTCGCAAACCGCTGGCGTATATCGAGAACTCACTGCCGTCTGGCCGAAAACGCATTATAGTGGCGCGCTGCTGATCCACTTCCTCGCAGACATTACAGGTAGAGCCTGCGCTAAGGTATAGCCAGCCATCGCTGGAGGCGCGAACCGTCTTCGTCCAGTGGTTACCCTTGTCCCCCAAACCCGAGACAATACGCTGGTAATCTCCAGAAACCGCGCCGTCAGTGCTATTAAACGCAATTTTCCCAACACCGTCGGACTCCGCCACATACAGCCAGCTTCCGGCAATATCCAAACCGTGGGGGCGCGTTAAGCCCGCCAACAGCACCCGCTGCCCATCTGGCAGGCCGTCGCCATTGCCGTCGCGCTCCAGCAAAAGTATTTCGCCGCTACGCGGCCGACTGACCAGTAGATCCCCTGAATCGGTCACCTTCAAAAAGCGGATTTTCCCCAAGCCAGTGGCATAAAGGCTCACACTAAAGCCGTCGGCCACCTCTAGGCGCTGCTTTACCCCGCTGGCGCTGGGCGCTTCTCCGCCATAGCCAAACACCATATTGAGCATCACTTTTGAGGTAGTGCCCCAGCCCGCTGGGCCGAACTGAATAAGCAACAGCGGCGTAATAATGACCAGACCAAGGATCACCGCTACGGTGAAGAATAATCGCTTAAACATTTTCATCGCTCAATTGCCCTGTTGTGGTATTTCAAGAGACAAGCAAACCCACCGTATACAAGACAATCACGCCAGTACAGGGGTCACTAAGTAAAAAAATTGTTATACTGTCGCTTAAATTTTCAAGCCCGAAAACCAATAAATAGAGATAATCAGCCATGATGAATATGGGAAGCAGCGACGGCGAAAAATGCCCTTTTGACTTAAATTTTGATCCGGACACCTTTAAACCCGGCGATCTCGTTAGCTACCGAGTCGACGGCAGTATGCGTGACATGCCCTTTGTTGGCGTATTAGTCGAAGTCCACGACGACTACGTGATGCTCGGTCATTGCGGCGCCGACAACAAGCCCGATGGCAACATAATGCGCGGCACCAGAACCGACCGCCCCCTTGTGAGCGAAGCCGACGCGCTAGCCTAAGCAACGGCATGGGTGCTTACAATTACCCGTCAAGCACCCCCGTTTTTAGCCTATTTAAGCGCCAACGCACTCCCCTCAAAACGAATGCCAGCCCAATCGCTGCGCATAAAATTACGGATATTGGCGTGGTCGTCACCGTCCGGATTCGCCAGCACGTCCTTAGTGTAAAAATCCCCGAAGGCATTCAACGTCGCTTGCGCGCTTAGTTGGTGTAAGGCGCCAAACGCGAAAATTTTACACGAGCCATTGTTCGTTCCCGCTTCATTATACTGCTCACCATTTTGAAAGGCCGTCGGCGTAAACGTGTAGTTGTCGTCGATTACCGCCATTACCTCAGTAAATGCCAGTGGCTGTTGCGCCAAGCGTTCAATCAGTTCTGCTATTGTCATCTTTAATCCTCTTTTTAACGCTGGGCATTATAGATTACTTTCAGTGTTAACATTGCGGGTACTGTATCTATACTCCCCCGGTGTTAGTCCACTCCAGCGTTTGAATGCATGACTAAAATTAGCCGCCTCACTGTAACCAAGCTTTTCAGCCACCTGATCGAGCCGCAAACTGTCATCAGCAAGAAATTGCTGAGCCAACTCTAAGCGCAGCTTCTGGCTTAGCGCGCGATAACTCGTGCCCTCATGCTGTAACTGCCGGCGCAGCGTTCGCTCCGGCAGGCTCAACGCGTCGGCAACCACCTGAATACCTTGAAATGCGGTGTCCGCAATTGCCCGCTCAACGCGGTGCGTAAAGCTGCGTTCGCCGTGCTGCCGGGCAATGAGTTCACGGCATTGCCGAACGCAGGCCGACCACGTCACCGCGTTAGACTGAGGCAGGGCAATCTGCAATATCTCGCTCGATAAGGTCGCACGAGTGCGGCGCGCATTGAATACCACTGGGCAACCAACCATACGTTCAATTTCTTTGGCATGCGCAGGCGCGGGGATTGCCACCTCCAAAGATAGCAGCGGTATTTTCTGAGCGGCCGCCTCTGTCGCAATAACCAGGGTCACAATCAGGTCCCGCTCGACCACAAAATTGCGCACCGCACCAGCAGGGTAGTGATCGCGCAACGCCAAACTCGCTACGGTCCCGTCAATGCTTAATTCCAAACCGACAAAGCTGTGGGTTAGCTCAATAAACTCCTGTGCAATTTGAAAAGCCTGCAGCAAATTTTCACTGCAGATTAGGGCTAAGCCCCAAATACCAAAAACGCCAAAGTGATAACGTCGCCCCACCAGATAGGCAAGATCCGGCCGAGGATTCGCGGCGAGCGCCGCTTCAATAAAGGCGAGCTCTTGCTCTGAGCGAATCAAATAACCTGGGGTTTCTAGCTGACTCCGACTTAGACCGGTTCTTAAACTGGCCGCCTCGTAATCTAGCCCTAGCTCCTCAAGGGTTTGGCACAAGATTAAGAGCCCCAGTGCGGGTCGCTGCCCAGTGTGTGATGCGGTCGAATGATTGTTATTTTTATCCATAATGGCCGAAATTAACAATAATCACGGTCAGTAGCAACATTTAACTCGCCACACCCTAGGCGTACTGTAAGAAGTCAGTGCGTGCACTGAGCAAACGCCATAACCCAATATAAGCCCCATAATAAGGACGATAACGATGGCAACGACAATATCGCGATTTTCAATTACTGACCTTACTCAGCGGTTTCGCTGGCTGTGGATGATAAATGCCTTTTTTATGCCGTGGCTCGCCTTGATCGGAATCATTCCCGCACTAAAAACCGGTAATAGCGCGTGGCTGGCCCTCGGCTTTATTATTTTTTATGTCGCCATTCCCGTGCTTGACTATGTTTCTGGCCAAGATCCCAACAACCACGATGAAGCTGATGTACCCGCCTTAGATGCGGACAATTACTTTCGCTGGGCCTTATTTGTCGCTTTGGCGGGCACGCTTGTGGTGTGGTTTAGCGCCATTGCCTATGCGTGGTATGCACAGCTATCAATCCTAGGGCTGGCTGCCCTTGCATTATCGTGTATGGGCTTGGGCGGCGCATTTTTAAACCTTGGCCACGAATTAGGCCACAAAAAAAATCGGCCGGAACGCTGGGCAGCCAGTCTTGCTCTCGGCATTGCCGCACTCCCCCATTTCAGCGTTGAGCATAATCGCGGCCACCACCGCGATGTCGCCACGCCCAACGATCACGCCTCTTCACGATTAGGTGAAAACTTTTACCGCTTTATGCTGAGAGAAATGCCTGGCACCTGGCTGCGAGGCTGGCGCTTAGAAGCCGAGCGCCTGCATTCAAAAGGCCTGTCGTTCTGGTCAAGCAAAAATGAAATACTGCCCGGCGCCATCATCACTTTTGTGTTTTTTGCGACGGTAGGCCTGTTATGCGGACCGACAATATTAGCCTTTGTCATGATCACTAGCCTGCTAGGACATACCAATTTAACCGCGGCAAACTATGTGGAGCACTACGGTCTACTGCGGCAAAAGCTGGACAATGGCCGCTACGAAACGCCACAACCGCAGCACTCTTGGAACCAAAACTCACTTATTTCTAACTTAATCACCTTTCAGCTTCAGCGCCATTCGGACCATCACGCCCACCCCAGCCGTCGCTATCAGTGCTTAAGACACTTCGAGAATGTGCCGCAGCTCCCCGCCGGCTATTACGCCATGTTTCTGCTCGCTTATATTCCACCGCTTTGGTTCCGAGTTATGGATAAAAAAGTACTCAACTGGGCGGAACACGATATCGACCGCATCAACGTTTTAGCCGGTAAGCGCGACTATTATCAGCATAAAATCACAGTGGCTGCGCAGGGCTAAATGTCGGCGCAAAAAAATGGCGGCCTATTTCAGCCGCCACATCCTTCCGTCTTTGAGTTGTCGTAAGCAAAGATCTTAGTGGCCCTGACTCACTCTAACCCGGGTATTCCACGATTGATTAGCATGACGGTCATCATTGCGATACTTCTTACCGTTATGGTCATCCCGACCATAACGATCGTGCTTATCATGCTTCTTAGCGTATTTGTTACTGTGCTTGCCGCCGTGGTGTTGCTCTACGTACTTCGGGTGCTTGCCGTAATAGCTTGAATGACGATCTCGGGTATATTGATTTTGGTAATACACATGCGCGTTACCATAGCGATGATGATCGTTACGTCGATATTCGACATGGTGTCCACAATGGCGGTCGTGAACATGGGCATGGCGCTTAGCGTACTTTCTCTCTGATTTGTGGGCGTCGTGGGCGGCATACAAGACTGCAGCGCCAATTAACACCGCGGCAGCTGTCTCCGCATGCTCAGCGTGAGCTTGCTTAGGCGTCACGGCAACCGCGACCGCAAGCAAGGCGGTGAGCAGCAGGTTACGGATTACACCGGGGTGTTCTACTTTTAGTGCCGTTGTATTTGTCATCATCAGTTCCTCCTGAATGTGCTTGTAAGGTATCAGGAGCTAGCTGAACGAAAGCTGAAGACCATGCGCAATCATAAAAAAAGGGCCGCCGTATGCCACGGCAGCCCTTTTCATTGGCTGGTATTGCCTTCAACCACTCTGAGATTCACAGCGCGTAAGTGCTTTTGAACGCGCTTGCGCAAAGCCCTGCAGCGGGAAGTTATCGCCCGTCACGGTGAAATACTGCGCGACGTCAGACGAGGTCATCATTAAATTGACGGAGCCAGCCGCTGTCATGAGCGCCAATAGCTCTGGGTTAGCAAAGGAATGACCAAATATTACTTGATGCTGATTACCCTTCAGCGGGCGGATCGAAATAACCTCAAGGGGGATATCCAAGGCGACGCCATCAAAATCCGCTGCGAGGGAAACCTTTTGACCGGCGAGCGACCAAATATTTGCGCTGTCGCTTGCCCAGCTAATGTACAGCTCATCAGCGCCACAGGTATTACTGTGTTTTAGCAAGCCAAATTGATTTGCACTGCCCTTTTGGCCATGCACACTGTAACCGGTCGACTTGGAGATTGCCTCTAACTCCCAGCCCGATGATGCATTCACCTGCACGCCAAAAGACAATACAACGGAGGCGACACCTACAGATACTAATTTACGAATAGTCATTACATCCACCTTATACTTTGCTACGTGTTTACCTTTGCTAGGGGTGCATTTAGCTATTAAAGTGGTTTGCATGCTATACGTAATATTCCTTTGCGAGATGTCAGTCACATTTCTAATGACGCAATTTAGCTTTTAAATTAAAAACTTACAACTCAATTCAATAATGAGGTTTCGCGCCCACCAATGGCAGCGCCCATTGCCGGGTCATGCTTGGCACCGCGCAATAGGAAGATTTCGACCCGCCGATTACGCGCTCGGCCTTCAGCCGTCTCATTGTCCGCAAGAGGCCTTGTTGCGGCGTGGGCCATAACCCGAAAGCGCTCATTCGGCTGACTGCTGGCCTCGATAATGCCCCGCAGAACGGTAGTCGCCCTTGCCGACGACAAATCCCAATTTGAATAATAGCGCTCGGTATGGATCGGCACGGTGTCGGTGTGTCCGGCAACCACAATCTCGCCCTTAATTTCATTTAGCAGGGTCCCTAATTTAGCCAGCACAGGCTCAAACCCCGGCGACAGATCGGCGCTTCCTGATGAGAACGAACCGCGCTCACGAATCCGAATTATAATGACTCGCTCACCGTCATCAACCACCTCAACAAGGCCTTCGCTGATTTCCACGGCAAGATGCGCTTTTACTTTTTCAAGGTCGTCATTCAGCGCCTCGTCGGCCTCAACCTTTACAAAGTCGCGCATTTCACGAATAGCTTCTTGGCGAACTTGATTTTCAGCGGTGGGTTTCGGCGCGCCAGGGCTGAACTCCCGGGCAATCATGCTGGTTCCTATCGGTGGTTTAAATGCAGGTATTTCCCGCTGCACCCCGAAAGCGTCCTTCATTGACCCCGACAATTCCTTAAACTTCTGCTTATCCATTTCTGAGAATGAAAACAGCAGAACAAAGAAGGCCAGTAGCAGCGACATCAAATCCGCAAAGGTGAGCACCCAAGCGGGCGCGCCAGCAGATACCTTCTTCGGCGCATCGTCCAGGTTCACTTAGGCTTCCTCAGGCTTGGGTTCGACTTCACGCTTATTGTCTGGCAAATAGGTTTGCAGCAAGGACTCCAGTACCCGAGGATTTATCCCTTCTTGTATGCCATCAACCGCCTCTAAAATCAGATGCCGATTACGACGTTCCTCGGCGGTGCGAAATGCCATTTTCTCGGCCATTGGCAGCGCCACCACATTTGCCAAAACGGCGCCGTAGAGCGTTGTTAACAAGGCCACGGCCATTGCCGGGCCCAGCGCCTTGGGGTCAGACATATTGGACATCATTTGCACTAGACCAACCAAGGTACCGATCATGCCCATGGCGGGCGCCGACTCGCCAAAGCCTTTAAAAACCGCCTCGCCCATTTCATGACGCTCAATAGTTTGGCTAATCTCCTTATTCAACACCCGGCGCACAAATTCAGGGTCGTGGCCGTCAATCGCCATCTGCACACCCTTATTGAGAAACTCATTGCTGATCTCTAGTGACTCCAAACCCAGCAAACCCTCTTTGCGAGCAACCCCGGCCATCGACATACACTCGGCAATAAGATCTTCAGAACTGGTGGGTTTGTGCACAAACGCCCGCGACGCCACCTTAAATGCGCCCATCGTTTGATCCAAGGGAAATTTAACCAAGTTCGCCAGCAAGCCCCCACCAACCACAATCAGTAAGCTTGGCGTATCGATAAATCCACTGGCGCTGCCCCCCATTACAATCGCGGTGACGATGACCCCGAGGGCACCCAACATGCCTAATAACGTTGCTATGTCCAAAGAAAACTCCGACTATCTTGGTCAGTGAATTGGTAAAAGCGCCGGGGTTTGCCATTCTCGGCCGCTAGTTCACCCATACGTAATGTTATTAACGGCAGCAGAGCATTTAACTTTATAGGGGATTCCCCTAGGGGCGCGTCATTCTGCTCATTTGAACAAGCCATTACGCCAGTAATCGCCACCATAGCCCGCCATACTCAGCGGCGTCCATAGCGGATTTCAACGATACAATTACTGTATATTCACCGTTTAATGACCCCGCTCCCCCAACCTACCTTAAGCGCGCAAGCGGCTGCCCCCTCTCCCCAGCACAAAAGACCATGGTATGCTTAGGGCTTACTATTCCCAGCCAATAAACCGCCATGTTAAATACTCAACAATCTGATTTCGGCCGCGGCCCGGCAATATGGCAAGCTGGCGGACACGGTGAAGAACCCCTTCACTTTGCCGCAGCCAATGGCTTTCCGGTGGCTAGCTACACGCCATTTCTCGCCCACTTCCAATCTGACTACCACATAATTGGTCTAGAAAATCGCGGTGTTTGGGACCACCAGCCGCCGCCTCGGGGCTTCTCGTGGCGCCAGCACGCCGACGATCTCATTGCATTTTTAGAGCACGCCCAAACTCGCCCTGTCATTGCCATGGGGCATTCTATTGGCGCCACAGTTTCGGCCTTAGCGGCCGCCAAACGTCCTGAGCTTTTTAAAGCGCTACTGATGTTTGACCCCGCCACCATCCCCGGCCGCTTTTTACCCGCCGTGGCAGCCATTGCCCCCACCGAACTGATGGGCCGATTAAATTTGGTGAAGCGCACCCAAAACCGCCAACAGCTGTGGCCGGACCGCCAGGCATTTATAGACTACCATCGCAACAAAGCGGCCTACCGACGCTTTTCAGCAGACGCGTTTAATGAATATGCCCAAGCAGGGCTCATTGAACAGGCCGACGGGCAGTATAAGCTGAGCTATAACCGCGAGTGGGAAGCGCACAATTTCAAACACACTTTTTCTCCCTGGCAGGCACTGCGCAATATTCAGGTGCCCACCCTGGTGCTTAGGGCTGAACACTCGTATTTGCACAAGGCCAAGGAGTTTGAGCGACGAGTAAAGCGACTATCGCCCTTTGTTAGTCACGGTGTTATTAAAGGCGCCGGACATATGGCCTTACAGGAAGACTGCGAGCAAGTGGTTAAACTCAGCCGAGATTGGTTGCAGTGCACCAAGCTGCTCCGCTCAGAAACCTAGCATATGCACGCGCCCCAAAACACCGTCAAATACTGGCTCAGTGCGGCGGCTGGCTTATTTCTTATGGTTAGCGGCGCCACCGTCTGGGGAGAAGCCGAGCAATGGCAGACCCTGAGCTTGGCGGGTAGTAAACTCGGCTACCGGCACCTGGAGCGTCACGTCACAAAAGACGAAATCATTAACAAAGAAACCTTGGTGATTACCCTTAGTCAGCCCGGCGCAGCTGATGCAACGACAACAACGGTATTAGAGTACCGAGAAAGCCCAGAGGGTGCGCCAATATCAATTAGCAAGCGTGTCAGCTCAGCCACGACCAATCACAATATGCGCGCAGTTGTAGACACGAACGTGCTGCACTTAATACAGAATGACCTTACCGGCAATACCACCGATTATGCGATACCCCAACCCTTCTTTTTACCCGAGGGTTTGCGTCAGGTTTTAGCAACCGGCGCAGGACAAACATCGCCATTCACCTATTTCACTTGGAATTTTAGCAGCCAACAATTTGAACAAATTCAACTGATCGTCAAACCCTATACCGCAGCGGACCAGCCCGCCTATGCCTGGCAAATTCAACGTCAGGTCATGACGAATCAAGCCCGCTACAGCGAAATTTTTACCGACACGGCATTTCGGCCATTAACTGAGATCAGTCGCTCCGGCGGCGACGAATTGCGCATTGAAAATTGCAGCTATGAATGTGCCACAGCGGATTTTCAGGCGGTTACCCATGTGTATCGTCAACTCATAGCCTCGCCCTATAAAATCAGTGACGCGGCGCTGCGGGGCAAAATTCGCTACCAGCTCCTCGGCGAATTTTCCGACACACCACCGAGCACCACTGAACAAACGGTAACCCCGATTAACGGCGGCGTAGAAATTACCGTTTGCACCGATTGTGCACCCGAAACTTCGCTCAGCCCAGCACTGCTCAACACCTACTTACAAACAAATTATTGGCTCGCCAGTGACAATGCCATTTTCCATACCACAGTTGACGATGTACTCGGCGAAAGGAACATAAGCCCAGCTGCAAAAATGCGTCGTCTCAGCCATTTTGTAAGTCGGCACATGAATAGTGAAGCCACCTATTCCGGCTACGCCACTGCTCTGGAGGCATACCACAGCAAACAAGGCGACTGCACTGAACACGCGCTTTTATTAGCGTCGCTTGCGCGTGCAGCCGGTATTCCAAGCCGTGTCGTATTTGGCTTAGCGTATAATAATGAGCGTTTTTTAGGCCGCAAATATGTGTTTGTTCCCCACGCCTGGGTGCAGGCTTGGACGGGAGAGCAGTGGCAGAGTTTCGATAGCGGCTTAGGTAGGTTTACTGCGGGTCATATTGCACTGGGTATTAGCAGCGGTGAACAAAGCGAAGTGTTAAAAATAAATGAAAAAATACATACACTACAAATAACATCTGCAATGCACATTAAACGTCGCTGAACAAAGCTCAACAACGTTTAATGTCGGCGTAATTGCACTACTCGTAGACGTAGGGCATGTCATCGAGGCTTTCGTCGCCCGCCACATCAATATCGGCAATCACTATCGTCGAGCTACCGCGCACGGCGCCAACTACAGTGACCTCTTCAAGCAACTGTACGGGCTCATCGGCCACCGATATTGTCGATAACAACATAGAAAGCGACACCAGCAATAACTGAACTGCCTTAACACCCACGCAATTTAAACGCATATACACTCCGTATTTGCAGATAATATTAAAATAAAAAGGCAGAAATCCAGCTGCCATGAAAGGACAAATTATCGTGCATAAATGTTACATAGTGATGACGCTAATATTACAAACGCTAATTATGTAGCAAAAAGTAAACTATTCTCTGCCGCCGAAGCGAGACCATTCAAAAAAGTATTACCGAACACCCCAGCATCCAAATGCTTATAGCGCTTAGCATTATAAAGCTCTGGCATAACATGATTCCCTTCTTGGACAAGCTGCCCCGCGCCAAACTATATTTTAATGGCACTATTAACCCGGCGATCAAAAGTATCTGATATAATGCGCGAATGGACGAAAAAATTGATGCAAGAAAATTATCCTTAGAAGTTCTTGAAGAAAAACGTCGACAGGCGCATCGACTTCGGAAACGCGGAATGACGAGAGCCGAGATTGGCGAAATAGTGGGCATTCACGCGGATACGATTGGTCGTTGGTTAAAGCGCGACAAGAATCAACTAGGATACGATAAGCCGGGGCGAAAAGCCGGTAGTGGGCGGCGGTTAACGGCTGAACAGGAACAGCATATTGAATCGGTGCTGATCGACAAAACGCCGGATCAATTAAAAATGCCCTATGCGTTGTGGACGCGGGAATCGGTTCGCGAACTGATCCTTAATTGCTATGGGCTGGCGCTACCCGTACGCACCGTTGGCGATTACCTAAAGCGCTGGGGCATGACACCGCAGAAGCCACAAAAGCGTGCGTATGAACAACGCGCGCCGGAAGTGAAAGCATGGCTAGAGGAAGAATATCCGGCGATAAAAGTGCAAGCGAAGCAGCAAAATGCCGAGATTTACTGGGGCGATGAGACTGGTCTGCGTAACGACTGCCAGCATGAGCGGGGCTATGCGCCCAAAGGAAAGACCCCAGTGATTCGTCTAAATGCCAAGCGTGAATCGTGCAACATGATTTCAGCAGTGACCAATCAGGGCAAAGTAAGATACCAGATATTTGAAGGCAACATGAATGCGGATAGACTGATTGATTTCATGATGCGATTGCTCAAAGATGCGAAGCGCAAAGTGTTTTTGATTCTGGATAATCTGCGGGTGCATCATGCCAAGCCGGTAAAAGAATGGTTAGAGGCGCACAAAAAAATGATTCAGGTATTTTATCTGCCAGCTTATTCGCCAGAACTAAATCCTGACGAGTATTTGAATTGTGACCTCAAGGGTGGTGTGCATAGTGGGCAGCCCGCACGCAATAAAGAGCAACTCAAACAGAAGGTATCGAAGCACATGCGTATGCTGCAACGGAAGCCACATCGTGTCCGCAAATATTTTAAGCACGAGAAAATTCGTTATGCCGCATAACAGATACCAAAATCCGCCGGGTTAATAATGAATGCGTTTCTTGCAAACGCCGGAGGATAAAACCGTGAGTATGTCTCCACGCATCGCCGCCCACCTCAATAAAATTGGGGTTAATTTTGACCTAGTCAGCCACGCCCATAGCCGCAATAGCATGCAAAGCGCACGCATGGCGAAACTACCGCCCTCGCAAATTGCCAAGGCAGTAATACTGCACGACGGCGACCGCTACCGCATGTGCGTGATTCCCGCAAACCATCGGCTCATACTCGAGCGCGTCAATGCCCACATGCACGGCAACTACCGCCTGGCAACGGAGCGCGAAGTCGCCATGCTTTTCGACGACTGTGAAATTGGCGCGGTTCCCGCTCTCGGCCAAGTCTATGGCCTGCCCGTTAGCTGGGAAGTCGAGTTCAATCACGCCAAAGACGTTTACCTCGAGAGCGGTGACCACGAACACTTAATCCATCTTCAGCACGGGGCATTTATGGAGCTGATGAATGGGCAGGATCATTTGTATATGAGCTGCCCACAAGACGATCGCTTCGGATCTATAGTTCACTAACACGTATTGACGCCCTCGCTGCCGCTATCCCGAGCGGGGCCGTTCTATGGTCCCGCACAGTCGCTATGCCCCCTACCAAGACGGCCTTCATAAAGCCCTTTGAAAATAACTACACTATGGTGTAAATTTATATTATGGTTACTTCAAGCCATATACGGAGAAGCGCCCAGTAATAGCGCTTCAGCAAGGTCGAAATTAAACCAGGATAAAAACCATAAATGGGGAGCAAAGATGCAAGATTTCACCGATAAAGTCGTTGTCGTTACCGGCAGCGCTAGCGGCATAGGCAAGGCACTGGCCAAGGCGTTTCTCGCTGGAGGCGCCAAGGTAGTGCTTTCTGATGTCGAAAAAACAGCATTGGATAAAACCGCCGCCGAGCTTAGTGCCAACGGCGGCGTGGTACGCGCCATTGTCACCGATGTATCAAAAGCGGAGTCGGTCACCGCCCTCGCCGATGCTGTGTTTGCGGAGTTTGGTGCCTGCCATATTCTTTGTAACAATGCCGGCGTTAGCGTTTCAAACTGCAATGTTTGGGACACCACCCCCAACGACTGGGCCTGGGTATTAGGGGTAAATTTACGGGGCGTTGCCCACGGTATTCAAGCATTTGTGGCGCGAATGATTGAGTCGGGCGAACCCGGCTTAATTATGAATACCTCGTCGGGCGATGGCGGCATATCCCCCCTCGCCGACCAGTCGGTATACGCCTGCAGCAAAGCCGGTGTGTCTATTATGACCGAATGCCTAAACGCCCAGCTTGTCGGCCAAAACACCAAGCTCCGCGCCTGTATTTTCTACCCTTCTGGCGGCATTTTGCCAACCGGAATTTGGACCACGCGCCGCAACCGTCCCGCCGAATTAGCGCGCGAGAAGCCAGCCCCCGCTGGCGGCGAAATGACCTTTGACGAATTCATGACGGGCATGAAAGAAATTGGCGTTGAACTGCCAGTTCAAGATTTAGATGAATTAGCGGCATTCGCCCTAGATGGAATACGCAAGGAAGATTTTGTCATTATGATTGGCCGCGAAACGATGGAAGCGACACTCGTAGCGCGCGCCAAAAAGCTGGCTAACGGCCAGTGCCCGATCGAACACGGTCTACACGGCTAAGACTGTGCCGGGCAATACTCTCTGGAGCATTGCCCGGCCGGTTTCACTGCTGTAGTTTAGGCTGCTGTCACCTCAAACCGGAGCGCCAAAATGAACAGCCCCCTCGCCGCATGGCACCAGGCTATTAGCGCTAAAGACGCCACCGCCCTAGACACCCTTCTCGCTGACACCGCAGTATTTCATTCACCCGTTGTGCATAGCCCGCAAGTGGGCAAAGACGTGACCAAGATGTATCTAAGCGCCGCCTTTCATGTTTTGGCCAACGACAGTTTTCACTATGTTCGCGAAGTCGTAGACGGCCAAAACGCCGTTCTCGAATTTGTTGTGGAAGTGGACGGCGTCACCGTAAACGGTGTCGACATGATTCACTGGGATGAAAACGGTAAGATTGCCGATTTTAAGGTGATGCTCAGACCCTACAAAGCAATCAATCTTATCAAAGATAAAATGCGGGCAATGCTAGAAAGCCTATAATCGCTTATTACAGCGCCTGCGCAGGTATATCCACAAGCTCCAGCACACCTGTATTTACCGGCAAGCTCGTCGGTAGGCTCAGCGAGCCAACAGTATCTAGCAGCGAACCACCAAGGACCACGCCCGCACCGGGCAGGCTCAGGGTATCATCGAGCAGACTACCACGGAGCATATCGCCGCCAACAACCAAACCAATATCGAGAAGCTCGCTAC
Source organism: Zhongshania aliphaticivorans (assembly GCF_001586255.1). NCBI lineage: Bacteria > Pseudomonadati > Pseudomonadota > Gammaproteobacteria > Cellvibrionales > Spongiibacteraceae > Zhongshania > Zhongshania aliphaticivorans. Next base: position 3,569,011 of record NZ_CP014544.1, read on the forward strand.
TACTGGGTACGATTCCGGCCACCACAGGCACCGTCTGCGCTGATAGCGATGAACTCGCCACCATAGCCACAAGAACGAGAGCGCAAGTATTAAGTGCGCGATATCCACCAAGTTTAAACATCTTCAACTCCAATTAGTCCCTGTGTGCACTGTATTTTCAGTCGGGCTCAAAATACCACAAAACCCGACTAAAAATCCCCTAGCTAGACACCGCCCAATGGTCCAGTAAGCGGCATGCCGTCGTTCAATTGCCTTAATAACAGGCATCAAACAGCGCCTGACGCCCCAAACCCCCTAGCCAGAAAGTCAACGAGTAGCTTAATTTTGGGCGACAAATGGCGATTATGGGGAAACAGCGCCCAAATGCCCTCCTCAGGCTCACGGTAGTGATCGAGTAGGCTAATCAAACGCCCCTCGTCGAGATAAGCTTGAACATAGTAGTCCGGCAATTGAATCACACCGAGGCCTTTTAAGGCGGCATCAACCAGCGCGTAACCACTATTACAGTGGATGCGACCCGACACCCGAACATTGCGAGATTTTCCGCCCTCCTCAAAACGCCAGAAATCCGACGCCCCCACCAAGCAATTATGCTGTTCCAACTCAGCCAGCGAGTGGGGAATACCGTAGCGATCTAAATATTCAGGCGCCGCGCAAACAAAGCGGGTGCGCGCCGCAAGCTTTCTGGCCATCATCGCCGAGTCACTTAAGTTACCAATGCGAATCGCCACGTCATATCCTTGGGTAACAAGGTCGTCAAGCTGATTGCTTAAATCACAGTGCAGCTCCAGCTCTGGGTAAAGTAACAGAAAGTCATTAACCAGCGGCATGACACTTTCCTCACCAAACGTGGTGGGTGCCGTCATCTTAATTTTACCCCGCGGCGTAGTTTGCAGGTCTAAAATCGCGCGCTCCGCCTCGTCAAGACCATCCATTAAACTGCGACAGTGCTGATAATAAACCCCGCCATTTTCAGTCATCACCACCTTACGGGTGCTGCGGAAAAACAATTTAGCCCCCAGACGATTCTCTAAAGCACTGATTTGTCGACTTACCTGCGCTACCGACACGGCCAAGCGTGCCGCCGCAGCGGTAAAGCTACCAGTCTCGGCCACCGCCACAAATTCAGCCACCCCCTGCCACTGAGTCATTATTACATTCTCGTAAAAGTGTTTTGCATATAACCGTAATTATCACTTATACAGAAACAATTACAATGGCACTCAGAAACCGACCACCACTTTCACGCTATTGAGAGAAATCGACATGTCTGAGCAATTTATTAAATCCAAAGCCGCTGTTGCTTGGGGCCCCGGCCAACCACTAAAAATTGAAGAAGTGGATGTCATGCTGCCCAAAGCGGGCGAAGTATTAATCAAGATTGTCGCTACAGGAGTATGCCATACGGATGCATTCACGCTCTCTGGCGATGACCCAGAGGGAATCTTCCCGGCGATTCTAGGTCACGAGGGTGGCGGTATCGTTGAGCAGATTGGTGAAGGCGTCACCAGCGTGAACGTCGGCGACCATGTCATCCCCCTCTACACGCCAGAGTGCGGCGAGTGCAAATTTTGCAAATCGGGCAAGACCAATCTCTGCCAGAAAATCCGTGAAACCCAAGGCAAGGGCCTGATGCCCGACGGCACCACCCGGTTTTACAAAGATGGCCAGCCAATTTACCACTATATGGGCTGCTCCACTTTCTCGGAATACACGGTATTGCCAGAAATATCCCTGGCCAAAGTTAACCCCGCGGCGCCCCTCGAAGAAGTCTGCCTACTTGGCTGTGGCGTCACCACGGGCATGGGCGCGGTCATGAATACTGCCAAGGTCAAAGAAGGCGACACCGTCGCTATTTTTGGTTTGGGCGGCATTGGGCTTTCTGCGGTCATTGGCGCGGTAATGGCCAAAGCCAGCCGCATCATTGCCATTGATATTAACGAGAGTAAGTTTGAGCTAGCTCGCAAGCTCGGCGCGTCCGACTGCATTAATCCCAAAAATTTCGACAAGCCAATCCAAGAAGTAATTGTGGAAATGACCGACGGCGGCGTCGATTATTCCTTCGAGTGCATTGGCAACGTCAATATTATGCGGTCGGCCCTAGAGTGCTGTCACAAGGGCTGGGGAGAGTCGATTATTATTGGCGTGGCCGGTGCTGGGCAAGAAATTTCAACCCGTCCCTTTCAATTGGTAACCGGTCGTGTCTGGCGCGGCACCGCCTTTGGCGGTGTGCGCGGTCGTTCAGAACTACCAGACTACGTTGAACGCTATTTAGCTGGGGAATTTAAGTTAAGTGACTTCATCACCCACACGATGCCGCTAGAGGACATTAACGAGGCCTTTGACCTAATGCACGAAGGCAAAAGTATCCGCTCGGTAATTCACTACTAAGCCAACACAGCCCATAAGGCGCACGGCTGCAAGGTCGTGCGAATCACCATGACCATTGAAAACATCAGCAGCAACAAGGTTTTCGGCGGCTGGCACAAGCAGTACCGCCACCGCTCCAGCACCCTAAATTGCGATATGCGCTTTGCGATATTTTTGCCGCCGCAAATCAACACTGGCGTAAAAGTGCCCGCTTTTTATTGGTTATCTGGCTTAACCTGCACCGACGAGAATTTTATGCAAAAAAGCGGCGCCCAGCGTATCGCCGCTGAACTCGGCATTGCCCTTATCGCGCCTGACACCAGTCCGCGCGGCGAAGACGTTGCCGACGACGACAGTTACGACCTCGGCAAAGGCGCAGGCTTTTACCTAAATGCCAGCCAAGCGCCGTGGAATCGTCATTTCCATATGTACGATTATATCGTTAAGGAACTGCCGGAACTCATTGAGCAGCATTTCCCCATCTCAACTCAGCGCGCTATTTCCGGTCATTCCATGGGTGGCCACGGCGCCTTGACCATCGCCCTAAAAAACCCGAAGCGCTACACCTCTGTGTCTGCGTTTAGCCCGATAAGCAATCCCATTAACTGTCCTTGGGGGCAAAAGGCCTTTAGCGCTTATTTAGGCAATGACAAAGACACCTGGAAAGCATACGACAGCTGCGAACTCATGGGCACGGCAACAGAGCGGCTCCCAACCCTCATCGATCAGGGCAATGATGACCAGTTTCTCAACGAGCAACTCAAACCCCATTTACTGGCGGCAGCGGCCAAGAAACGAGCCTATCCCTTGCAGCTGAACTATCACGACGGCTATGACCATAGTTATTATTTTATCGCCAGTTTTATAGAATCTCATTTACGCTTTCATCACCAGCACCTTTATTGCTAAGGTCTAAGCAGCTAAATAAATGACTGCTGAGCGTCCCCATCGGTTCACCGAATCGTGTCGTGGTGCGAAATGCAGTCTTTTACCTTCGAAGTTCCTTGAATTTAGCAGCACTTTCTAGGCAAATACCCGGCGCTCAAACATTCCAGACACTATACCTCCAGCAATACCGATTGACATTGGTGGCCTTTATTTCCGAAAAATGAAACTTTCTCACAAAGTTACACTCACAAAATTACGTGCAGGAGAAAATCGCAAAAAAAAGCAGGGAGCGCTTCCATTCACGAGTCGAAACCAATGTTTACTTAATGGGTATTGACGAAAAATTGGAGGAAATTATGCGTTTTGAATTAACGCCTAAGCTCAACAATATTATTAAATTTACAAGCCTAGGCCTCGGCATATCCTTAGTCAGCGCATGCAATGACTCATCCAACCATCCGGTGCCACCACATGCCGAAACGTCAACGGCAACATTCTCGGTAACCGACGCGCCTGTTGACGCCGTCGACGGCGTGAAACTTACCTTCAACCGCCTAGAACTTAAACACGCTGATGGCGATATAATTAAGCTCAATTTTAGCGAGCCGGTGGTTATCCCTAACTTGCTCAATCTAACGGGAAATATCGCTACACCAATCATTTCCGATGCGACCATACCAGCAGGTAACTACCAGTGGATCCGACTTTTCATTGAGGGCGGCTACCCCGATTCAACGGTGTCACCAAAACTGGGGAACGAAGCCGATCTATTTATTCCAGGTCAGCAGAACACGAGCAATGTAGAGCAATCACTATTATTAAATTCTGGATTTATAGCGCCAACCGGCGGTGAAGCGGCATTCACAATCGACTTTGTTTTGCGCAAAGCACTCACCAAACCGGCGAATGCAGATTACTACTTATTACGCCCCGCACTTCGGTTAGTGAATGACGCCGAAGTGGGCACTATTGCGGGTACAGTCGACTCAACCGTCATTGCCAGCAACGCGTGTAGTGATCTGAGCGGACACAGCGTCTATTTGTATGAGGGCGACATCAATTCAGCGAACCAAAGACCAGAAGACTTCTACGACCCCAGTATTGCGGCGGATCAAGCTAATGCCGAAACGGAAGCCGAGGTGGGTGATACAAGCGATTTAGCTAGACCGATTAGCAGTGCGGAAATCACTCAAAATGATAGTGGCGCCTATATCTTCAAAATCGGCTTTGTAGAGGCTACTGCTGCTGGCTACAGCGTCGCACTCACCTGCCAGTCTGCTTTCGACGAGCCAGACAGTGACGACGACATCAATTTCACCAACGCCATTCCGGTAGATGTCGACGCTGGGCAAACTAGCAATGTCAGGTTTTCTGTCGCACCAAACCCACCAAGCAACTAAGGTGAGTATTATGGACTCACCAACGAGGGCGATGCCGCCCTCGCCTATGCTAATGGTTAAGTGAGTTGATAATCCTTCCATTTTAAGCGCCGGGTTCGGCGAATATATTCATACGTCGAACCCGGCCAATTGTTAGTGATTTTATTGCCGTCCTTATACCAGCTCGCCTCAATCGCGTTCCACGCCATCTTGGCCAAGCGCCGCTGCATTTCACTGTTATATTCTTGTTCAGCCTCGGCTTTTACCTCAATCGCCGAGTAACCGTCGCGACCTAAAGCCGTAATTGCCTCGCAAATATAACGAGCCTGAGACTCTGCCATGATTACGATGGAGTTGTGACCAAGGTTTGTATTGGGGCCATACAGCACAAATAAATTCGGGAAGCCGCTCGTCATCATTCCTAAGTAGGCCTGAGCACCGCTACGCCAAGCATCACGCAAATGCCTGCCCTCAACGCCGCGTATATCCATTGGCGCCAAAAACGGATTGGTTTTAAATCCGGTGCCGTAAATAATCACATCAGCTGGGATATCGCGGCCGTCGGTGGTGGTAATACCGCGCTCTGTCACTTGCGCAATACCGTCAACCTCCAACTCAACATTCGACCTGGCCATCGCCGCGTAATAGTCATCAGATACCAGTATGCGCTTTGCGCCCATGGGATAATCAGGTGTTAATTTGGCCCGTAGCACTGGGTCGCCAATATGTTTATTAATATAGCGACGATGCATCCACAAGCCAATTCGGCAATGTAAACGTCGGCCCTGCATTATCGGGTATATCAACAATTCATTTCGCAGCCAAATACTAAAGCGGTAATAACTCGCCACCAGCGGGACCCGAGCCGACAACCATTGCTCCCATGCCGCGTAGGGCCGATCGAGCTTGGGGATCACCCAGTTTGCGCCACGCTGGAACACAGTCAGCTTTGCCGCCTCCGGCGCGATTTGCGGTATAAACTGCAAGGCGCTGGCGGCATTGCCAACAACCGCGACGTGTTTATTGCTAAGATCCACATCATGCTGCCAGCGCGCGGAATGAAATTGCGCGCCTTTAAACTCACTCTGGCCCGGAATTTCAGGGGTAAATGGGTGATGTAACTGGCCCACAGCGGCCACTAAAAACTGACAACACCACTCCTCGCCGTCGACGCTTCGTAGGCGCCAACATTTTCCCTGTTCATCGTATATTGCGCTAGCAACTTCCGTTGCGAAATGAATATGTTCATACAAATTGTATTTCTTGGCCGTACCCTTAAGGTAGTCAAATATTTGCGGCTGCTCAGCCCATTTATATTGCCAATCGGCATTATGTTCAAAGGAGTAGCTGTACAGCGCTGACGCAATATCGCACTCCGCACCGGGGTAATGATTTTCTCGCCATGTGCCGCCTACCTCGTCGGCCTTTTCCAAAATCGCAAAATCGCGAATACCTGACTTTTGCAAATGAATCGCGAGGCCCATGCCTGAGAAGCCCGCGCCAATAATGATGATTTTTTTCTGTTTGCTCTCTGACACTCGTCGCCCTCAACTTGCGTGCTTTAGCTTCTTTCGCGATACGTCACTAGACGCTAGCGTAAAGCGATTATTATTTTCAAAAATGACCGGATGGCCTAGCAATATCGCGTACCGAGCGCGGCCCATCACGCTAGTTCACGGGTTCGCGCTGCTCCATGGTGCGAGGCAACGGCAACACTGCCACAGCAGGCATTGCCAAGCTACCCAACCAAATATGACCATCGTACTCATTAACACTGGTCACCGTATGGTAAATGCCAGCGCCCGACTGCAAATTAAATTTAACACTGCCGTCTAAACCTAAGCCGACAACAAAGCCATAGTGATCAGATGGCACGAGCAGTTCGGCGGGCAAGCCACCAAGTAATTTGCGGACAAACGGGTACGAGGCCAATGCATCTATCTCTTTACTTCGCAACGCAGGCATCGCCACCCAAAAGGTATCAACACCATTAAAGCTGATGTTATCCGGCATACCGGGCAAACCCTCGATAAACACATCGCTCACGCCGGCTTTTGGCCCCTTTAGCCAAAGGCGGCTTACCCGCGACGCACCGGTTTCATTTACCAGCACCCAGTTATCGTCTGGGCCGAGGGCAACCCCATTCGCAAAATACAAACCCTGTAAATGCACCTTGGTTTGGCCGGTAGTGGGTGAATAACTGAGTAAGCGACCTGTTGCGCTGGCCTCCACTAAATCAAAAATATAATCGTGTAAACCGAAGCGCGTTGAGACATCGCTAAACCAAATGGTGCCGTCCTCAGCAACATCGACATCATCAATAAAACGTAAAGAGGGGTCATCGGCATAATCGACGAGTGTTGTTATTTCGCCCGACGGTGACACTGACAGCAAACCTTTGAAAGCATCTGCCACAATCAAGTTTCCGCCGCCATCAAACTGCATACCCAAGGGACGGCCGCCAGTGTTAACAAACTCCTTAGCAGTAGCGCCTACTACTTGGCCGCCGTGAACAACAAAACTGACAATACGACCATCTTGATAACCCGTATAAAAATCACCATCAGGGCCTTTTACAATGTCTTCTGGCCCTGTGCCGATATTCTGCAAATATGTCGTTACCGCTGCCAAGCGTTCATTTTCCGCGAAGTCGCCGTTCAAACCAGCACTAACCGGAACGCTAAACACCACCGGCTGAAGAGGCGAGCGGACATATAACACCAAGCCCGCAGCGAATATGAGTAAAGCCACGATGGCGCTCGCACGCAAAAAACCTTTCATTACACACCCTCTTATTGTTATTACTTTTCAATTTACCGCAATACCGTTATGCTAAATTTAGCATTTGACGACAGTCAGGCCGACACTCTTGTGGATGTAAGCAATGCGCCCGTTAATACGCACCTCCGCCCTCGGCGGCTACAACGAACTCGTTCGCGAACTAGGTGGACAGCCAGAACCACTGCTACGGCAATTTAATATTGACCCCGAACGACTCGACGATATCAGTTATCTTATTTTCTTCCACAGCTTAATGCAGTTGCTCGAAGCCTCGGCCGAAGAATTGCAATGTCCCGATTTTGGTCTGCGTTTATCCGCAAAACAAACTATGGAAACCCTTGGCCCAATTGCAATTATGGCGCGCACCTCAAACACGGCTGGCGACGCCCTGTTTTGTATTGCCCGCTATATCTCCCACCACAGCCCCGCCATCACTTTGGGGCTAGACAACACATCCGCACCGCAATTCCCACGGATCACGCTCGACATTAATATCACGGATTTCCCATACCGCCACCAAACAGTAGAAATGGCGATTGGCTTAACAGCTAATATTCACGCCATGTTAACGGAAAATCGCAAGCGACCTGAAGCCGTGTTGTTTCGGCACAGCAGGATCTTAGAGCCAAAGGTCTATAAACGACACTTTGGCTGCCCAGTGCTTTTTAATCAAGACTGCAATGCCCTAGTCCTAACCCCGGAGCAACTTGATTTTCCGATTCGCACCGCCGACGCGTTTCAGCGCGACATTATCGCGAACTACCTCATCAAAAAAAGTGGTGGCTCACCGCTAAGTTTCATCGAACAAACTAATTTCATTATTAGCCGCCTGCTGCCCACCCAGTGCTGCAATATTAAAAGCGTGGCGAACGAACTGTTTATGCACCAACGCACCCTCCAGCGCCGTTTAAAAGACGAAGGTTATATCTTTGAAGAAATGGTAGACAACATCAGAAAACAGGATGCCCAAAACTTCCTCGCCGAACGGAGAATGCCTATGGCGCAAATTGCCGCGCTGCTCGGCTACCAGGAGCAAAGCTCTTTTAATCGCGCGGCCAAGCGCTGGTTCGGGGTCACCCCCAACCACTACCGCAAATCACTGCACACCATCGTCGGCGCAAAACCTGAGTAAGGCTTTACCGCCACGCTATGTAGCGTAATTGCCCAATAAAAGGAATATGAACAATAGCCAGGCCTAGTGTCGTCAAATGATAAACATATGTCGCCAAATGACAATTATTGCCACCGAAATATCGGCATTCTCCACGCTCGTAAAGCTGAAGCACAAGATCAGCCCTGCCACCGTTTTAAAGGAATAGTCCATGCAGCAACGTCGTCCACACGCATATAAGAGTCGTCGGAATCTATTACGCGCCGGTATTTGCCTTGCCATTGCCAGCTCCACCAGCACTACTTTTGCCGCGCCAATGCTTGAAGAGGTACTGGTTACCGCGCAAAAGCGCAGCCAAAGCACCCAGGATATACCCGTAGCGGTTACCGGCTTAACCGGCACCCAGCTCGACAAATACGGTTTTGAAAATGCCAGCGACATTTCTGCGCAGGTTCCCAATATGCAGGTCAGCGGCCCCTACGGCGACATTCAACCCATCTTTGCGATTCGCGGCGTCAGCATGTCTGACTACAGTTCTAACCAGGCCAGCCCAATTGGTGTATATGTTGACGAAACGTATTTAGCCCCGGTGTACAGCCACGGCGCTAACTTTTTTGACATCGAACGTCTTGAGGTTCTGCGTGGCCCTCAAGGTACGCTTTACGGTAAAAACACCACCGGCGGTGCGATCAACATCATCACTCGCACCCCCCAATTTAGCGACGAGCCCAGCAATTACATCAAGCTCGGTGCAGGTAGCTTTAATGCCACCAGCGCTGAAGCGGGCGCAGAAACCCAGCTCATTGACGGTATTCTCGCGGCACGCGGGGCATTAAGTTTCAAGCGCGATGAAGGTTACGTCGACATTGTCGGCCGCAGTGAAAAGGGCGCCCAAACCGATTTTCAAGGCGGCCGCTTTGCCTTGCATTTTGCGCCCAACGACACCTGGGACGCCGTTTTTAAATACACCGCCTCCGGCAACGACGCCCTTAGTACGCCAGCCCGAAATGAAGGTCGCACCGATCTTCTTGGCGCCCCAAATTCCGACTACAACGCCTACTCACGCCAGAGCCGCAATTTAGATTTTCATGAAACTGAGGCCAATGAAGTTGGCGCGCTGATCACCAATACCGAAATCCTCGGTTTAACCGTCACCTTTGCTGGCGACGGTTTCTCTATCACCTCAGTATCGTCTTACTATGACGCCGACTATTATCAAAAAGCAGACACCGACGGCTCGCCCAACGACTTGCTCACTATTACTTGGTCGTCCGACACCATCGGCTACAGCCAAGATCTGCGCTTCTCTTCTGAATTCGACGGCATGTTCAATATCATTGCCGGTGTGTATTTCGGCTATGAAGACCAATATATGCACAATATCTACGACATCTTTGACACCCCACCCGATGTCCGAGTTGGCGTCGCAAAGCCTGATACTGCTCAGCAATACCCGTTCTTGCTGGACTACGGCATGCTCGACCAACGCATGGAAACCAAAAAAACCAGCTTAGCCGCTTATTCGCAGATGCGTTTTGATTTTACTGACCGCTTCGGCATGGATTTAGGTCTGCGCTACACCAAAGACGGCAACGAACAAACCTACTTCAATATTTCCCGGGTCGGCTATGACGGCAGCCCTAGAGGGACTTATGTACCGGGTAATACCACCGGGGTTGACGATGCCTATATTTCGCTACCACTGTCGCAGTCGCAGCTAATTGATATTCTCGGCGACCCAACGCTATTGCTAAACCTACTCAGCATTGGCTATACCCACGGTCCCTACACACTCGATTCGGCGCCCGAGCTCGAGGCAAATGAAGCGGAATGGACTGGCAAACTCGGCTTTGACTACCGCATAAACGAAGATGTAATGGTGTATGTAAGCGCTAGCCACGGCTACCGCAGCGGCAGCTTCAATGGCGGTGCGTACTACCTCGCGCGCCCAATTGAGACGGCCTATGCATCACCAGAATATATCGATGCCTTTGAAGTTGGCTTCAAAGCAGATCTGCTCGACAACAGTATGCGTTTGAACGCGGCGCTATTCTCTTACGATTACACCGACCAGCAATTTATCAACGTCGTCGGTTTCTCTAACTTTCTTGAGAATGCGGGTAGCTCAAAAATTGCTGGCGCCGAAGCAGAATTGTGGGCACGCATAACAGAAAGACTCACCCTGCAAATTGGCCTTGGCTTTTTGCAAACCGAGTTTTCTGAGCTGACCCTGGCCAATACCGAAACCATCGCAGACGCTGATGACCGAGTTGACCTAAGCGGCAATGAGTTAATCTCAGCACCCAAGCTGAATTACAGCATCTCGCTAGACTACGATATTTTGGTGACCGAAGCGGGCTACCTCACCACCAACCTAAATGGCAACTTCCAAGATGACCAGTGGTATAGCGCCTACAACGATCAATACGGCTACGGCGCTATTCGCCAAGACGCCTATTGGTTGTTCAACGCCCGCACCAGCTGGCACGCCTCCGACGACAGCTACTCGGTGTCGCTGTGGGTAAAGAACCTGATGGATGAAGAGTACGATAGCTACGCAATTAATCTGCAAGCAGGTTTCGGTCACGACAACTACCTTGCCGGCCCACCGCGGAGCTACGGTGCCGAATTTACGTATCGCTTCTAATCCCTTAGCGTCAGCCAGCTGACGTTAAGCATCTATCTATAGCAGGCCTCGCACGGACGCGACCTGCTATATACTGCAACACCCCTTCTGCTCAGCAAAACTCACATTATTGAAGGCCGCGCATTCGCTACACCCCATCAATACCGGCGTGAACGCCATTATTCAGATGTTAGCCCCTCTACTCCCCTCACAACACTAGCGACTGATCTCAGAATTTATTAACGCAAACACCCAGCATAAGCTGCGCATTCTACGTATTGAAAGCGCCCTAGCAGTAGGGGCAATATAATAGCCTGTGTACTCATCCATTCCGCAACACAGCCGGAATAGGAGCCGTAAGTCTATGCACCCTACAAAGCTTGGCAGCGTCCAACCCACTCCGATTTCGCTGGGGCAACTACTGGTATCAGGCGGATTCATTACGACCGGCATACTGAATCAGGCCTTGAGCATCCAGCGCTGGAGTCGTCGCCGCCTCGGCGAAGTTCTAATGCAGCGTCACGAACTTTGCCCACTTGAAAAGCAAACAATACTCGCCTTACAAAAAAAGCTCGCGGCGCAGGCACTCGAACTCAAACCCGACGGCAGTATGCCCAAAGCTCTGCAGCTAAGCTTAGGTCAGCTATTGCTAGACAATGGCGAAATTACCCAATCACAATTGGACACAGCACTAGCCGAACACAGCAGCCAACATCGTCGCCTTGGTGAGGTTTTAATTGAGCAGCAGGCACTTTCGCCAATTCGCCTAGCACACTGGCTGCAACTGCAGAAAAAATTAATCAGCGCCGCTGCGGTCGCGGCTTGGATGATGGTGAGCAATCTATATGATAGCCGCCGACTCTATTGCCGTACGCCTTGACACTGCCCTCATTTACTTCTAAATTATACGCATGCTAACAAAATTATCGCTTGCCGTATTTTCCGCCGTACAACTCCCGTGAAAATAGCTCTGCGGTTAAGCACTCAGCGCCGCAAGTATTGCCACTGATATCAATTAAGGCCTTTAGGGCTAAACAATCCGAGGGTTTACTTCCGCTCCTTTACTAGGAACGCAAACCCGCTTGTTTGAGTATTACAATGAAACGAATAATGCGCGCTGCCAGTATTAAGAAACTGCTGGCACCTCTTATCTTGGCCGGTGCAAGCACGAGTAATTTTGCAGTTGAACTAGGCAGAATAGAAGGCTTTGGCCCAGTTTCTCGTGGCTTTGCTGGGGGCGGTGTCGCCCACGCTACCGGCGCCGCAGCGATAATTCTAAACCCCGCCGAACTGCTGTCCAACAAGCCCGGTCACGAGTTCATGGTACAGGTCTCGGAGATACAAGCCGCCATCGATGTACGCAATGAACAGACTCACGAAATTGTACACACAGCGAATTTAGGAAATAATCGCGGCCCCTATGATTTACCCGAAGTAGCCTACAGCTATCGCGGTGACGACTGGGCCTTTGGCGCCGGAATTTTTGCCGCCGCCGGTTTTGGCATTGAGTACGGTCGCGACTCCTTTCTGTCCACAACGACAACCGGCAATGTCGCCACCGGCTTAGAAAGCTCCGGCCGCTTAACCGCTTTGCGCATACCCATCGCCTTGGCTTGGCAAGCAAGGCCTACGCTGCGTCTTGGCGCGGCACTGGACATTGTTAATTTAGGTCTTAATATCGCAACACTTTACGACGCCAAACAAGTACGCATGTTAGTACAACAGGATCGCGCCTCTGGCGGACTCGTCACAATCGTTGGCGCTCTACCGACACTCGCTGGCGTCCATCTCGATTTCGTCAACGATCACCCGATCGCAGGTGGATTATCTGGTTGGGGTATAGGCGGCAGAGTTGGCGCCTCATGGCAAGTCAGCCCGCAAACAAGCCTTGCCCTTGCCTATGAGTTTGAAACTCAGCTGACAGACCTCAGAGGCAAAGGCAGACTGACCGCCGTTGATATTTTAAACAATCATATTCCAGTAGATGGCCTGGGACGCTTTGAAGATATGCAATTGCCAGCCGCATTTGTTGTTGGCGTATCCCATCAAGCGTCGACTAGCGTAGCGGTGATTGCCGACCTGCGCAGGACCTATTGGCGAAAAATGCTCGGCGATGCCCGTTTTTCCTACCGCGCCGAAGGCGGGCTTTTCGATGGCCAAGAAATGAATGCGCTATTGGCACTAGGGTTTAATAATATTACCTCGCTAACGCTCGGTGCCCAGTGGTCACCTAACGACCGATGGACTTTCCGCAGCGGCGCGTCCCATGCAGTGCAACAGCTAGTTAAGGACAACAATTTTAGCGGCGCGTTTCCAACCCTAACCCGAAACCATTTGGTTGTGAACGCCAGCTACCTTTGGCAATCACAATATGAATTCACCTTTGGCTGCACTTACGCGTGGACACCACCCGTACATAACCCGGGTAACAACACCGCCAGTATTCCGCCCATTAAAGGGCGAAATCATCAGATAACACCAGTTATATCTTACAGGCTCGCGTTTTAAGAAAAGCGGATTTCACTACGAATTGAATATCGCTAGGCAGATCTGATTTTAAATCAAACGTTTGGCGGGCACTCAATCCTCTTCATTCGCCTCGCGAATTCGTTCACGGCGCTCAGCCTCTTCGGCCATGACCGCTTTAATTTCCATTAAGACGGCGTCAACATCGGCAGCTTCGCCACTGTCTTCAAACAAGCCCGTTAACTCGGTGTCTTCATTGAGTTCGCCCTCTTCATACAGGGCCCAAATTTCATCTGCGTAGCGGGTTTGCAATAACTCGGGGGCGTATTGACCGTAGTATTCGGTCATATTATTGACGTCTCTCGTCAACATACTGTGGGCATTATTATTGCCCGCAGCGTCAACGGCTTGGGGCAGGTCGATAATCACTGGCCCGTATTCGTCAACCAGCACATTAAACTCAGACAAGTCGCCGTGGACCAGACCTGCGCAAAGCATTAGTTTTACGTAGTGCATGACCACCGCATGATCTTCTATGGCCTGTTCGGCGGGCATAGACACATCGTTTAAGCGTGGCGCTACGCCACCCTCTTCGTCGGTAACCAGCTCCATGAGTAGCACGCCGTCAAAACAGCCATAGGGCTGCGGCACTCGCACCCCGGCTTTAGCTAGGCGATAGAGCGCATCAACCTCGGCGTTATGCCAGGCGTCCTCCTGCTGCTTGCGACCAAACTTAGAGCCTTTTTCCATTGCTCTGGCGCGGCGGCTATTGCGCACTTTACGGCCTTCTTGGTAAAGCACCGCTTGCTTAAAGCTGCGCTGAGCAGCTTCTTTGTACACTTTGGCACAGCGAATTTCTTCGCCACAGCGCACCACATAGACGGAGGCTTCTTTACCGCTCATTAAAGGCCGCAGCACTTCGTCAACAATGCCGTCGTCAATCAGCGGCTGGATACGTTTGGGTGTTTTCATTGCGCCCTTTTTGGGGTCTGAATCAAGACCATTTAAGAATAGCTGAAAATCAGCGCCGTTAGGCCATTGTAAACGGCCACGCCAAATTAGGCGATCAGCGCTAGATTCACAGTGAATACGGACAAAGCTTAATTGGTTTTCTTAACGAAGGCACTGATAATCACGATACGCGTACCATTTATCCGCCCTTCAATATGCTCGGGGTTATTCGTCAGAGAGATATTGCGCACGGGGGTTCCACGCTTGCCAACAAAGCTAGTGCCCTTCACATCTAAGTCTTTAATGAGCACCACCGAATCTCCCGCAGCCAGCTGAACGCCATTGCTGTCTAAACATGGCTCGCGGTCATCGCTGGCCGTAACCTCGGTCGCGACAGCCCATTCTTTGACCTCGTCGTCAAGATAGACCATTTCCAGAAGATCCTGCGCCCACGCGTGCTCACTCAGGCGCGCTAAGAGACGATACGACAATACTTGTACGGGGGGAATCGGGCTCCACACGGTGTCATTTAGGCTGTGCCAGCGATTCACGTCTAGCTCACTGCCGTCAGCCAGTTGCTCTCGACATGCCTGACAGCTCATAACACAGCGCTCAGCGTCGTCATCGCCATAGGGCGCTACTGGAAACACCGCCAAATGCTCAGCAGAAGAACACAGCTCGCATTTAGAGTCACTGCGCTGCATAAGGGCTTGTTCGGTGTTCATAAGGGCTTGTCCGCGCTAAAAGCGAGGTATTTTACGGCGTATGGCGGTGAGAAACGACCTTAAATTTCAACGGGCCACAACTCAACACCACGGTAGGGGCGCTCTGACTGGCGCCGCAACACCGGCGCCCACCAATAAAGCCGCCTTTATTAGGCGGTTTTATTTTCCCAATCACTGGTACTGGCATCTGCGTCGGCGCTTGTGGACGGTGACTCATCAACTGATCGAAGTTGCGGTGCGTCGTGCTTTTTGACTTGGCTGGCGCCAATAAACTGACCGCCGGACTCTATCACCAACTCCCGCACTTTAATTTCGCCACTGACTTGGCCTGAAGCAACAATTTCCAAACGATCAGCATCAACCTTGCCGTCAAGAATGCCGCTGACCAATACCCGCTTAGCACTAACATCGCCGGTATAGCGACCACTGCTGCCAATCGTCACATCACCATCGGAGTTCAACTTACCCTCCATGGTCCCGTCGAGATGGAAGTTGTCGGTTAGCTTGACGTCGCCGACAAGGGTGGTGCCAGCTGCGACCACCGTCGTTCTGGGGCTACCGTCTGTTTTCTTAGCGTTTTTGCCAGTGAATCCCATTTTATTTTCCCCTCGCGCGTAAAAAGTACGTCGTAATTTTCCCAAGACCATTCCATAAACGGACCGGGTGCTAAACGCCGGTGCAAATGCCGTACCTCGTAATGCAGGTGAGGTGCACTGGACATGCCGGTATTGCCGCTGTAACCCAATAAATCGCCCTGCCTAACATAATCGCCAATGCTAACCGCAGTTTTGTTGAGATGACCGTACAGGGTGGTAAAACCAAAATTGTGATCCAATTTCACTAAGCGGCCAAAGCCACTGTCGTTCATGCCAGCCCACTCCACCACGCCGTCGGCGGTCGCGTAAACCGGCGTTCCGATACTTGCACGTAAATCCGCGCCGCCGTGCAAAGCCATGCGGCCAAGCACTGGATGATTACGCATACCGAATCGGCTGGTGACATACGCTTCGGCAAGTGGGTAGCCGCTGGGGATGGTGCTGAGCATAAAGCGTTTTTCGGAGGCGGTTTGACTTGCGGTGTCTAGGCGCTGGTAAAGTGCCGTTTCAGGTTCGGGGCTCAAACCAATCATGGTTTCGATGGTGCCTAATTCATCACTCATCACTGACAAGGCGGCGACTTTTTCTTCTACCGTGGCCTGCAATAACTTTTGTTGTCGCAGCAAGCTCTCATTTTTCTCTTTTACTAGCGCCTGGTATTCTTGCAGCTCGATCACTTCGCCATTCAAGCTATTAAGCTGGTACGAAAGGAAATAAATCGCCAGAAAGCCGCCCAAAAAGCAGGTAGCGATAAATATCGCAATACCCGCCATAAAGCGGCGCATCAATTGCGTTACGGTATAGTGTCTGGCACCGCTATAACTTGTTATTGTAATTCCGTAGTGCTCGCGCATTCAATTTCTCGTGGTTTCAGGATGCAAAAACACTGTTATAAGCCCTTTAATTTAAGCGCTAACAGTCCTGCCGAACGATTATGTTTGCGGGCACAATTCGTGCCCAAGTCAATACAGCTGAGCGGATTATGTTATTAGTTCGCAATGGATGCAAATTGTAAGCTAATTCAAGCTATTACATGGCCGAGTAAAACCCATTGCTAGGCGCGTAAAGGCAATGATTAATTGGCCCGCCACGGCTGAGGAGCCCCCCGTTTTGAGCGCACAATTACCGCTGGTCAGCAATCCCCTGTACAGCTACCCATTTGCTTCTGGCCACCGCTTTCCCATGCAGAAGTTTTCTTTATTATTTAATCACTTGCGTGAAATTGGCATTGCCACGCAAGCCAACACTTACCGACCAGGACGGGTTCGCGGCGAAGTCTTAGCGCTCGCCCACTGCCCCCAGTATATCCATGCCTTTTGTAACAACACCCTCAGCCCCAGCGCCAATCGGCGCATGGGCTTGCCGTGGAGCGAGAGCCTGCGCCAGCGCAGCTTAATTTCACCGAATGGCACCTTTCTCACCGCCCAATTGGCACTGAAATACGGCATGGCCTGCCATCTGGCTGGCGGCACCCATCACGCCCACTACGACTTTGCCTCTGGGTTTTGCATCTTTAATGACCTTGCGGTGACGGCGCGCACCCTCTTGGCGCAGAAAAAAGTCCAGCGCATCCTCATCTTTGACTGCGATGTTCACCAAGGCGATGGCACAGCCCGTATTTTGCAAAGCGATACCGCGGTGTTTACTTGCTCAGTGCACTGCGAGAAGAACTTTCCTGTTCGCAAAGCCCGTAGCGACCTCGATATCAATGTTGCCGCTGGCTGCGGCGATCAGGAATATTTAGATATTGTGAACGCGGGCCTGAGCCAGGCACTGCGTCTTGCCCGGCCCGATATCGTGCTTTACGACGCGGGCGTCGATATTTATGAACACGACCCCCTAGGCTTACTCAATATCAGCAATGCCGGAATCCGAGAGCGAGATCGATTGGTTTTAGAAAGCTGTGTGACCCAAGGCATTGCCGTTGCAACAGTGATTGGCGGCGGTTACGACCGGGACCAGCTGGCCTTAGCGCTGCGTCACGCGATTGTTGTCGAAGAAGCCGCCAAATTATTTAACGCTGCCTTAAACTAAAAAGCGGCCCGTAGGCCGCATAAGAACTCGTTACCGACGCGTCATCTGTTTGAAAAAATGCCCAGTATCGATTCTAGTAAACCTTGCAATACCGCCAATGGGTCAGCACTGGGGTTTAGCGTTAGCGCTGATTGCAAATCACCGACCACATCGCAAACGGCAGCGAGTGGTGTTGTTGCCAATGGGCAGGCCCCGCCACCCTGCAGCGCCGAGGCGACTGGTGCCAGCAACACATCCAATGGCGTACCAGTAAGGCCACTGCCGCCCTGCGCAGACAATGCGGCTTGAATAGGCGCCAATTGATCTAAAACAGCGTCAAGTGGCGTACCCGTTGTGCCCGAAGAACCGCCACCGGCTAGTGCGCCAGTAATTGCGCTCTGTAAGCCACCGAGCACAGTATCGCTCAGCGGCGCAAAGAGATCACCGGCACCCGCACCAAACAAAGACGTAAAGTCGCCAGCGGTTAAGCCGCTAAGGTCTCCGCCGAGCAGCCCCGTTAGACTTGCCACTGCCGCTTCAATTTGGCTACTAAGTACCGGCCCCTGTCCCGCCTGCTCTTCAATAAAGGCAATGGGCACGACCTTGGTTAAAACATTGTCGAGCAAGTTATTCACCGTGCTAGTAACCGCAGCGCCGGTGATGTCGGGGTCCATGGTTTCTAACGCTGCGACGGTAACGGCAAGATCGCTAAACGCCTGATTAAGCGTAACTAACAAACCACCTAAGATTGGTGCATCAGCCACTTGATCTTGCGCCATGACGGTCGCGAGCCCCTCGCTGAAAGCCGTGCTCAATTGCTGCATCAGTGCCGCCGCGCTTGGTGCATCACCGCCACTGCTACCACCGCCGCTGGCGGCGGCAAACACAGGCGCCAGCGCATCACCGAGGGGGGCTAATGGTGTGCCTGCCAAAGGATTGCTGCCACTTTCACCGGCGCTACCACCAGTACAGCTAGCGCCCGTTAAGGAGGCCAAAGCCGCTGGAAGGTCGGTAGCCAACTCGGTTACTGACGCCTGCAGCCCCGAAGCTGAATTAGCCAATAACGCAGCAGGGTCTAGCAGGGTTGCGGGGTCTACTTGCACAAGCACTGAATCTAAAATATCCAAAACGTCAGTAACAACAAAACCACCAACGCAATTGATTGCACCTTCCAGCGGTGTGCCTGCCGCCGCTCCGGCCAGCTGAGTAATGACCTGCTCAGACAAAGGCTGCTGAACCACATCAAGGGGGCCTTCAACCTCAGAATAACTTGAGGTAACCGGCTGCTCTTCCTCTGACGTTGTCTTGCCAGACTTACTACTACCGCCACCACCGCAAGCGGTCAGCGCCAAACTGGCGCCGAAGCTCACTGCAAGAAGGGTTTTTCCTGAAAAGCACTTCATACTAAATACTCCGTTAATCCGTTAATTAGCTTAAATAAAATGGTGGCCCCCATTTTAGAAAACACGTCCGATCACCCAGCTTTAACTCTGCAGTAGAGTATTTATTACAGCGTTCTGAGCGTGCTGTGTGCAGTATAACAAGATTTGCAGTTGAATTAAGTAAGGGAAAACCGAGGAGCAAGACCAAAACGGCGTGAACTCCATCACAAACTGCAATAAAACCCTCGCAGCCAATTTCACCGCAAATGCAGTGGCTCAAAACTAAAATCGCCCTTTGCTCGCCAGTCAGGAATAATAGGTGTTTTATCTGGGACAACAGCCTTATGCCGCAAGCCCCTAACTGGGACAGACCCACGCCATTCACCATGGACTTTAGCGTTGACAGCAGCCATATCGACGGCATTGGCCATGTTAATAACGCGGTTTATGTCGACTGGTGCCAGCAAGCAGGCTGGAGCCACTCTTTGGCACTGGGTCTTAATCTTGAGGATTACCGTCGGCTTGATGCCGCCATGGTGATTCGCCGCGCCGACTACGACTATATTTTATCGGCCTACGCTGGCCAGGAATGTGTGATGGGAACCTGGCTGACCGCCAGTGACGGCAAGCTTATTATGGAACGGCAGTTCCAATTGCAGCGCAAAATCGACGGTAAAACCCTGTTGCGAGCCACCTGGCAACTCGTTTCTATTCGGATGAGCAACGGCAAACCAAGACGGATGCCGCCAGAGTTTATTCAGGGCTATGGCCAAGCTGTCGTTACCGCACCGCAATAATTCTGGCACCACCTTAAGCCCGATGTCCGAGCAAAAATCAGCAAGGTCAATGCAGGCTCGGCCATTCGGTGTAGAATAAGACAAACTCCCACCCACATTCCCATAAAGAGAGTAGCCACTGGTGACAAGTCAATACGCTGAACACCCCGCCATGTTTCGTAACAAGCCCCTCGGGTTCATCCTTGCCGTCATCCTTATTCCGGCGGCTATCGGCATACTTATCCTGATGGTTTGGTATTTACGATGTAAGTCGACCAAATTGGAAATTAACGGCAATGAAGTGGTATTGGAACAAGGCCTGCTGAGCAAAGAGCGCACCGAGCTATCGGTCAGCGGTATTCGCACCGTTAAAATTAATCAGTCTTTTTTTAACCGCTTATTCAAAGTAGGCACCGTATCAATTTACACCGCCGGCGACAGCCCAGAAATTCAAGCGGCGGGAATGCCTCGTCCAGAGGTGTTTCGCGAGCTGGTCAAGGCCGCGCAGGCTTAAGGCCTGATAAGGATCTAACTGCATGAGTGAGCAAAACTCGGGCGACGACCGCCAAGTCCTTAAAATCGCGGTAGCGTCATTGGTCATTGCCGCCCTTCTCGGTGTCGCGCTGATGCTATTCCTACCCTTGCTAGGCAGTTTTGTCGACCAGCATTTCAGCGCAGGGATGGGCTTGAAAGACGCCGCCGTGGTGGCATTTTTTACCACTGTCGTCACCCTTGTTATTTTTGCCGTGGCCGCTGGCGACGGCTTATTGGGCGAGCTGCAGTTTATGCTCAGCGGCTTCTTTGGCTTTTTTTTGGTGCTATGGCTGCTTATCGCATGGATATTTTAATGCGCCAAGCCCCCCTGGGAGCACCGCATGTTTGACCTCGGCGACCTCACCCTAAGTTTTTGCTTTTTTGGTTTGCTCGCATATTTTTGGCGCGCCCAAGGCACCCGCGAACTCGCGTTGCGCGCCACCCGAAAGCACCTAGAGCAACAACAGCTGCAGTTATTAGACGGCCATGTCGCCCTGCGCGCGGTGTGGTGCAAACGTGACACCAATGGCCAAATCAAACTGTGGCGCCGTTATATTTTTGAATTTACCGCCACTGGCCATGAGCGCTACAAAGGCCAGGTGGTAACCCTCGGCAATCGCGTTGAGGGCTTTGAGCTAGAACCCCATCGCTTCCCCAACGACATTATTCACTAGGCGCTCACTACAGCGCCTTACAAAAGAAACTCCTTATGCGCCACGGCACCAGTTTTAATCCCGAACAAGACGTTAATTGGAAAACCCTAAAAGAGCTAATCCCCTATTTGCTGGCCTTTCGTCAACGTATCGGTGTTGCCCTGCTCTGCCTGGTGGCAGCCAAGGTTGCCAGTGTCGGCCTACCATTTATACTCAAACATATCGTCGATCAGCTCGACAGCCAAGATCAACCCGCCATTGTCGTCTTGCCCTTGGCGCTGCTAATCGCCTATGGCGCACTGCGTTTTGCCAATGTGTTGTTTGGCGAGGTGCGCGACACTATTTTTGGCCGGGTTACCGAGAGCGCTATGCGCAATATCGGCCTGACCGTGTTCAAACATTTGCACTCATTAGATTTAGATTTTCACCTTAATCGCCGCACTGGCGGCCTGTCCCGCGACATTGAGCGCGGCACCAACGGCATTAATTTTTTACTGCGTTTCATGGTTTTCAATATTGTGCCCACCTTTATTGAAATAGGCTTGGTGGTGGTATTGCTCGGCTGGCGCTACAGTATTTGGTTTGCGCTTATCGTGCTCATTGCCGTCATTTGCTATGTGGCCTTCTCCATCTACGCCACCGAACGCCGCACGGCCTATATTCGTCGCGCCAACGAAGCGGAGTCCCGCAGCAGCAGCCGCGCGGTAGACAGCCTACTCAATTTTGAAACCGTCAAATACTTTGGCAACGAACACTACGAAGCCCAACGCTACGACGAAGAACTGGCCAGCTGGCAATTAGCCCGTCGCCAAAATCGTTTGAGTCTGTTCGCCCTTAACGCGGGCCAGGCCTTTATTATCGCCGCCGCGATGACCGCTGCCATGATTCTGGCCGCCAGCCAGGTACAGGCCGAGAAAATGACCCTCGGTGACTTTGTACTGATCAACGCCTTTATGATGCAGATTTTTATGCCGCTTAATTTTCTCGGTTTTGTCTACCGCGAGATGAAAGGCTCCATGGCCAATATTGAAGCCATGTTTGCGCTACTCCGCCAGCGGCCCAGTATTAATGACGCCGCGCAAGCCCCAACGCTGGCGCTGAAGGACGGTTGCATTGAAGTACAAGACCTCAATTTTCAGTACCACAGCGACCGCCCCATTTTAAACAACATCAGCTTTACGGTTGCCGCAAAACAAAAGGTCGCTATTGTTGGCAGCAGCGGCGCGGGCAAATCCACCCTGCTTAAATTATTGTTTCGCTTTTACGACGCCAGCAGCGGCCGAATCCTCATTGACGGCCAAGACATCAAAACGGTCAGTCAGGCATCTCTGCGCGGCGCACTGGGTATCGTCCCCCAAGACACAGTACTGTTTAATATGTCGATACTTGAAAATATTCGCTACGGCCGCATCGACGCCAGCGACGAGGATATTTACGAGGCCATTCGCATGGCCCACCTCAGCGACTTCATCGCGCGCTTGCCCAAAGGCGTAGACACCTTGGTGGGTGAACGCGGTTTAAAACTGTCGGGCGGCGAAAAACAGCGCGTCGCCATTGCCCGCGCCCTGCTCAAGAAATCCCCTATCATGATTTTTGACGAGGCCACCTCGTCATTAGACAGCGCCTCGGAACGGCTTATTTTAGAGGCCATAAAAGATATTGCTCGGGAGCACACCATGCTGGTGATTGCCCACCGCCTGTCAACGGTAGTCGATGCCGACCATATTTTAGTGCTCGATCAAGGCGAAATTGTTGAGCAGGGCAATCACGCGTCGCTATTGGCCCAGCAAGGCCAATACGCCCACTTGTGGCTGATGCAGCAGCGCGAGCGCAGCATAGCCCCTACTGCAGAAGAATGATTGCCTGCGCTAACAGACTCTTATAGTCTGAAGACCACCAACACAAAATGAGAATAATATGCAGCAGCTCTCTGGTCAGGACGCCATGTTCATTCACACTGAAGCCACCGGTATACCACAGCATATCGGTGCCCTCAGCATTTACGATCAATCCACAAGCGCCGACGGTATTGTCCGCTTCAAACAAATATTGCAGTTAATCGAGAGCCGCGCCCACCTCTCCCCCATATTTAAGCGCCAGCTGCGCAGGGTTCCCCTTGGTCTTGACCAACCCTATTGGGAAGACATCGAAAACCTCGACATTGAAAGTCATATTCATCATATCGCCCTGCCCAAGCCCGGAGACTGGCGCCAACTCTGCATTCTGGCCTCACGCATTCACTCCCGCCCCATGGACTTGAGCAAACCACTGTGGGAGATGTATGTCATTGAAGGCCTCGACAGCGTTCGCGGCCTGCCTAAGAACTGCTTTGCGGTGATGATTAAAATTCACCACGCCGCCATGGACGGCGCCACTGGCGCTCAGTTTATTCCCATGATTCACGACCTTAGCCCAGATGTTGGCGATGCTGGCACAGCGCCCCAACGGGTCGTACAGCAATACAATAACTGGCATATGCTAAGTCGCGCCGTGGGCAATAATTTAAAAAAACCCAAGCAATTTTTTGACCTCGCTGGCAGTTTAATTCCCGCTTGGCAGCGCATTCGCCGGGGCAAAAAAGAGCAGGATTTTGTCAGCCTCGACGACAAACAAAAAACCTTATTTCAGGGCAAAATATCCCCCCACCGAGTTTGCGACGCCGTGCCCTTCGCCTTTGAAGAGCTGCGCGCCATAAAAAACACCGTACCTGGCGCCACCATTAACGACACCATGCTCTGCGTGGTTTCCGGCGCTCTGCGCAAATACCTAAGCGCCAAACAAGCCCTGCCCGAAAAGACCCTCGTGAGCGGCTGCCCTATTGATGTTCGCAGCGATGCAGAGCGCAGTGGCGGCGGCAATATGGTGGGCTTTATGACCGTGTCGCTGCGCTCCGACATTGCCGACCCCAAAGCGCGGCTGGCCGCAATTCACGACGCCTCCATGAGCAGCAAAGCCTATGCCGAAGCCCTCGGCCCCCGCGTTGCGGTCAATGTGACCGATGTCCTGCCCGGCGGCGTTTTATCGCTGGCCTTGCGCGCAGCTGCGTCCACCGGCCTGACCGAATCTGCGGTGATCTTCAATACCGTGGTCACCAATGTACCTGGACCCAATCAGCAATTGTATTTTTGCGGTGCCAAATTGGTCGACGGCATGAATTTCGGCCCCTTATTACCCAATGTTGGGCTGTTTCACATTGTTTACAGCTCAGTGCTGAATAAAGTGGGCAGTATTTCTATTTCCTTTACCGCTTGCCGTAAAATGCTGCCAGACCCCGAATTTTATTCCGAGTGCCTGCAGGCGTCGTTTGACGAGCTAAAGGCGGCCACCCTCGGCAGCACTAAAACAGCAAGCCCAGCATTAGACTCAGTACACCAATAGCTAGGGAGTAGCTCGCAGGCATGAATGACAGTCACGATCTCCGCCTAATTATCGAATCACGAATCCCCGTGATTATCATTGAAACTTGGGAGGAGCGCCGCGCGCTGTCGCTGCTGACTAAGCTCGGTATTCAGCAGGGCCTGCCGGTGTTCTCGTGGTCGGTGACCGACGGCCTGCGCCGCGCCGATTTTGATCAGGCGCCCAACCAGCCTCTTACCGCCGAACCCGAGGCCGTGCTAAAACATATTCGCAGTACCGGCAGTGCCGGGCTATACGCCCTTTGTGATTTTCATCCCTACCTCAACGACGAGCCTCGCAATATTCGTTTAATCAAAGAAATTGCCATGCAAGCCGAAGACAGCGGCAAGAGTTTGGTGTTTATCAGCCATGCCTTCAATATTCCCAGCGAGTTCAAACGTCACAGCGCCCGCTTTAACCTGTCTATGCCCGAAGACCACAAACTTCGCGCCGCCATTTACAAAGAAGCACAAAACTTCAGTAACACCACCGGCCGCAAAGTTAAAACCGACCGCGACGCGCTAGACAAGCTGATCAACAATTTGCGCGGGCTACCCTTAGAAGACGCCCGCAAGCTCGCTCGCGGTGCCATTATTCAAGACGGCGCCATTACCCATTCCGACCTCAGCAGCGTCAATAAGGCCAAATTCGAGCTACTCGACATGGACGGTGTGCTCAGCTTTGAATACGACACCGAAAACTTTGCCAATGTCGGCGGCTTAAGCAAGCTCAAGGACTGGCTGGGCAAACGCGAACAGGCATTTCAGCAAGGCGGCGCCGACTCGCCCAAGGGCATTATGATGGTGGGCGTGCAAGGCGGCGGCAAAAGCCTAGCCGCCAAGGCGGTGGCCGGCCTATGGGGCATGCCGCTATTACGCATGGACATGGGCGCGCTCTACAATAAATTTTTTGGCGAGTCTGAACGCAATGTTCGCGAGGCCTTAAAACTGGCCGAAACCATGGCGCCCTGCGTATTGTGGATAGACGAAATTGAAAAAGGCATTGGCAGCGATGACCACGACGGCGGCACCTCCAAGCGGATTTTAGCCACCCTCCTCACTTGGATGGCAGAACGCCAGCACGCCGTATTTATTGTTGCCACCGCCAATAATATTCAGCGCCTGCCACCTGAATTAATACGCAAAGGCCGTCTCGACGAGGTGTTCTTTGTCGACCTACCCTCGGAGCAAGTGCGCCAACAGATCTTTGCCATTCACCTTGAGAAGCGCAACTACCCCTTGGCCAATTTCCGCTGCGCCGAACTCAGCGCTGCCAGCGCTGGCTTTACCGGCGCCGAAATAGAGCAGGCAATTGTCGCCGCTCGTTACTCCGCCAAGGCTCGCAATGAAGAGCTGTGCACCGCCCATATCATTGCCGAAATCGACGCCACCGTGCCGCTGTCGGTGACCATGAGCGAGCAGCTCGATGCCCTCCGTGCCTGGTGCCAAACCCGCGCCGTCGCGGCCGACTAAGAAATATCGCCTCATCGACCTCGGCAAAGTGACATAATAGCGAACAAGCCGCTGGGGTTACCCCGCTGCGTTTGTTCTGCCATCTCACCTCAACTTGGACCAGCCATGCCCCTGCTCGCCCTAGAACACATGCTCTGCCCCTTAGAGCAATACCCATTACACCGCGACGGTAAAACTTGGCGCTGCAGCAACAACCACTGCTTCGATATTGCCAAGCAGGGCTATGTTAATTTACTGCCGGTACAGAACAAAAAGTCCCTAGACCCCGGCGACAGCCAAATAATGATTCAGGCCCGCCGCCAGTTTCTGGATAGCGGCGCCTACGCCCCCCTCGCCCAAGCGCTCGCGACGACGGTTGCCGATTTATGCAAAGACCATAATGACCTTGCCATTCTCGATGCCGGCTGCGGCGAGGGCTATTACCTCAACACGGTTTGCAACAGCTTGCTCGCCGCCCAAGCCGAACTTGCGCTCACCGCCACCGGCTTAGACATTTCCAAATGGGCGGTGCGCGCTACCCGCATTCGCAATGCGGGTATCAATGGACTGGTGGCGAGCAACCGGCAAATTCCACTGCCCGACAACAGCCAAGATATCCTACTCTGCACCTTTGGCTTTCCAGTGTTTAGCGAGTTTCAGCGAGTCGTTAAGCCTGGCGGTCATATTATTATGGTCGACCCCGGCCCCGAGCATTTGATCGAACTGCGCCAGCAAATTTACGACGAGATCCGACGCTCGCCCCCGGCAAGCTTGGCCGCAGGCATTAACTCAGAGTGGCAGCAGAGCAGCGAAACCGCGCTTAGCTTTAGTACCCCAATACTCAGTGCAGCCTTATTTGAGCAACTGCTAATCATGACCCCCCACCTCTACCGCGCCAGCAAAGCCGGTCGGGAGCGCGCTGCCAAACTTGAGCAGCTCGCGCTCACCGTCGACGTCTGCATACGCGTCCTCAGCCACCAACCTTGAGCGCCGGGCCACGTTGAACGTGGCCCGGTTATTGCTGTCACTTAAGGACTAAGTTAGTGACAGCCAGTCCCGCGTTGCGGCGCAACAGCACCGTCACTTTCTATCTGTATTCTGGCTATCAGCGCCTGCGCACCGCGCAATAACAAGGCGTGCTTGCACACAATAATGGATGGATTCGCAATGCAGCAACTCAATGGCCTCGATGCCCTCTTCGCCCATAATGAACGCCAGCATGCCCCCATGCATATTGCCGCGCTCATGGTATACACCCCGCAAACCACCAAGCACAAAAAATTTCGCCTACAGGAAGTCCGCAATAGCATTGAACAACGCCTATCGGTATCGCCGGTATTTCGACGCCGCCTGTTAACCGTCCCCTACAATCTTGATCAACCCTACTGGCTTGAAGATGAAACCTTCAATATCGACAAGCATATTCACAGCCACGAGCTAACAGCCAAAAGTAGTGAAGCGGATTTCCACACCCTTATTGCCACGCTTCACGCCCAGCCAATGGATATGAGCCGCCCGCTATGGGAAGCCCATGTTATTCACGGCCTCGGCCGACTGTCGAATTACAGCAAAGGCAGCTTTGGCATTTACATGAAGGTACATCACGCCGCCTTGGATGGCGTCTCCGGCACCGATATCCTCGCTGCGCTGCACGGTATAGAACCGCTTGCGTTTAAACCCGGCGCACTCCCCGACACCTGGGCCGGTGAAACCCCACCATCCCAGTGGGCGGTAAGCCGCAACGCTTATAAGAATAACCTGCAAAAGCCGCTGCAACTGTTCCGCCAGGCTCGCCAACTCTTACCCAAGCTCCGTCAAGAAATACAAGAACACGGCAGCGACCACACACCGGGGGTCAGTTGGCAGAAATCGCCATTTAATACCCGCATCGACGCCCAGCGTCAGGTGTTTGTGGTGCGCTTTGACTTTTCACGCCTGCGCGCCATCCGCCGCGCCTACCCACGCACCACGGTGAACCATGTCATTCTCTGCATCGTCGGCGGCGCACTGCGCAGCTACCTCATTCAACGCAATGCACTGCCAAATAATCCGCTGGCATCCCTTGTTCCAGTGAACGTGCGCAGCAAAGATCTCGACAACTGCGGCAATGCCATCAGCATGCTGATTAGCAATCTGCGCACCGACATCGAAGACCCGCTGCAACGTTTAGTGGCGGTGCGCGACGCCGCCACGTCGGCCAAAAAGCGCAACGACAATATTGGTCGCAGCAGCTTGAGCAATATTTTTCGAGCGCTGCCCAGCAGCGTAGAAGCGGCGGCGCTGCGCACCTTATCGGCCCTTGCCTACTGGCCAGGCGGTCTTCCCTTGCCGGCCTGCACCTTTGTCAGCAATGTGCCTGGGCCACCTATACCGCTGTACTTTAACGACGCCAAACTTGTCGACATGCTTGGCCTTGGCCTAATCATGGATCATGTCGGCTTATTTCATGTTGCCATGAGTTATAACGGCGTACTTAGCCTATCGGTCCTTAGCAGCCCCAAAACCCTACAAGACCCAGCGCTTTATCAACGCTGCTTGAAGGCGTCCTTTTCTGCACTGGATCAAGCCATGCAACGACAGGCCAATAAGACATAATCCCAATTTGGTCTTGAAATAAGCGATCAAATCCCCATTTCTAGTGTCACATATCGGCAACACTAAACTCGCTTGCTAAGGGACCGCCCGCAATGACGGAAAAAAACGCTATTGGCCAGTTACGCAACTGGCTGACTTCGCAGATTATTGGCCAACAAAGCCTAGTCGACCGCCTGCTCATCGCCCTCTTGGCCGACGGCCATTTACTGGTCGAAGGTGCACCTGGCTTAGCCAAGACCAAGGCAATAAAAACCTTATCAGACGGCATTGCCGCGAGTTTTCAACGTATTCAGTTCACCCCCGACTTACTTCCTGGGGATGTCACCGGTAGCGATATTTACCGGCCAGAGACCGGCGCCTTTGAATTTCAACCCGGCCCAATTTTTCATAATTTAGTATTGGCTGACGAAATTAACCGCGCCCCCGCCAAGGTGCAGTCGGCGCTACTTGAAGCCATGGCCGAACGCCAAGTCAGCGTGGGCAGCAACACACTGCAACTCCCACCCCTGTTCTTGGTAATGGCCACCCAAAACCCCTTAGAGCAAGAAGGCACCTACCCCCTGCCTGAAGCCCAACTCGACCGCTTCTTAATGCACGTCAATGTCGCCTACCCCGACGCCGCGGCGGAATTGGAGATCCTGCGCCGGGTGCGCGCCGAAGCCAAGGGTGAAATTCACCAGCCCGAGCCACTGAGCCAAGACATCTTATTCGCAGCGCGGGAACAAATTCTCAACTTGCACATGGCCGAAGCTGTTGAGGAATACATGGTCCAGCTGGTGATTGCCAGCCGCGAACCCGCTCGCCTCGACGCGGAATTGGCGAGCTGGCTAGAAGTGGGCGCCAGCCCCCGCGCTACCATTGCCCTCGACCGCTGCGCCCGCGCCCACGCTTGGCTCAACGACCGCGACTACGTCAGCCCCGACGACGTTCAAGCTGTTGCCCACGACGTGTTGCGCCATCGCCTAATTCTCAGCTTTGAAGCCGAGGCCGACGGCATTCGCAAAGACCATATTATCGACCGCCTCCTGCAGGTGGTGCCGGTGGCATGAGCAGCCTGCCCCGGGGCAATTTTAGCGCACCAGTACGGGGCGCCATTGTGGATCAGCAAACGCTGATCCACACCCGTTTTGCCGGTGCGCAATTGCGCGCCACCCCCAAGCGGCGACATTTTGCCAAGCAGAGCGGCAGCCACGCCTCGCCGGTTAAAGGGCGCGGCTTGGCCTTTCACCATGTGCGCGAATATCAGGGTGGCGATGAAATTCGCCACATTGACTGGCGAGTCACCGCCCGCACCGCGAAAGCGCACACCAAGATTTTTGAAGAAGAAAAAGAGCGCCCGGTAGTGCTCTGCTTAGACCAGCGCCACGCCATGTTCTTTGGCAGTCGCCACTGTTTTAAATCGGTACTCGCCTGCCATGTTGCCGCCACCCTCGCCTGGGCGGGGCTAGACAATAACGACCGAGTTGGCGGCCTGGTATTTACCGACAGCGGGCACCGCGAAGTTCGGCCTCGGCGCAGCCACCGCGCGGTATTGAATTTTATTCACACTGCCGCCGACTACAATCAGCAACTGGCCGACACCTCAGCCAGCGCCGACGACAGTATTGCACCGCCGCAAAGCCTCGCCACCGCCTTCGAAGAATTGCGACGTATCACTCGGCCCGGCTCAACAGTCTACGTGGTCAGCGACTTTAACGGTTTCGAACAAGACGCCGAGCGGCAATTGCATTTAATCGCGCGCCACAACGATGTCATCGCGATTACCATCAGCGACCCACTAGAGGAAGACCTGCCGAGCTCCGGCATGTACCCGGTAAGCAATGGCCGTGAGCGCCTGCAACTGATGCTTAACTCTGGCATCCGTCAACAGTTTCACGACCGCAGCGAAGCGCGCCAAGCCGCCTTAAAAGCCAGCTTTCGTCGCGCGGGCATTCATCACATTGGCCTAACAACCGACGCGCCGTTTTTTGATCTTTTACAGCGGGGCATGATGGGCAAATGAATACGCCAAACCCAACAATGCCGCCAGGCGGCGCAAGCCCCCTAGACCAGCTAGCGGATATCCATCTTCCGCCAGCGGTGCCTAGTTTTCCCTGGGCGCCCGGCTGGTGGGCATTACTGATTTTAGCCATTGGCCTCATTGCCACTGGTATTTGGCTGTGGCGGCGCTATCGCCAGCGCAGTGCTTACCGCCGCGCAGCCCAATTAGAATTAACGCGTATTCAGGCTATCGCCGACGATGCCGAATTTGCTCGCCAACTCAACCAACTATTACGCCGAGTAGCTATTCACTGTCAGTCGGCAAGTTCGTCTGCGCCGACTATAGCGGGGCTAAGCGGTGAGCAATGGCAGAATTTTTTGCTCAATAGCTGCGGCGCCAAGCCCGCGTTTACCAATACCACGCTCGACGCACTTGTCGCCGCCGCCTACCAAAGCCAATGTCCTGCGCTAGACCGTCAGCAGCTTTTAGGGCAAGCGCGGCTATGGATTCGTCGTCACCGGAGCCAGTATGTTTGAGTTTCAATGGCCATGGATATTTGTTCTGCTACCGCTGCCCATACTGGTGCGCTGGCTATCAAAAGCCCAGAACCGCGCCAGCGGCGCCGCACTGCGGGTGCCGTTTTTTGCCCAATTGCGCAGCCTAAGTGGCGAACAAAACACCCCTGCTGTCAACGGCAATAAATTTCATTTACTGCTCCTCAGTTTGCTGTGGCTGGCCCTGCTCGGCGCCTGCGCCAGACCCATCTGGATTGGCGACGCCGTTGCCATGCCCACCAATGGCCGCGACTTAATGCTCGCCGTGGATATTTCTGGCTCAATGTCCCAGGAAGATATGATCATCCAAGACGAGGCCCTGCCCCGCCTCACGGTGGTAAAAGCCGTTGTAAACCAATTTGTGGAGCAGCGTCGGGGCGATAAACTCGGCCTGATTTTATTTGGCTCGCAACCCTATATTCAGTCGCCGCTGACCTTCGACCTAGACACAGTTAACACCTTAATGAACGAGGCTCAGGTCGGCTTTGCCGGTAAACAAACGGCCATCGGCGACGCGATTGGCTTTGCCATAAAACGCCTGCGCGAGCGGCCCGAAAATAGCCGCGTAGTGGTCTTGCTCACTGACGGCGCCGACACCGCCAGCAATTTAAAACCCCTCGAAGCCAGCAAATTAGCCGCCGCTGAAAAAATTAAAATTTACACTATTGGCGTTGGCGCCACAGAGATGCGCGTGCCCGGTATTTTCGGCAGCAACTTTGGCGCCCGCACCGTTAACCCCTCCGCCGACCTCGACGAAGGCACCTTACAAAGTATTGCCGACACCACCGGCGGCGCCTATTACCGCGCTCGAAATCCCGCCGAGCTACAAGCTGCTTATGCAGCCATTGCCGCCTTAGAACCGGTAGAGCAAGAGCAGGAAATGCTCAGGCCTGAGCGCTCGCTATTGCACTGGCCACTATTGGCCGCCGCCGGTCTTTGGCTACTTTTGGGCCTTGGCCGGAATTTGCCTGCGCTGCCTGTGCGTAGCAATGCCGATGACACAAAAAATGAGGCCGCGCAATGAACCTGCCCAGCCTGCACTGGATTCGCCCCGACTTACTGTGGACCATTATTCCGCTGCTCATTGCCGCGCTGCTTCTGGCCCGCCAAAGTCGTCAACAGGGTGCCTGGCACAAGCATATTGACCCTAGTTTGCTGCCCTATTTGCTCGACGGTCAACGCAGCGACAAACCGGCGCGCTCCATCGCACTATTACTATTGGCGGCGCTGCTCGCTTGGCTGGCACTGCTCGGCCCCGCATGGCAGCAAGCACCCACACCGCTCTACAAGAACAATGAAGGCCTGGTGGTGGTCTTGGATTTATCACCGTCGATGCTCGCCGAAGACATTCAGCCCTCGCGGATTCGCCAAGCCCGTTTTAAACTTCGAGACCTCCTGCAGCTCCGCCAAGACGGTCAAACTGGCTTGGTGGTATTTGCTGCGGACGCGTTTGTGGTCGCCCCACTTACTGACGACGTCAACACCTTACTCACGCTGATCCCGGGCCTACACCCCGGAATGATGCCGCAAACCGGCAGCAACCCCTTGGCAGGGCTAGTACAGGCCAAGGACTTATTGGATCAAAGCGGCGGCAATGGCAAAATTTTATTAATAACTGACGGCGTTAATGAGGCGCAACTAAAAGGTTTAAAAAGCTTCCTCAAAGACAGCCCTTACACGCTCTCTGTGCTCGCCGTTGGCAGTCGCGACGGCGCACCCATTCCCCTGCCTGACGGCGGCTTTGCCAAAGATAGTAGTGGCAATATTATTGTTCCCGCGCTGAGCAGCAAAGAATTAAAAGCCCTTGCCAGCGCCGGTGGCGGCGAGTATCGGGAGCTAAGCTTAGACGACAGCGATATTCGCGCCTTAAACCCAGACGCCGCGAGCTTGGCCGAGAACAGCCAAGATCCGTCCAGCACATCCTCAGATCGCCACTTTGACCAATGGAAAGACGCTGGCGGCTGGCTGGCCTTATTACTGTTGCCACTGGCCTTACTCGGCTTTCGGCGCAGCTGGCTGCCCAGCCTATTACTGCCGCTATTGTTGCTAGGCCAAACTCCGCAGGCCAATGCCATTGAATTCGACGCCCTGTGGCAAACCCCAGATCAACGCGGCGCCGCCTTATTAGACAGCGATCCGGCAGCGGCAGCGGAACAATTTAAAGACCCCGCATGGAAAGCCAGCGCCCAGTATCGTGCAGGCGATTATGCCGCAGCAGCCGAAAGCTACGCCAAACTTCCCGGCAGCGACGCAGCCTATAATCGCGGCAATGCCCTGGCCAAAGCGGGCAAATTAGATGACGCCATCGCGGCCTACAACGAGGCGCTAAAGCAAGAGCCCAATATGAGCGATGCCCTGCGTAATAAAAAACTTCTCGAAGACCTGAAAAAACAACAAGAGCAGCAGCAAAACCAAGAGCAGTCTGGCGACGGCGACAAGCAGGACCAAGACCAGCAATCCCAGTCGTCTGAGCAAGAAAATCAACAGGGCCAAGACGGGCAGCAAACGCCCTCAGATCAAGAGCAACAGGGCGAGCAAGGTCAGCCGCAATCGGATCAAGATCAATCCGAACAACAAAATTCCAATGACCAGAAAGAGGGCCAGACGCAGCCAAATCAAGAGCAGCCCGATTCCTCAGCGCAGGAGCAAAGCGAATCCAGCGCCGAGCAAGAGAAGGCGCAAAAAGAACAACAGGACGCCGAGCAGCGCCAAGCCGAATTAGCTGAGGACTACGCCAAGCAAGCTGCTGAGCAACAATCTGCGGCGGCCGAGCCAAAAAACGACGCCAAGCCAGATGAGCAAAGCGAGCAAACCTCGCTTGCTGAAAGCCAAAAACCGCTGAGCGAAGAAGACCAATCCAAAGAACAGTGGCTGCGTAAGATTCCCGATAACCCCGGCAATCTACTGCGCAATAAATTTCAGTACCAGCAACAAATGCGTCAACAACGTGGCAATCAAATTGAGCGAGAGAATTATGCGCCCTATTAAGCACGGCCTAGTTGCCCTGAACAAAATCAATACAGGCACCAGCATGCATGTTCATCAATTTGGCTTTCGCCAATTAAAAGCCGCCACCCTTGGCATATTGCTGCTAAGCCTGCTCTGCTGGGTACCCAGCGCCTTTGCCGAAACCAATGTGCGCGCCAGCGTAGATCGGCAACAAATTTCTAGCGAAGAAACCTTTACGCTGTCTCTGGTCGCCGACAGTATTTTATTTTCTGGCGAACCTGATGTAAGCGCGCTAGAAAAAGACTTTCATATTATTAATCGCCAGCAAAGTAGCCGCACAAATATTATCAACGGCAAGGTCAACAGCAGCCGTCAATGGGATTACACGCTTGCCCCAAAACGCGAAGGCACGCTAACCATCCCCGCCATTCCGATGGGCAAATTTCAGACTCGGGCGCTGACCATTTCCGTCGACAAGGCCAACCGCCAGACTCGCGGCGCCAATGGTGACAGTGTGTATTTAGAGTCCGACATCACGCCCCGCTCTGCCTATGTGCAGGCGGAGCTGCAATACACCGTTAAAATTTTTACCTCTATTAATTTTTTAGACGCGTCTCTTGAGGCTCCCGAAGTGGAGAATGCCGTGGTGGAAGCCACAGGTGAACAGCGCTACCAAACCCTCGTCGATGGCCGTTACTACCAAGTGATTGAGCGCCGCTATTCCATTTACCCACAAACCAGCGGCGAGCTAAGCATTCCCGCACTCACCTTGCAGGCGCGGGTAGAGGGCTACCGCCCATCAATGCTCGACCCCGGCCGCTTGGTGGTAAAACGCAGCCAAGAGCACCACCTCAATATTAAGCCGCCACCAGCAGAATTTAAGGGCGCGGTGTGGTTGCCCGCCAAGAAGCTAGTCCTGGCCGAAAGCTGGAGCAAAGACCCCAACAGCATCCAGATAGGCGACTCCATTACTCGCACAGTGAATATTCAGGCTAAGGGTTTACTCGGCTCGCAGTTGCCTGCACTCCCGACTTATACCCTAAACAAGGCCAAGCTCTACCCAGATCAAGCCAAAATTGAACAAGGCGATGAGCAGTCAGAATGGAGCGGCGTACGCAGTGAGTCCGTCGCAATTATTCCGACCGAGGCCGGTGAGCTAGTGTTACCCGAAGTGCGCATTCCCTGGTGGAATACCACCACCAATAAGCCCGAAGTGGCAGTGCTGCCAGAGCGCCGTATCACCGTTGCGCCCGGCATGATGGACAATGTAAATTCCACGCCACTCAGCACAAGCAATTCAGCATCAAATCAAACCCTGAGCACAAACCCAGCCGATAATACCTCGGCAGCCACCAGCAGCCCCGAACAAGCAACGACCAACGCCCTGCTTTGGATGGTCATTGCGGCGCTGAGCCTAAGTAATATTGGTTTTGCTCTAGCATGGCTGCGTAACCGCAACGGGACGCCAAGCGCCAAAAATAACGTCAGAGTAAAACCGGAAAACGAGAGTGAGGCCGCCGCATTTAGCAAACTCAAAAAATGCGTCCAAGGAAATGCTGACGCCAGCAGCCTGCGCGGCGCGCTAGTAAACTGGGGGCAATGCTATTACCAACAAGCCCTAAGCCTTAGCCAGTTAGGCGCACGCGCCAAGGAACTTGAACACTATTGCCAAGCGTTGGATGCCCAGCTTTTCGCTGGTCGCGATGCAGAAATTGACGCCAAGGCGCTGCTAGATGCGGTAAAAAAACTACGCGCCACAAAACCCCACAAAAATGCCGCTAGCGCGCCTTTAGCCCCGCTGTATCCGTCGACGTAGGCTCTGGCGGGCTGCGCAATACCAACACCCCACCCAGCACCACGCAAATTATCCCGACCAAGGTTAGGTGGTCGGGAATATGATCCCATATCAACCAATCTATAACGCCACTGAAAACCACCGCAAAATAGCTTATCGGCGCCGATACCGAGGCCGATATATAACGGTATGCCAAGGTATAAAGAACAAAACCCAAATAAATGACCACGCCCATATACACCAAGCCCGGCCATGCCGACAGGGGAATTGGCTGATAATGAAACAAAAAGAAGGGCAAGCTCACAATGACGGAGATCAAAAAATAGTAAAACAGTATTCGGTTTTGCGGCTCACCCTGCATTAACTCTCGGGTACTGATCATCGACACGGCTAAACCCAAGGCTGACAGCAGGGCCAGTACATGCCAGACACTGAATCCGGCAAAGCCTGGTTTTAACACCAGTACCACCCCAATAAAACCAATGAGCAACGGCGGCCAAGCATGGCGACCTACCCGCTGTTTAAACCATAGTAAAATAACAACTGGCACCATTAAGGGGGCTGAAGCCCGCAAGAGGGTCGCCTCCACCAAGGAGATATGACTTAGGGCGAGATAAAACAAATAGAAACAAGCGCAACCACTAACTCCCCGCACAAGGTGCAAGCCAGGACGACGAGTGACCAAACTTCCCCGCCCGGCCCGCATTATCGACGGTAGAGCAAACAAGAAACTCAGGCCGTACTGCACCATAACAATAGCGGAAACATGGACCTCTTGGGAGACGTGTTTACCTACCGCCGCGACGGTGCTCGACAGCAACACAGTCAGTAGGGACAGCGCCAGACCAGTGAGCAGTTGTTTTTTGGGGGTAGAAACAGTAATCAAGGACAGATCTCAATATTGCCAGCTGCCACACTATAAAGAGGCCTTGATGCATTGGCCAGCGAGATCGATGCGAGACAGCACTCACCCAGCCCAAAACCAAGCAGCTGGGCGAGCACTCAGTGGACGGTATTACTTTTTAGCGCCGCATTTCGCTTCGCCACATTTGCCTTCTTTGGCCGCTTTGTCAGCGCCGCATTTGGCTTCACCACATTTACCTTCTTTGGTCGCTTTGTCAGCGCCGCATTTCGCTTCGCCACACTTGCCTTCTTTGCTCGCTTTGTCAGCGCCGCACTTGGCTTCGCCGCACTTACCCTCAGCGTCTTTGGCGTAGTCGGCCAACTGGTAGCCACTGCTCATTACCTTGGCAGCAAAGGGGTTGGTATCGGCTACCGCAACAGAGGCCATTGAAGAAGCAAGCATCGCAGCGCTGAAAGCAGTCATCGCAGTTTTTTTCATATTGTCGTCACCCTTAATAAATGAAGTTTTAAATTGGCCGTCCAATGACGACACTCGCCATTAGAGAAATCTCGTTACCGAGTGTTACAAAGCCAGTGCTAATAAATTGTCGGCCTACCCTGTAACAAGTTTGCGTACTCTGCGTCTCATTGCCAATCGATCGGCGAGTACCGCATTGCCCTCTTCTACGGAGTTCTGTTAATGATAGATTTTTTTCGCTATATCCACCGCACCCACAACAAAATCGGCGCGACGCTGACGCATCTTGATGGTATTCCAGCTTTAGGCCTACGTCTCTACTTGGTGCCGGTTTTTTGGATGGCAGGCAGCAGTAAAATGGCCAATTTTTCAGCAACGGCAGAATGGTTTGGCAATAGCGACTGGGGCCTGGGACTGCCCATTCCCTATGTGCTGGCATTTCTCGCCACCGCAACCGAGGTACTGGGCGCGGGTCTATTGCTGCTTGGTCTCGCAAGTCGCTGGATCGCCATTCCGCTCGCCGTCACGATGATTGTTGCCGCCTTAAGCGTGCACTGGCAATTTGGCTGGCAGGCGATTGCCGATGCCAGCGCGCCCTTTGCTAATGCAAGAGTCGCCGAGTCCGTAGACAAGCTCGCCGCCGCTCGCTCACTACTGGACGCGCACGGCAATTACGACTGGCTAACATCCAGTGGCAATATTGTTATTCTCAACAACGGCATTGAGTTCGCGGCAACATACTTATTCATGTTACTGGCCTTAATGGCCCTAGGTGGCGGCCGCTATGTCAGCGCGGACTATTGGTTGAAACGCAAATTTGAGCAAGCAACTAAGGTATAAGTATGGGGACAAGCACAACTTTATAGTGAAAAGGCGGTGACTTGCTTGCGCCAGCACCTCGGGATCAGTGACACTAGCAACATAATCTGGGTTTGGAAGCCTCCGTGTCACAACTTATCAATGATCCTGAATTTATTGCGCGCCTGCAGTCTGGGGACAATAGCGCCTTTAAATCGCTCATCAGCAGCTACCACAACAAATTGCTGATCGTCGCGCGGGCCATTGCTGGCGACGTGTTTGCAGAGGACGTCACCCAAGAAGCCTGGGCATCTATTTACAAGGCCATTGGTAAATTTGAAGGGCGCTCCAGCCTGTCGACCTGGATGATTCAAATTGTGAGCAATGAAGCCAAATCACGACTTCGGCGAGAAAAACGCCACAGCAGTTATGGTGATGTCAGTGATATTGGTCAGGGTGTTGACCCCGACGCTTTTGACAGCAGTGGGCATTGGAGCAACCCGCCCGCGCATTGGGATATTAATACCCCAGAGTTAATGCTGCAGGAAGATCAGCTGCGCCAGTGTATAGAGCACACGTTAACAGTGTTACCAGAAAACCAGAAGGCGGTGTTTTTATTGCGCGATGTTGAACAAATCGATTTGAATGAAATTGCCGACACACTGGCAATCAGCCAGGCCAATGTGCGGGTACTGCTACACCGCGCTAGATTACGGTTAATGATGACGATTAACCACTACCAGGAGACCGGCGAATGCTAAATTGCAAACAGTTTACCGATCTCGCCAGCGATAACCTCGACGCCCAATACCACGGCTGGAAGCGTATTGATATTCGCCTGCATTTGCTCATTTGTCGCCACTGCCGCCGCTTCAATCGTCATCTTGACCGCAGCCGCCGCACGGGCGCCGAGCTTGCAAAAACGCTCTGGCAAATCGACGGTGCCTCCAGCGAGCACATTTTCTCCCGCCTTCAGCCCGCGGCAAAGCAAGATACCGGGGACGGCACGCCTTAATGACGGCTATGCCGCGGGCAAATACACCCGGAACTCACAGCCTTTATCCAACTCACTAATAATATCAATGCGGCCGTCACACTCATCAAGAATGCGCCGACAAATGGCCAAGCCGATGCCCGTACCCTCGTAGTCACCCTCTCGGTATAAGCGTTCAAATACGCCATATACTCGGGACTGATAATGACTGGCAATGCCGATACCATTATCGCGGATATAAAACCCCACCTCGTCCTCGCCGGCATCGTCCACGGGGCCGATTTCCACCACCGGCGGCTTTTGATCGCGGCTAAATTTCACCGCATTATCGAGCAGGTTCGATAGCAGCTGGTATAGCGGAGTCGGCGACATATTCACCGTACCCAGAGGCTTTCGATGCAGCTCGGTGGCGTATTTTTTCATGGCGGCGCCATGCTCAACAACCGCGCGGTCGAGACACTCATCTAAGGCCAATGGCGTCGCTGGAACCAGCGATTGAGGGGCGCAGTACTGCTGTAAATCATCGATCATCTCGGTCATGCGCTGGGTCGCCCCAACCATGGTCTGCAGCCACTTCGACTCATCCTCTTGAAGGGTTTCACCTAAGCGTTCATTCAATAGTTGACCAAATACCGAAATAGAGCGCAGCGGCTCCTTGATGTCATGAGCCGTTACCTTGGCGTACTCCTCCAATGCAATATTAGAGCGTTCCAATGAGGCATGATTTTTTTCCAGCAAGGTCTTCATTACACGGGTTTCTGCCAGCTCTTGAGTTCGCTGCGCGACCAATTCCTCTAGGTCTTTCGTTAAGTGTTCAACCTGCTGCTTTTGGCGCCTATTTTCGTCAGCCTCTTCTCTAAGCTGTTGATTTAAAGCAATAAGCTGCACATTACTCGGAATAGCTAGGGCCTTGGGAATCAGCGGCCAA
Source organism: Zhongshania aliphaticivorans (assembly GCF_001586255.1). Lineage (NCBI taxonomy): Bacteria > Pseudomonadati > Pseudomonadota > Gammaproteobacteria > Cellvibrionales > Spongiibacteraceae > Zhongshania > Zhongshania aliphaticivorans. The sequence continues at coordinate 3,609,024 of NZ_CP014544.1, forward strand.
ACCACAATCGCCGTGCCCACCGAGGCAATAGCGGTAATTAATTTGACGCCACCACTAAGCCAATAGGCGCCATACCAAACATTAAAGATATTGACGAGATGGGTTGCACCGCAGGCGAAGATGAAAATCGCAAACATCACAAATATGTAGTTAAACTTGAGGTCATCGCGCTTTCGCACTAAATACACGAGGGCGACAGGAATGGTGAAGTAAGACAAGCTAATCAGCACATCACTGATAACATGAAGACGAACCAGATCTTCATTCCACAAATAGCAATGCCCATGGGGCGGCATTTCCGGCCCCAGTAATTTGTTCAAAAACTCATTAGCCATAATATAACCGAGCCTGTGTATGACGCGCTCAATTGCGCAATTGCGCAATTTACGAACTTGGGAAATTACCCCCTCCAAAGCCTTTATAGCAAGGGAGCCCTAAGCTAAGTAACCGGGGAATTCACCTAGATGAACCCTGAACGCAGTGCCGCTCCCCACAATTTTAATAATAGTGCATTATTGCTTAAAGTCATCGTCGGCTAGGGAGCTTTCCCAGAGTTTGCCTAGATTTTAGTCGGGCAACTGCAATCCAAATGCGGGTGTTTCGCGGTTATATTTCGATAAAACTCCTGGATTTGGAGTTGGTCTTCCGCATAATTTCCGCTGGGGAAGTACGGCGCGGACAATGAAATGGATTTTTTTGCGTAATCCAGAGCCGTCGCAACAATAGGCACCCCGGCTGCCGCAGCAATGTGATAATAGCCGCCCTTCCAGCGGGCGACCTTACTGCGAGTGCCTTCTGGGGCAATAATCAACACCATGCCATCGGTGTCGCCAAACACATCAGCCATTTGCGCAACAAAATTATGCTGGCGACTGCGCTCCACCGCCACCCCGCCAAGCCAGCGCAATAACATCCCCAGCGGCCCAACAAACAACTGATGCTTACCCATAAACCGAATTTGTCGCCCCAAGGCACTCGCCACACCCACCATAATAAAGAAATCCCAATTGCTGGTATGGGGAGCAAGTATTAGCACATATTTCGCGGGTGTCGCGGGGCCGTGGGGTAATTGCCACCCTCGCAAGGTCAGTATTTTGCCACTGACGCGCCTCACTAAATTTAACAGCCATGGGTAACTGCAAATGGTTTTACGCTGGCCATTAGCCACTTCCGTCACCAACATTTCGTTAAACCTCACCTACCGCACACCGGAGTCACGCCTTATGGCGAGATAGCACCCGGTCGAATATTACACAAAATCAACGTAATACGCTTGCTCGGGGGAATACGCTCCACTATTCTGCCCTTCAGTATCCGAGGCCAATAGCAGCGCGGGCACGTGCAGCCCTAATAAGAATGGAGCCCCACTTTTGCCATTATCACTTCGCAAATTATATTCCGGCTTATTTGTCGTTAGCCTACAGACCCTCACCTTGGCCGCGCATGCCGCTACCGTGCCGTATCAACTCGCCACCCTGCAGCAAAACCCCGCATCGCTCAGCCTTCGCGACGACATCAGCGATACTGTTATGCAGATGGACGGCTATATTTTCATTGATGACAGTGACGAGCTAATTTACAGCCTTAAAAAGGCTAACGACGAAGGCCGCGCTTTGCAGGGTCGCTCCAGGGGCATTTTGGTGATACCCGGCGATGAGGCCGAACTAGTACAACGCCTAGAAGCAATGAGTGACGACACCAATAGCTTTGCCGCCGGCGGTCACTTCACCCTAAGCACCTCATCGCCAGCCTGGCATATTGTTGGCGGTTCAGAATTTAGCGGGAGCGCACGCTTTAATTATGATGAAGACGACGCCAATCGCCTGCGTTTCGCCACGCTGGTCGGCTTATTCAGCTTTGGTGAATTACAGTCGTCTATGGAGGTCTCGGCGCTGTGGTCAAATTACCTAGGCCTGAATTACCGTTTTAACATTGATGGTTTTAGCAACACCCAATTCGGTATCACCCCAAAAATCCAAAATATCAGTCTCATTGAGCGCAGCATTCTCATATCTGAATACGAAGAAGAAAAATTATTCGACTCGGGCCGCGATGTAGATCATACCCTTCAGCTCAATGCCGACCTTGGCATAAGCCATCGACTAAACAGCTGGGTACTTGGGCTGGCGATAAAAGATATTTATCAGCAAGAAATGGAGAGCACAATTGGCACGGTTTACCAGCAGCGCAGCCGTGTTAATGCCAACATTGACTACCACGCAAGCTGGGCGACATGGCGATTTGATGCCGACCTCACGCCACGGGCCGCTTTCGGCGAAATGCCCGCCCAGCGCGTTTACAAGCTAAGGAGCGCTATTCCGCTCAGCCAACGGATAGCACTCTTGTTAGGCTACCGCTGGCTAGATAACCCCTACAGTGACGACAGCCCGTCAATTGGCCTGCATTACAGCCTCGACCAGCTACTGCATATCAATGTCGAGTTTAGCTATGTTAGCAACAATGAACTGGGCGGCAGTATTAATCTCCAGCTGCCACTCTAGATTTACACCACATCAACGACCTGGTTTTTTTGCGGAATAAAGCTCATTGCATGCTCTGTTAGTGCAGTAATGGTGAGCGAGGGGTTCACGCCAAGATTCGATGACAGCATCGACCCATCGCACACCAACATATTGCGGTAACCGAAAACCCGGTTTTGGCTGTCGATCACACCTTCTTCACGACTTTTGCCCATTCCGACACCACCCATACAATGCGCGGTAGCAGGAATATTGAACAAGACCTCGGTAATCAAGCTGCCAGCCATGCCGCCAAGGCGGCGGGCAGTGCGCAGTGCAAATTCACTCGCTTCAGGAATATGCGCGGGAATCGGTTCGCCAACACTGACCATGCGCTTGCGCCACGGCCAATACCAGGCTCGGCGATACTGCATATCAATATGACCGTCGAGGGTTTGCATACACAGAAATATGACCGTCTGCCGCGCCAAACCAAAGGGGATCAGTGAGGCGACAGCTTGTTTAGGCGCCTTAAATAGCAATTTCAGCATGGTGTACAACCACACAAACACCCGGCGCCAGTTTGGCTTGCCACGGGTCATGGCGGTGACCAACAAGCCCATGGCATCGGAGCCACGGGGGTAGCGGGTGGCTTCAATATGGGTTTTGTCGTCGAGGTAAATACCCGAGCCAATCGCAATACCCTCATCCATATTTTGCTCGCCGGGCAGGCGCACGCCAATTAATGACTCGGCATTGGTTCTGACTCTACGGCCAAGTTCCGGGGAAATATTCGGCAGCGAACCCTTATCCCGAAGTTTAAACAACAGGTCTTGGGTACCAAGTGACGACGCCGCAAACACCAGCGACTTGGCCCGCCAGCGCCGCTTATGGCGGCGCAGCAAAGACGTGCTCGATACCGTGGTAATTTCATAACCGTCTTCGCCGTCGACCTTGCCATTTAGCGGTACAACATCAATCACTTTGGTTTCGGCAAAAACCTGCGCACCCTGCTTTTCGGCAAAATACAGATAATTTTTATCTAGGCTATTCTTGGCGTTGTGTCGACAACCAACCATGCAGCCGCCACAGGCAATACAGCTATTACGTTCAGGACCTTCACCATTAAAGTAAGGATCAGGGTATACCTTGCCCGGTGCTGCACCCTCATCACCAAAAAAAACACCCACCTGGGTTTTGTAAAAACTTTCACCACAGCCCCAATCATCTGCGGCTTCTTTTAATAAATGGTCCGCAGGACCAAGAATACGATTTTCGGTCACGCCGAGCATTTTCTGCGCACTGGCGTAATGGGCCGGCATCTCAGCTTGCCAGTCTTTTAAGCCCGCCCAACTGCCCTGCTGCCAAATTTCTTGCTTGGGTACCAGCAAGGTATTGGCATAAGTAATCGAACCGCCGCCCACGGCATTGCCGTGCAAAACCAATACGTGCTTAAACCAGCGTAAATTAAAAAAGCCCTTCATCCCCAGCATGGGTCGCCACAACCAGCGATGAAAATGCCAGTTAGAACGCGGATAAGTTTCGGCGCTCCAGCGTCGGCCCATTTCCATCATGCCCACGCTATAGCCTTTTTGGGTCAGGCGATGAGCCGCCGTAGAACCGCCAAAGCCGGTGCCGATCACCAGATAATCAAAATCGTAGTCCACGTTTTATTCACTCTCTCGCATTGTCCGCTGGCGCGCCGACAAATTTGACATGCCTTCGTGTCACTTTACATCTGACAGCACCTCATGTCAAAATCAAAAAATGACCAACTCCCCTACCAAACCTCGCCGGTATCGCGGCGCCAGCGGCGACCAACGGCGCGCCGAGCGCTGCCAACAACTCCTGGACGCTGGCCTCAGCGTTATTGGTGATGTCGGCTACCAAGCCTGCAGCGTGCGCAGCATTTGCGCCGCAGCCGGATTAACTGAACGCTATTTTTACGAGTCATTTGCGAATAAAGAAGCGCTGCTGGCCGAAATCTATCAGGCGCAAACAGACTATTTAAAAGCCAATATGCTGGCTGCGTTTACCCGCGCCGAGCGCAATAGCGAAGCCTTTGCCCACGCCGGACTACACGCTTTTTTTGACACCCTGCATCAAAACCCGGCGGTTGCTCGGCTATTATTGTTTGAGATTCTCGGTGTTAGCGACACCATCGACAGGCTTTACTATGAGGTAATGGAAGACTTTGCGGTTTTGATCCGCTCACTCGCCAGCTCGCTAGGACTGGCCGATATCGCGCACACACCCAACCAAGACATTATTTACGCGGGCTTAGTGGGAGCGGTAATTCAAATTGCCCGCCGCTGGGCGCTCACAGACTATCAAGACAGCGTCGACGCCGTAATTGGCAGCAGCCTCTTTCTATTTGTGGCAACCGCGAATTACGCCTCACCAGCCACGCAATAAGTCTTCACGTAGCGAGCCAATCACGGCTTGTATTCAGCGTCGCCAAGCGTCAAGGTAAGCGCACTATTAGCGACGCGTTCTCACAATGCCAACGACCTTATATCCAGCCTACGCCAGCACCTCGTTCACCCTCAATACCGAGTCGGTTCATCAGCTCTATATTGAAACCAGTGGCAACCCACTGGGGATTCCCGTGGTGTTTTTGCATGGCGGGCCGGGATCGAGCTGCAATAATAATCACCGCCGCTACTTTAACCCCGAGCACTATTTCATTACCTGCTTCGATCAGCGCGGCTGCGGCCTATCTACGCCCCACGGCGAATTATCTGACAACACCAGCCAGCACCTTGTCGCCGATATAGAACGCATTCGGGAGCATCTTAATATTGCACGCTGGCTGGTATTTGGTGGCTCTTGGGGTGCGAGTGTAGGGCTGCTATATGCCCAAGCTCATCCTCAGCGGGTGAGCGGTATGATTCTGCGCGGCAGTTTTTTGGCCAGAGAGCAGGACTTATTTTGGTTTGCCCAGCACGGCGCGAGCGAGAAATTTCCAGAAGCGTGGCAGGCATTTATCCAAGACATTCCTCAAGACGAAAGACACGATCTGGTCGCCGCCTATTACCAGCGCCTGCATCACGGCGACAAGGATACCCAGTTAAAATACGCCGCTATTTGGTCGGCCTGGTCTGGCAAAGTCGCTACCTATAATTTAGGCCAGCGTACCGACAAACATTCAAATAACGACGTCATTACAAACGACGCCCGGCGGCAGGCCGATCCCGCCCTCGTTCGCAAGGTTAAAATAGAAACCCACTACGCCCAGCACCGCTATTTTATCGCCGAAAACCAAATACTCGACAATCTTCACCAGCTGCCCAAGGTGCCGGTAACGATTATTCATGGTGAATTGGACAAAACCTGTTTGCCCACCGCCTCCCGCGCCCTTGCCGCCGGCATTACCAATAGCGAATTTATTCAGCTCGCCGACACCGGCCACCTGATAGAAGAAGCCAAGATGATTGCCGCCTTGGTGGATGCCACAGATCGCTTTATCAGAAAATTAAATTAGCGTCCCTCACAAATCAGCGCGGCCATTATTGATCCACGCGGACAAACTTATACCTATTCAAGGAAGATCAAAAAACTAATGATCAACTACACCAAAACTTGCCTGGTATTAGCGATGTAGTAATGAACCTGCCGCTCAACCTCGGGATCGACCATCTCGACTGGGCGGCGATCATTTGGGCAGGGCATACGCGGGGTAGTACCAAACAAACGACAAATCAAAGGCCGTTCGCCGTACACCGTGCAGCCCTTAGGCCCGAGGTGTACACAGCTCAGCTCACTTAGAGCGGCCTCGTGTTCAGCATCAGTTTTTACTGGCAGCCGCGACATCTCTTCAGAAGACGTCGTAACAGGGCCGCAACAATCGTGACAACCCGACACACATTCAAACGACGGAATACGCTCGCGCAGCCGCGCGATGATATCTCGATTTTGGTACATTTATTTCTGCCTTATCAGCGAATTCCAACAAATTTGAGCAACGCTAGTGCATACCAATTCTCAATGACCCCTAATTACCGCATGGACCATCACCTAAATTTGTTTACTATTGCAATAGCAACAATCACTCTCGAATAATCACTCCGCCGCAGGCTTCTAGTTCGGCTTTACACTCCCGCCACTCAGGCATTGCGGCGTCCATTAAGGCATAAAACCGTGGACTGTGATTAAACTCCTGCAAGTGACAGAGTTCATGAACTATTACATAGTCAATACAGCGCTCGCTGGCTTTTATCAGATGGGTATTTAAACACAGACGACCACTGCTAGAGCAGCTACCCCAGCGCGAGCGCATTCGTCGCAAACGCAATGCTGGCACTGTATTTACCCAAGGTAATTGAACCGAAAAAATAGCCAGTCGTTGCTGAAAATGCTGCTGTGCCTGTTGGCAATACCATTTTTGCAATAAGCGGCTAATGACATCGGGCGAGCGGGTTTGAACTAGCATTTCGCTGTCAACAATTGCGACTTTCTGACTGTTGGGCATCACGTCTGCGCCAATGCGCAATACATAGCTGCGCCCTAAAAATAAATGGGCTTCGCCGTCAATAAAACGAAAGCCAATATGGCGGGGCTGCTCTTGCAACTCTTGTCGACGCTGAACAATCCAGTCGCTATTGCGAAAGATCAGTCCGTCGATTTCCTCGCGCCGCGCCGCAAAGGGCGCGCGCACGACCAAGCCACCTTCGGCGTCAAGCTGCAAACTTAATTTACGACGGCGGCGCCGACTGCGAATTAGGGTAACATTGAGGCGCTCGCCGCCGATACAAACGCTGCGCTGCGTCCTTTCTTCGGCATTTCCGCGCAATAAATCCTTTAGCGAAGCGCTCATTTGCCGCAACTCATAAAGGAGATCGCCTCACGAGTGGGCGGGAAATTCACAATGGAATATCGCGCCGCCATCGGGATTATGTTCATGACGAATACCGCCGCCATGAGCCTGCATAATCGACTGGCAAACAGACAGACCAATCCCCATGCCGCCCTCTTTGGAACTCACAAAAGGACTAAACAACTGCGCTTCGATTTCAGGCGCCAAGCCGGCCCCGTGATCGCTCACACTGAAGCACACCATTGCCCCCTTGGCGTAAGTTCGCACTTCAACCGGGCTCTCATTTCCGGCATTAGCGGTGGACTCCATGGCGTTGCGAATCAAGTTCAATGCGACCTGCTGCACTTGCACTTCATCGACCTGGATATCTGGCAGGTTCTCCCCGCCGTGTAAAACCACCGGTATCGCGTTCACGCGAGAATCGACCTCTGCCAGTGCCAGCACATCTTCCAGAACACTGTTTAATCCCAGCACTTCACTCTCACCGGTCGGCTTTTTAACATAGCTGCGCATCCGCTGGATAACCGCCGCGGCACGCTCGGCCTGAATCGCGATCTTGCCTAGGACATCGTGCATTTTTTCCCGTTTGTTTTCGGGAATATCCACCAGTAAGCGCTGGGCCACGCGCGCGTAGTTTGTCACTGCGGTCAGCGGCTGATTCACTTCGTGAGCGATACCCGCCGCCATCTCACCGCCGGTACTAAGGCGCTCAATATGGGCGAGGTGCTGGCGCTGGCTGTCTAACTCGCCGCGCGCTGAATCCAGCGCCGCTTGACTAGCCAACCATTCGCTAATGTCGCGCAATACCAAAACGGCGCCGCCTTCTTTGCGCGGCGAAGCACTGAGCGCAACATGCACAACATCACCGTTACGCGCAGTTAATTTGGCACTCTCTTTACGCAGACTAACCCCGCCTTCACACAGCAAGGTTAGCGCCTGATTCAATCCGTTATCATTTGGAAAAAGTTTTAGCTGGGCAAACAACTCACCGACGGTATCTGCAACGGCGCAGCCGGTTAACACCGCGGCTCGTGCATTCATCGAGGTTACTCTACCCTGCACATCTAAACCGAAAATACCTTCTTCAACCGCATTCAAAATACGTTGATTTTCGTCTTCAAGCTCACTGTTGCGACGGGCGAGCGCGCGCTCTAAACGCTGTATTTTAACGTGAGTGCGCACCCGCGCTAAGACTTCGTCGGTCTGGAAAGGCTTCGCGATATAATCTACACCGCCAATGGCCAGGCCATGAACCTTGGATTGACTATCGGTGAGCGCCGACAAAAAGATAATGGCGATGTCTGCGGTGTCGGGGTCGGCTTTAAGCCGCTCACAGACTTCAAAACCGTCCATGCCCGGCATCATCACATCTAGCAAGATCAGGGCTGGGTGCGCGCGCTTAGCGGTATACAGTGCCGATTCACCGTCTCGTGCTGCCAATAAGCGGTAACCGCTACCCTCTAAGGTTTTAAATAGAACCTGCAAATTAGTCGGATTATCATCGACCAGTAAAACCTGCTCGCTACCCAGTTCATGCGCCATTCAAACTTGCCTCACCAGATGCTTGACGAAGTAGGCGCGCCAAATTTTCAAAATCAAACTCGCTTAAAAACTCTTCTGCTTCTTCAACAAAACCAAGGCACTCTGGCCGATTACGGCGCAGTTGGCCTAGCAGTTCTCGAGTTCCTGTCACGTCGCCTAGGTCTACCGCCATTAACAACTCCTGCAAATCGCAATCGGGGGGCAATACCACGCTCGAGCGCGGTGCCTCCACATCCGGCACAATCACGTCAGCGGTGTTGACAAGGGCCTCGCTTCCGCAGGTACTTGCAACGACTTTTAATAGATCATCAATGCCAATGGGCTTGGGTAAAAACCCATCACAACCCACCTCGACGGCCTCGGCCATCATGTCTTCGTCGGTTGTAGCCGAAGCCATGATGATCGACACCCCCGTCATTTTAAGTTCTTGTTTAATAATCCGAGTCGCCTCCATGCCATCCATTTCAGGCATGCGCAGATCCATCAACACCAATTGCGCGGTGCGCTCTTTTAACAGCGCGATTACCTCAAGGCCATTAGCGGCCTCGCGGATGTCGTCGCTGACATCTTCGAGCATGCCGAGTAAAACATGACGGTTCACTGCGACATCATCAGCGACAATGATTGCGGGGTTATCGGCCACTTTCGCCAATACATCTGGTTCAGGTTCTGCAGTAAGCTCGATTTTTTCGCCCGGCTCACTGGCTTTAGGCACATCGAGTAGTGGGATATCAAAATAGAAACAGCTGCCCTTGCCGAACTCGCTACTGAGATTTAAATTGCCGCCCATTGCCTCAACCAGGCGACGACAAATGGCCAAGCCCAAGCCCGTGCCTTTGCCGTCTTGGGGGTTTACTTGCCGGAAAGGCTCAAAGACGTCCCGCAGTTTCTCGTCGGGAATCCCCATGCCACTATCCCGCACACTGAATAGTAATATGTGACGATCCAGATCAACGTCGAGCTTGAGCTCAACCCGACCCTTAGCCGTAAATTTAACGGCATTATCAAGCAAATTAACCAGCACCTGACGCAATTTAACTTCGTCGGCTTGCACTATATGTGGGACGTCGGCCGCGACATTCACGACAAAGTCCAGGCCCTTTGATTTAGCGCGATGGCCGACAATATCACTGACACTGGACACAATTTCGCTCAAGTCATTGGCGCGGTGAACAATATCAATATTACCGCTTTCAATTTTGGCCAAATCCAACACGTCGTTAATTAAGGTCAGCAGATGTTTGCCGCAACTTTCAATAGCCCGCAAATATTCTTGACTGCCACTGGGCACACCGGCGTCCCGCTGCAATAACTGGGCATAGCCCAAAACACCATTTAAGGGGGTGCGCAATTCATGACTAACACTCGACAAAAACTGGCTCTTGGCATGCAGGGCATCCTCTGCCGCTATACGCGCGTTCACCAGCTCTTGCTCTATGCGCTTGCGATCAGTGACATCGGTCATAATACCCATCGCGCGGATCGGCTTATCGTTGGCATCGTTTTCTACTACATCGCCACGGCTGTATATCCAGTGATCGTTGCCTGAACGATCTTTAACCCGAAATTCGACACTATTCCCCGTTGCCAAGCCCAGCCAACTGTCCACCGCCGAGGCAATAATTTGCATATCGTCATCATTAGCAATATTTTGAAATGCACCAACGGGATAAGGTTTAGCGGGCACGTCGTAACCCAGCATGCGGAAAAAACTCTCACCCACCGTAACCAAACCGGTCTGCAAATCTAAATCCCAAAGATGGTTATGTGCGGCGTCGAGGGCGAGCTGAAAACGCCGCTCGCTCAGTTTTAAAGCACGCTCGGTCTGAGTGCGTTTTTCCACCATAAAATTAGCTTCTTCAGCTAATTTTTGAAACTCAGCAAAGGGCAGGCGGTTAACATCAATCGCCGTTGAACGCTTACTCGCATCGGCAAAAAACTGTTGAAAAATGGTAAAACCCGACTTACTTCGACGCGCCAACCAACGTGCCGTCAAGGTTGAGAACACCATTAGGGCAAACGCAATTATCACAATAAATTGAATATGCTCTTTTACGCGCAGCTGCAACGCGGCATGCTCTTGTCCCAGCTTAATATTCAGCTCGTCTAAGAACACCCCTGAACCCAAAGTCCAGCCCCAGGGCTCAAAGCGGCGAATATAGGAGATCACTGGCTTATTCTCGCCATTTTGGTCAAGCCAACTCAGTTCGGTGAATAGACTGCTGTCAGCGCCACTGACTTGCGTGCTCTTTTGCACGATATTCGGCATCAGCGCTCCGACACTGGCTGGATCATAGGCATTTACCAGCTGCCGCCCGTCGTTGTCGACCACAAACATAATGGAGTTGTCAGGATCGATGGGCACCGCCGCAATTCGCTCAACGACTTCGCGCTTCAAGCGACTCACTTCGTCGCGCAGATAAACACTGGCCCCCATATAGAGATCGAGAGGTTTGTAGTAGTAAACAAAGCTAAAATTACGCTCTGTTGCGCGATTTTTGCTGTCAGTAAAACGGTATTCTAAAAAATCGTAATTTTTGTCTTTAATCGAATCCCTAATCTGACTAGAAAATGCATTCAGTGCGTCGCGATCTGATATTCGCTGACTGCCTTGGGGATACTTCGGCGCCAAAATTGACTTACCCGCGCCATCAAACAGAAAGAAAAAACCTTTGTTATCGAGAAAGCTCAGGGAGCTCATGGTTGCCCGCAACCGGCTAATTTGCGCCGCGCGGCTCTCGCCGACAAACTCCTTGCGAGTGGTTTCGATTAACGACAAACCCACCGCAACCTGCTGACGCAGATCGTTGTACAGCTGGCGATTAAGCTGGGTACGTTTAAATTCTAGGTACTCCATCGCCTTATCGACTTCGCGACGCAGAAGCTCGCGGCGCGACTCGATATAGCTATCACGCCAGGCCTCACTCTGCTGGGTATAGCGCTCGTACTCCTTGGCAATCCAGATGTAGCCGAGAATCGCCAAGGGAATCGCTGATAAAGCGACTAGGCTTATGAGATATATCTGTACTAAACTGCGCTTAGTACGCATGCGCAACCCTTGTTGTTATATAGCGAACGCAAGTGTTTCTTGCGATTTATTGAGACGAAAGCTTATCCAGTCTTAACACTTATCGCCAGTACCATTCACCTAAAACGTGAATACATTAATTAAGCACAGCAATAGCTTAGGATTTCATGATAGCCTAAGCTCACGATAATACGGTAACCGCCAGGACGGAATCATGACAGCAGAAGCCACGGTATACCTCGTTGAAGACGACGACGCGGTAAGAGATTCACTACAAATGGTGCTGGAATCGGTCGGCCACAAGGTCGCCAGCTATTCACGGGCCGATGCCTTTTTAGAAGACTACAGCGTTGATATGGCTGGCTGTATGGTACTGGATATTCGCATGCCAGGCATGAATGGCATGGAGTTACAGCGCCAACTCAATGCCCGCAACTCTATTTTGCCCATTATTTTTGTCACCGGCCACGGCGATGTCCCCATGGCAGTTGATGCGATGCAACGCGGCGCCGTCGATTTTGTACAAAAGCCGTATCGCGAAGAAGAACTGCTCGGCAAGATTCAACAAGCCATTACCGCCGACATTGAAAATCGTGCAGATCTTGAAGAAAAGCACAAAATTCGCGCCAAATTGACCGATTTAACTCCACGTGAAACCCAGGTTATGGAGCTGATGATTGAAGGCAAGGCGAATAAAGTCATCGCCTACGACCTCGACATTAGCCAGCGCACGGTCGAAATCCACCGCGCCCGCGTTATGGAGAAAATGGGCGTGCGCTCATTGGCCCACCTCGTCCGCATGGTAATGGCAGCAGAAGAGAACAACAGCTAGCGCTTGCCGCCAAGCAGCTCGTCCATCCGCACCAACGCGTTCAGCAGCCCAGCCACCGGCAGCTGTTGACCGCGAAAATATTCCTGCGCCATTGGCGTAATTCCGCATGCATTTGGCAGCGCCTGCTGCTCCGCCACGAGAAAATGCATCTTGGGAATAAAGACAAACTGCAACCACTGGGCAAAACTCAGCGTATCCACCGCAAACGGCTGCTCACTGCGCAATGCCTGCGGCGCAGGTGCAACGGCATCCCAACAGCCGATTTGACGCATCTCCGCTTCAATATCAATTAACACTTCCGCAACTTGGTGGTAATGGCTCATCACGCCTACTCGATAATTTGGCGGTAAGGTGGCATAGAGGCTAACATTTTGCGACCGTAGTGGCGGCTCACCATTCGTCGATCAAGAATAGTAATGCGGCCCGTGTCGGCTTCATTGCGCAGCAGTCGGCCACTGGCTTGAATCAAACGCACCGCGGCGTCTGGCACGGTGATATCCATAAAGGGATTGCCCTTGTTGCGGCTGATCCACTCAGCCAGGGCCTCTTCAACCGGGTCTTCTGGCACGGCAAACGGAATTTTGGCAATCACCACATGACTACAGTATTTACCAGGCAAATCAACGCCCTCGGCAAAGCTGGCCAGCCCAAAGATCACACTGCCTCTGCCCTCATCCAAGCACTCGCGATGGCGGCTGAGAATTTCGTGTTTGGGTAAATCGTCCTGCGCGAGAATGCGCCCCTGCCACTCGGCCGACACGCCCTCTCGCACCGCGCGCAACTGTTTCCGGGAGGAGAACAACACCAAGCTCCCCGCATCAGCATCTAATAAGGTCGGCAACATCTCGATGATGGCGGCGGTATGCGCTTCGGCATTACCGGCATCGCAATCCATGGCCGGAATATACAATTCCGCCGCTTCCGCGTGACGGAAGGGACTGGGCACCACTTCAAAGCTCGCGTCTGTATCTAAACCCGCGCGCATACTAAAGCGATCGAAACTGCCTAGCGCAGTCAGCGTAGCTGAGGTCAGCACGGCGCCGTAGCAGCGCGACCACAAGGCCGATTTAAGCGCATTGGCCGCGAGTATCGGGCTGGCGTTTAGCTCAACATCAAATAGCCCCTGCCCGGCTTCTACTAGCGCCATCCACCGGGCATTAGGCGGTTTTTCCTTGGTCGCGTCGCTGGCATAAGATCGCCACAGCGCCGCAGCCGATTCGGCCCGAAAACGCGCCATCGACACCGTGGTTAACCACTGTTCGTTAGCCTCACGGTTACCGCTCAGCTCATTATTGTCCATGCCGTCTTGCAGACTATCGATGATTTTCTCGGACTGCTTAATGACCTCGCTAAAACCCGCCAACAAGCTTTTGGCGTGCTCCGTCAAAATAGCGGGCACTATGCCGTCAGCAAAGCGCACACTTTTTATACCTTGGCGCTCCTGCGCACCGTCAAGTAAGTCTTCCAAGACGGGCCGCAACGGAATAAGCCCCCGCCGCACCGCAATTAATTGGCTCAGCAAGCTTTCTAGTTCACTGCGGATATTATTATCCATGACCGGCAGCGCAATCATGGCGCTCAGCGCCCGCTCTATTTGCTCCATCCACCGCTCGGTGGCCGCCAGCCGGAAGTTAGCGCTAAAGTGATTAATCACTTTGTCGGGCAGGTGGTGCGCCTCGTCAAAGACGTAAATGCACTCCTCCGGCGGCGGCAGTATTGCGCCACCGCCCAACGCTAGGTCGGCGAGCACCAGATCGTGATTGGCCACAATCACGTCAGCCTGGGTCAAAGATTCACGGGCCTTAAAGAAACTGCATTGTTTGACGTGGCTACAGCGTCGGCCAGTGCACTGGGCGTGGTCAGTGGTGACTCGCGCCCATTTATCATCGGCGATGACGGTCTTCCAATCATCTCGGTCACCCGCCCATTTGCCGGTGGCCATCTGCTTGGCAAAATCAGTGTACAGCGACAAACTCTCCGCATCTGGTGCGGCCATATGCTCGTCAATATACAAGGGCAGCACTTTGGCATCCGCGCCAGACAGCAATTGATCTAGCTTAGACAAACAAATATAGCGGCGACGCCCCTTAGACAGGCTAATGGAGAAGTGCAGACCACTATTGGTCAGCACATCTGGGAGGTCGCGGTAGATAATTTGTTCTTGCAGAGCCACGGTGGCGGTGGAGATCACCAAGGTTTTATCGCAGGCCTTAGCGATAGGCACCGCCGCGAGGGCGTAGGCCAAGGTTTTTCCGGTACCAGTGCCCGCCTCAATTACACAGAGATGGTCGCCACCGCCGCGCTGGTGTTCCTGATTGCGCTTAATGCCACCCAAGGTTCGGGCGATATGGGCAATCATTAGCCGCTGCCCGTAGCGGGCTTTGAGGTTTTTTACATCCAAAAACTGCCGATACGCTTCCTGAATGGTCTTTTTCAGCTCGTCGGTGAGCACCTATACCGCCTTGTCAACAATCCGCAGATCCGCGCTACGCAATTGGTTTTTAACAGGGTTGGCGTAAATTTCCATGGCCTTTTCGCGATACTCGGCCGACATCTGGCTAAAACGCCGATCAAAGGCGACATGATCGGCTTGGGTGAGCTTTGGCACACGCGCTAAACTCATCCACTTGTCATCATTATAAATCCGCTGATACGCGATAATATTGCTTGGGTGCAGGCGATACTGATCAATAATAATTTCATCCAATGCCGCCGCGACCTCGGCGGCATCACTAAACTCGCCCTTTAATGGCGCGCCGAAGGCAACATGAACATTGCCTTTGTCGCCCACAATCCCCGAGGCAATGCTCTTTAAATCTTCATGCTCAGCCTTTTGATAGGCGCCATCGCGCGCGATATGCACCAACTCTTGAGCTTTGGCGGCATCCAGCGGATCCCACTCGTAGGAAATAGACACCGGCACGATATTGAGTTTATTAACGTAGTCAGAAAAACACTCATCAGGCTTATTCTGCGCCATGCCAATCATTTTGATAACGGCCGCCTCGGTGGCGTCGTTGCCATCTTTAGCGCGACCTTCACGCTGGGCAATCCAAATTGAACTGCGCTCTTCTAGCAGTGAAAAGCGAATATAACTGGCCAACTGGCGAAAAGCAGCCAACATCTGCCGAGGTCCACGAGCAGAGCGACGCACAATAAAGCTTTTATTCAGCCGCATTAAATCGGCGGCGAAAGGCTTGGAGAGCAAATTATCGCCAATCGCGATACGCACGGTATCGCGGTCATGATGATATAACGCGTAATTAACAAAGGCGGGGTCGAGGGCAATGTCGCGGTGATTACTAATGTATAAATAGGCTTGGTCTGAATTGAGGTTATCTAGACCAGAAACTTGAAAGCTTGTGGTGCTGCCTTCAATCATGGCATCCATATAGCCTTTGACGACCCACTGAAAATCGGCAACATTGGCAATACCCTTCATCTCACGCCCTAAATACCAGCGTAACAGCGGTCGAACTAGCCATGGCAGGGCCTTGCTTAAGCACGGCATCCGCAAGCTGGCAATGATATTGAGCATCTCAGGATCAACCAATAGTTTCGCCAATACCGGCGCCACTTCGTCGTCGTGGTAGGGCCGTATTTCAGCGAAGGTATCCATTGCTCTGTGCTCTCACAAATATAAAGGGGCGTACAATAAAGGATTCAGCCGCAGGCGTCATCTCCCCGCCGCCGCAAACTGGCAATTTGCCAAATCTTCTCACTAGGCAAGGCAATTTAAGAAGCAAATTGCAAAAACGGTAAGCCCCCACGCAAGAAAAAACATCACTAAAACCACTAAATCATTAAAAATCAATTACTTAAAAATAAAAACACCCTTGGAATGCAAGTTGCTTTTACATATGCAACTTAGCAAACATCACGATCAAGGCATTCAGCATTAGCCCAAGGGAGGCGCCATGAAAACCCCA
The DNA here is from genome assembly GCF_001586255.1 of Zhongshania aliphaticivorans. Taxonomy (NCBI): domain Bacteria; kingdom Pseudomonadati; phylum Pseudomonadota; class Gammaproteobacteria; order Cellvibrionales; family Spongiibacteraceae; genus Zhongshania; species Zhongshania aliphaticivorans. Next base: position 3,625,630 of record NZ_CP014544.1, read on the forward strand.
ACACGCACCGCATTGCTACTTATCGGCTTTCAAAACGATTACTTTGCCAACGAAGGTATTTTGCACTCGGTAATAGAAGAGTCCTCGCGGGTTAGCGGGGTGTTGCAAAATACCCTTACGTTACTTGAGGAATCAGCCGAGCAATTTGACCTTATTATATCGACTCCTATTCTGTTTACCGACGGCTATAGCGAATTAGTCGATCCTGTTGGCATACTCCGCACGATAAAAGATGTTGGCGCCTTTAAGGCGGGCCAATTCGGATCGAAAACAATCCCTGAATTCGATGCCTACAAAGACGTTATCACCGAGATACCCGGTAAAAGGGGCTTAAACGCCTTTTCCAATACGCATTTAGAATCCCTACTACGGGAAAACGGCATTGAGCATCTCGTGCTTGCCGGCACCGTAACATCGATATGCATAGATTCGACGGGCCGCCACGCCGCCGATCTCGGCTTTAAAGTGACGATTCTGTCGGACTGCACGTCGAGCCGAACAATTTTTGAACAGGATTTCTACTGCGAAAATGTGTTCCCTCTCTATGGCAGCGTCTGTAGTTCATCTACACTGAAGGTGGCATAAAAGAAAATCAGAGGGCTGTAAATGAGCGCCACCGACAGCGAGCGCGAGCTTTTGCTCCAACACCGCATGGTAGAAGAGCTGGCGGCTAAGCACCAAGAATTCCAAACCCTAACGGATTTACTGGAAGAGGTAGTTTTCCGCTGTGACGACAGCGGGAAATTAACCCTGCTCAACTCCGCTTGGACCCGCAAAACTGGCTGGCCAGTAAACGAGTGTATTGGTCGCCGCTTTGTGGAGTTTATCGACGACAGCGAGGCTGTTACGCAATTAAGTAGCAATCTCAACGACAGCGAACCGCTGATTAGCGAATTGCGTATCGCCAGTCGATTTGGCGACATTAAAACGTTTAGTATGCGCGCGCGCCGCAGCGGAGATACGTGGTACGGCTCGCTCTACGACGTCACCGAATTGCATCTGGCCATGGGGGCTTTAGAAGAAAGCCGCGAGCAAGCAAGAAAACTCGCCCTGGTTGCAAGTCGCACCGACAATCTCGTTATTATTTCCGACGCTAAGGGGCTTATCGAATGGGTTAACGAGAGTTTCACCCTCATTACCGGCTACAGCCTCCAAGAGGTGCGCGGCAGATCGCCGGGGTCTTTTTTACAAGGACCGCAAACAGATCACCGAGCCGTCGAACAGATGCGTGACGGTCTCGCTCAAGGCAAAGGGTTTAATGTTGAAATCATTAATTTCAATAAAAATGGCACCCCGTACTGGCTGGCGATCGACTGCTCGCCAGTACTCAATGAACACGGTGAGCTGGTCAATTTCATTGCCGTAGAGCGGGAAATCACCGAGCGCAAACAAACCGAACAAGCCCTGCGTGACAGCGAGCAGCACTATCGAAATATCTTAAACACGGTAAGCGAGCCTATTTTTTACTGCGACACCGGTCTACAAATTCACTTTGCTAATCCGGCCTGGCAAGCGCTGACGGGCAAAGTGATTAATAGTGATGCTCCGCGAAATCTTCACGACTTTATTCACCCAGAAGATATCCCGTTTCTAGAGCAGGCGCGGGACCACATTTGTGCTGGGTTACCGCCAAGTCGCCAAGAGGTACGTTTGTGCGACAGCCGCCAGAACTGGCGTCGAGTTGAACTACTGCTATCGAGCAACGGGCACTCGAAGGGCGGGCGCACCCAACACCTCACTGGCGCACTCTTCGACGTCGACGAACGCTGGCAGCAAACCCAAGCCATTTTACAGTCAAAAGCCGCTGCCGAAGAGCTGTCTAAATCGCGAACCCGCTTTGTGGCGAATATGTCACACGAAATCCGCACCCCGCTCAATGCCATTCTCGGCATGGGCTCTGTACTCCAAGAAACCGATCTAACACCGGAGCAACGGGGGTATTTAGACACCTTGTGCAATGGCGGCAAGGCCTTGCTGGCCTTAATAAACGATGTACTCGATTTATCCAAATTAGATTCTGATGAAATTCAACTCGAGAATATCGAATTTAATCTCGGCGAGGTATGCGAGGAAGCCGTCGATATTATTGCAGCGCGGGTTGAGGAGAAGAACCTCACGCTAACGATGCACTGCACACCCAGCGTCCCGCAAATCATCATTGGCGACCCTCACCGCATGCGGCAGCTATTAATCAACCTCCTCGGCAACGCCGTAAAGTTTACCGCCCAAGGTGGTATCACCATTACCCTCGACTGGCAGGCAATGAGTAGCCATTACGGCACATTACATCTCGATATTATTGATACTGGGGTCGGTATTCCCGAAGATCGGATTTCCAGTTTATTTAATGCCTTCACTCAAGCAGACACATCAACAACTCGCCGCTATGGCGGCACCGGTCTTGGCTTGGCAATTTGCCAGCAAATTTGCACGGCAATGGGCGGCGAGATAAATATCACGAGTACCGTTGGCAAGGGCACGAGTTTTCGCTGCCAGCTACCTCTTAACACCATTACGTTTGCGGCGCCGCAGAGCAAAAATACATTGCGCGGAATAAACCTCGATCAGCGCGCTCAACGAGTAAGCCAGTCGCTGGCACACTGCATGGCTTATCAATATGAAGCCGCGCGCGTCGACAATACCGACAGCAGCCTCAGCCTGATATCCGCAGACGGCAATATTCTGAGCCTAAATTCACCTCAGAACTACGCGGTGCTAACACCCAACCGGCTGCTGCGTAAACTTCAAGCGCTGGACAAACAATCGGTTCGACCATCTATACCGCAAACCGATCCCCGCGAGTCCGCGCTGCGAATTTTAATTGCCGAAGACTCGATCCCCAATCAAATGGTTGTCGATGCGATGCTTAAGCAATTAGGTTATAAACACGTTGTGATTGTTGACAACGGCCAGCTCGCGGTCGATGCCGCCAACGGCAATAATTTCGATTTAATTCTGTTAGATATTCACATGCCGGTTATGGACGGCTTAAGTGCCGCGAAGGCCATTCGCGAAAATTTGCAGAATGCGACCCCGATGATTGTTGCCGCCTCAGCCGATGTCACCACCGATGCCCGCAAAGAAGCCAGCGATGCCGGCTTTGACGACTGGCTGCCCAAACCCTTCACCCGAGAATTACTGCAAGCGCTGCTCGAAAAAACCAGCGCGCAGTTAAATAACTAAGACATATGAAGCGCGACGCATTATCGCGCAAAAATTAAAAGACAAACTTCAAATCAACACCGTAGGTCAGCGGCGCAATTATGCCCACATGGTAGGTGCCTAACTCGCCGCCAGTCAATCCGCCGGGCTGCGACACTCGCTCATTGCGCAACAAGTTTTTACCCCACAGCGCAAACTCATAGCTCCCGCTTGGCGTGGTCCACGCCAAGCGGCCATTAAGCAAACTAGTGTCATCACCGTAACCGTTAACGCGATTAAACTTATCGAGATGATCCTCATTGGATTGCTCGACATTTTCTTCATAAATATAATCAACATGCAGCAATAGCAAGCCGTAATCAAACTCCGGCGACCAATCCATCGTCAACGTGTATTCCTGAGGCGCCGTGGCATTCACCTGGTTAGCCTCTTGGAAATTACCGTCTTTATCGTAGTAGGCCGCGCGGCTGGACTCCTGTTCACGATAGGTGTAAATCAAACCAAAGCGCAAATTATCATTAACCAGCCAGTCGGCCGTCAGTTCAATACCCTGAATATCTTCGTCAGTACTAATCACCGTTGGTACCGCGCCATTATCGTCTGGCCCTTTAGACTCTATCGACTCTTGGCGGTCATCAATAACCATTTTAAACAAGGCAATTTGCGTACGTATTTTGTCTTCGAGTAAATCGCCCTTCAGGCCCAACTCGACGTTTGTTACCACTTCCGGCGCCAGCGGCACTTCGCGGGAGCTGGTGTTCAAGGAGTCGTAGCCCCCCGACTTATAGCCAGTTGAATAACTCACGAACGCCATAGCACCTTCGCTAATTTGTGCGTTGGCAACAACACGACCAGTGATTTTGTCCCAGCTAGCACTGCCCTGTTCAAGACCGTCTGAGTTAAAAAAGAAATTTTCGCCCTGTGCTTGCGACAGCACAAAATCGGTGAGCGGGGCATGCCAGCTAAAGGCCTTTTTATCGTTGCTGTAGCGCAGGCCGGTAATAATATTCAACCAATCGTTAATGGTGAAATCGAGGTCGGAAAATATGCCATACGTTTCAAAATCGCCCTCGTTGGTCATTGTTTCGGTGACATAGTTGCCCGCGATAGGACCACCAATCAGTGTATTTAAAACGCCTGCTGGTAGGCCCGTCATCGCCGAGGCTAATTCCACCACCGCGCCATAACTAAAAGTAAGCGCTGTTTGCTGATAGGTATCTTCTTTGCTGTAGTTAGCACCAAATACTGCGTCAACCCAATCGAGCGATACATTAAATTGCGCTTCAAAATAGGCAATATCGGAATCTTCAATATTATTGGTATCGACGTAAACTGACTCATCTGCCGTCGCATCTTCATCTTGCAAATTATAGGTTTCAAACGCGCGGTAACTGGCAATCAGGCTCATGGTAGTGACATCGCTGATGTCGTACCAAAGCTTGCCGGTGATGCCCTGCATATCTCGTGTTTCACCACCATTGATAGCGTCAGTTTCTAATTTACGCTCCGTCGGGTCAGGGTGGGTTGCGTATTCTTCACTGGTGCTGAGCCGCGCCTGGGGGCCGTTGTCGACGCGGTCAATATCATAGGCCATTTGCAGGGTGAGTCGGTCGGTGGTTTCCCAGCGCAGCGCCATACGCGCAAATTGATTATTCTGCTCGCCGGGGTCCGGCTTGGCAGGACCGAGCATGTCGAGGACCGCGCCGCGCTGGTTGTGCATCACATTCATGCGCAGAGCGAGGCTGTCGGTGAGCGGAATATTGCTCATACCCTCAACGCGAAACAAATCGTAGCTACCCAGCTTGGCGGTCACAAAGCCTTCGCGCTCTTCTAAACTCGGCCCATTGGGAATAAAGTTCACTACCCCAGCGGCGGCATTGCGGCCAAACAGTGTGCCTTGCGGACCCTTCAGTACTTCTACTCTTTCCATGTCTGAAAATGGCACGGTAATCGCCGCGCGAGGTAAGTACACGCCGTCCAGAAAAGTGGCTACCGAAGGGTCGCCGCCAGTGCTGATATTCGAGCTTTCAATACCACGAATAATAAAAGACGACTGGGTCATCCCCCCACCACGCACGTCTTCTCCCACTTTCAGGCCGGGAATATAGGCCTGAATATCCTCCATAGTTAAGGCGCCGGTGTTTTCCAAATCTTGGTTGGTAAAGGTATCAACCGTGACGGGCACCGTCATCGCACTCTGTTCGCGCTTTTGGGCCGTAACCACCACTTCCTCTAGCGCCAGATTCTTAGCGGCGTGCGCCAAAGGCGCGCCCAGTACTGCCAGCCCGATGGCACAGGCTATGCGACTTCTACTTTTGGATGTCATAAACCGTCCTCTCTCGCTATCAATACTGGCGAGCACCCTTGCGGTGCCCACTGCGCTCACATCAAATACAAGGCAACACTATTTGGTAACTTTCAACATATACTCAGCCACGTCTTTTCGTAACTCTGGAGACAAATGCCCCTGTGACGGCATAGCTGGGTAGTCAGGGCGCACCTTATGTGGCTCGGCAATGTAGTCGGCAATACCTTGCGCGTCATTGCGATACAGCGCTTGCACAGCGAGGGTTGGCGGCCCAATCATACGCATATTATAAGCGTGACAACCGGCGCAAATACCCTGGTACAGCAGCTTAGTGCGATTGGTAGCCGTCACTGGCTCACTCGGCGCGCCACCGGGAATGCGGTAGCTCAACACATCAGCGGTGTTCCTGCGCTCGCACTCAGACCATTTCTTTACACCAAAGCTGGTGTAGCGCTCGCGGTTAATAATGCAGTTGTCCTGCTCTTGAGCGGAACCTGGCGTTGCTAAAATATCCGGGCCGGTGCGACTGAATTGGGTCAGCATAAGGGCTTTAACTTCGGCAACGGGGTCTGCGCCGTTATCGAACATAAGATTGTCGAGAAACACCAAACGGTCTGGGTTGGGTTCAGATTCTGGGTCGCTGGAAATATCGGTGATAAAGGCCAAATCGGTAATTACGATACCCGCCGTTTTATTGCCCGAGACAATATTACCTTCGACAATCACATCGTCGGCCGCCATCACCACAATGCCAATCCCCTGCGGCACTTTGGATACAATCGAACCCGGCGCACCAAAGTTTGGGGTATTATTATTCACCACAAAGTTATTGCGCAAAATCACATCAAAAGTCGTTTTAATTGGCAAGCCTGGCGTAATGAATACGAGCAGACCTGCGGTATTGTCGTGAGCGTAATTATTCTCAACTAGGGCGTGGCGGGTGTTTTCAATTTCGATACCGGCAACATTGTCGAATACTTCGTTATGACGAACATCGACGTTATCGCACATGCCAACATAAATCGCCGCATCTTCAATGCCACTCAAGACGTTGTATTCAATCAAGCCGTTCTTACCAAATTGGGGAAAAATTCCGTACACCCCAGTGTCGATGACTTTGTTGTAGCGAATGGTAAAGTTATTACCAGACTGCCCCATAATGGCGTTGCCCTTGTAGTGGGTAATGGTCAGCCACTCCACGGTAAAGTCATTGCCAGAGTATAGGATCGCGTCATTGCGCTTGCCCTCGCCCTCTAATACCGGCCACTTACCCTCTTCAACGACGCCACGCAGGGTAATATTGTCTTTGTCGATATAAACACTTTCTTTATAAGTGCCGGGATAAATGAGTACCACATCGCCCGGACTGGCTTTATTCACCGCGTCCTGAATCGACTCACCGTCTTTTACCGGAATGTCTGCCGCCCACAGACTTGGCATACTGCACAGCAAGCCCAGACACAGCAGCCCCAATCTAATCGGGTTTTTCATTATTGCACTCCTCAATTTCCAGGCTCCAAAATAATTAATTCGGCTTCACATCGACAACCGGACGCAAGCCCGACGGCACTGCACTCGGCAGCGGCGGCATAAAACTTTCGTCGCTTAGGGTTTTTAAAAAGGCGACCAAAACATCGATTTCACGATCAGTTAAATTCGGTTCCCAAATATGCCAATGCAAATTGAGTTTCTCGCCTTCGGGTACCGCGTGCCCGCGACCACCAGTATAAAATGCCACCGCCTCACGCAGGGTTTCAAAGCGGCCAGAATGCATATAGGGCGCACTGAATTCGATATTGCGCAGTGTCGGTACTTTAAAACCGCCGCGCTGGGAGGCGTCACCCGTCACCGCCTGCACACCACTGTCAAACGCGTGACCATCCGGTTCGGGAGTGCCCAGTATCGCTATTTGCTGGTTGGTAAATGTCGGCGGTGTATGGCATTCCGCGCAGCGCGCGACAAAGGAACGAAATACATTCATACCTTCTATTTCGTCTTTATTCAGTACTTCATGCACGCCATTGGCGTATAAATCATAACGGCTATTCAAAGACACCAGCGACGACTCAAAGGCAGTAATGGCGGTATAAATTCGATCTAAGCTAATCGCGCTATCGCCAAAGGCTTGTTTGAATAAAGCTGGGTACGCAGCACTCTCGTTCAGGCTCTTAAGCAAATGTTCGCGGCTATTGCCCATTTCAATTGGAGAATACAGCGGCCCTTCCATTTGCTCTTCAAGCGAACTGGCTCTAGCGTCCCAGAACAAGCGTTTTAAAAAGCCGACATTCCACAAACTTGGGGCGGAGCGGTGCGCTAGCTGGCCGTTAATTCCGACACTGAGGCCACGACCATCAGCGAAGCCCTTACTGGGCTGATGGCATGAGGAACAGGCTAATGTGCCGTCACCCGACAACAGCGGGTCAAAAAACATGAGGCGACCCAAGTCAATTTGCTGGGGCGTAAAACCCTCCCGCAATGGCGGCAGGCCTGTTTTCAAACCACCCACCCCGGAGTCTTGCAGTGAAGCGTACTCGCCATAAAGACTTTGCAGATAGCAGCGACCTTGCTCAGGCCGAAATCCCGCAGGGCAAACCTCGCTCAAGCGCCATTCAGCCGCAAGCGAACTTAATACCGGCAGCAACAATAGGCCACTCAGAAGGGCGCGCATCGTCGCTGGCCTCATTTAGTCTGCCAAACTCTGTATATACACCACTACATCCTTGGCAACCTCGGCGTCCGGTAAGGTTTTACCCATCATAAACATTTGGTAGCCATAGCGGTCTGACTCATCGCTGCCGCGAATTCCTTTGCTGAAGTGATCGAATTGCTGCAACAAATACCAGTCATCGACCCCGGCCAGCGCTGGCGCCTGCAACTTGTCATTGCCCTCCGCATTGGGGCCGTGGCATGCACCGCAAAGATTAGAATAGTAATCAGCGCCGCGCTTCGCATTGCCTGTCAACGTCGCCGCGGCAGGCTTCGCCTTGAAGCCATCAATATAAGCTACGACTGATTTCACCGCTGCGTCATCGGGCAGTGTTTTTGCAATCCCCTGCATTTGTGCGCCAAAAGCATCGTCGGGATGACTGCCCCGCACGCCAGAGCGGAAGCCGAGGAGCTGACGCTCCAGATACCAACTCTGCTGATTAGTTAAAGACGGTGCATTAAGGGCTTTATTACCTTCTCCGTTAGCACCGTGACAAGCTGAACACGCGGCATACAAATCCTTCCCTGAGGCGGAACCGCTGCCCTGAAGCGCTGCAACCGCAGCGCTGGCGGCCTGCTCACTATTTGCACTGGGCGCCGGATCATTGCTGCACGCCACCATGACGACACTAAGAAGCAAAATCGGTAATTTCATGCTTTATTTTCCTTGGAAGACCTAAACTCCGAATACAATCGATACTCGACCTTAACGACCGGCCACCGCAATGAGACTTATAGCGCGCATCCGCCGACAGCGCATTAGCACCCAAATACTCAAGCCATGATAAGTGTGAATTAATTCAGACTAGCCTATGTTTACACCGTCATCAATACGTCAAATGGGGTAATTTCCGGCGTAAAACTGGTGATTTCATCGCCATTTACTGAATTTCAGCTATTTTGGCGACCAAGACGCAATTGCCCTAAATGAGTAACCCCGCTACGACCCCGCCGAGGACCACCCCATCTAGACACAGGGAGAAACGACCCAAATTAGCACACAACAAAAACACCACCGCGCCGAGGACACCTTCAAAACGGACTATTTTTCTAGGCCTGCGCAGTCGAAACCACACTTTTTTCATCTTGGTGCAAGCACTGAAATAAGACTATCTAGGCCACCAAGGAGATGCCCTATATTAGCGCCTCTACTCCACGATTTTATAACAACAGCGCAGTGGACCAGCAATGCGCAAAAAAGCATATATAGCGCCGATATCGCATCTACTCCCCTTCATAAATTTCAGAATTGGCGGAGTAGTTCACATTTCCAAGGTAACCATCACACCTTTAAGCTAAACCAGCATCAACATCTACTCCCAGATTGGCTGTTGGACTCCTCGCCAAGAACAGCGTATTGGTTATGGCGCTTGCCAATTAGCCACGAAATAGCATCGGTATTATTTTGGTTGCCGACATGATTATTGGCGCCTTGTTCACTTTGCTGGCACTACCCTGTGTTTATTTGTGGCTGGCAGATGAACACCAAACTAGGGTTCTCAGCTCCCATGCAAAAACGGTGTCTGCATAGTAAATTAATCGGTATACCGTATTAGTTATAAATAAAAACGGGCGCCATTAGCGCCCGTTCTTTGTTTATCGATAAACTCGCTTAGGGATTATCGGTATACAAAATATACTCCCCAGCCCCGCTATAGGATTTTACCCGCCAGCGGTAGGTGCCTGAATTGCCCGAGTAACTTACTGTTTCGTCAGAGCTCGCGGTTTCACCACTGGCGACCACCGACCAGCTTTGCACTAAAAAGCCACCGAGCTTTTCTAGGTATAGATCAAAATCAGTGCCTGCGGGGCCTTGCAAAAAGCCACGGAACTCGCCGCCATTACTACTAAACCCACTGCTGTTTGGGGTGTAAGTTTGCGCGCCAGAAGCCAAGGTGCCACTGGTTTGCTCGCACTCGGGGCAAGGCCCGGAACCCGGCAGATCTACTACCACGTTTTGACTTACGCTGTTTTGCTGAGCGGCGTTGTCGTTAACGGTGAGCGTAACGCTATAGCTCCCTGCTGCGCCGTAGTTATGACTAGCGGTAACACCACTAGCAACACTACCGTCACCAAAAGCCCACTGGTACTGGGTAATGCCGTTATCGTCGGTTGAGCCAGCGCCGTCAAAGCTACACGCCAGATCGCTGCAGCTATACGTGAAGTCTGCATTCGGCGGGAAATCAGTAGGTGTGCCGCCACCACCCGCCGCGACCTGTAGCAGCAAATTCGGTGATCCCGCACCGAGACTACTTAGCTTGCCGTTAACGCCATCGCTTATTAAGCTCGCAAATACTGATGCAGGACTTGCCGACGGGTTTTGCGCTAATAGTAATGCTGCAGCGCCAGCGACATGAGGCGCGGCCATCGAGGTACCACTGATGGTGTTGGTGTCGGTATCGCTCTGATACCACGACGAGGTAATTGCCGAGCCGGGCGCAAAAATATCAACGCAACTGCCTTTGTTTGAAAACGAAGACCGCGCATCATTTGAACTGGTAGAACCTACGGTAACAGCTTCTGCAACACGGTTTGGCGAGCCAGTACAGGCATCAGTATTATCATTGCCAGCGGCAACCACAAAAGTCACACCCGCACTTATCGCGGCGCGCACAGCGGTATCTAAAGCCTCGCTATTGCCACCACCCAAGCTCATATTCGCAACAGCGGGCTTAATATGGTTGCCCGCTACCCAGTCGATACCGGCAATAACGCCAGAATTACTGCCCGAACCATTACAATCGAGCACCCGTACCGGGTGCAGGGTTGCGCCCTTGGCCACGCCCCAGGTAGTGCCCGCGCTTGTTCCTGCTACATGACTGCCGTGGCCGTTACAGTCTTCGGTATTCGCTGGATCAGTACTGCCAAACAACACACCACTAGAAACAAAGTTGCGACCGTTGCCAACTCTACCGCTAAATTCGCTGTGCGATTTACGCATACCCGTGTCAACTATATAAATATGGGCGCCGCTGCCATTGCCATTGTATTGGTAGCTGCCATCGAGAGGCAGGCTTGGCTGATCCACGCGATCTAGGCCCCAAGTCGCGCCATTTTGAGTTGCAGCGATTGCCACTGTGCGATCTTGCTCAACTAATTTGACGAGCGGGTTTTGCGCCAACAACGCCGCCGCCTCGGGGCTTAGCTCAGCTACAAAACCACGCAAAGTGTGCTGAAATGTCGTCAACAAATTACCGCCAACACTTTCCAGCAAGCTTGAAACTACCTCATCTAAGGGCGCTGGAACTAAGCCCGCAACATCCAATTTATTAAGTAGTACGATGTACTGCCCATCAATTAACTCGCCAGAACTTAACGCGTCTGAAACCGAGGCTTCGATGGCGCCCGCATTTGCCGTCACGTCATTAACTACTTGCTGTGCATCTACGCCACTACCGCCACCGCAAGCAGCTAGTGACAGAAGCATAAACCCACTCATTAAATGCTGTCGATTTAGATTAATACCCATTGGCGAGTCATCCCCTTTTTGATTAATTATTTTTGCCGACTAGTGTCAAGGCTAAAGCAAGGGCGACTATAGCGAAATAAGGAAGTAATGACAGTGTAACCAAAGTGATTATAGTGAGTAATAGCCCGAAGTGTGACCAAGCTCTAATTCAGCAAGTAAAAAGAGCGAGCTCATGCACCATTTTCCGCGCCGAAGGCCATTCGTTAGTCGCTATTACTCACCCAAACAATTTCGAGCAACAACAGCTACCAGCGAGCATAGTGATCCTCCGCAAAGCCCCACTGCTGCTGTATTTCTATTACTTCATTCTCCAGGCGAATCTGGCCCTGAAAAACACCAAAATGCTGAGTAAAATTGGACGCGATCAATAGGGCATTTAACTTTTCTTTACGCTGGCCTGCAGGCGTAAAACGTAAATCGACAATGCCATCTGCGGAGCGAACTCGCCACTCACTTTCGGGTTGATACCGAGAGAACTGAAAGTCCACGGTATCGACCTTAATTAGCTGGTCATCTAGCCAAAGAGCATTTTCTGTAAAACCGGTTTCATTCACACCCGCCGCCAAATTCAAACCCAGGCGCCGACCATCGGCAAGGGTTGCCGACAGGCTGGCCCAGTTCCAAAAAGTTTCCCCTCGCATATAGCCCGCAGTCCAGTCGACTGAAGCGAGCGTATTCATTGCCGCTAAATCACGCGTCTCTCCCTGCCAAATCACGCGCCCCAAACAAGGCAGTGCTGCGGTCTTTTGCGTGTACACCCACCCCTGATAGCCCGCACGCGAGCACATCGCCAAAGGCGCGCAGTGCGACTCATCTATCAAAGCATCAATCTCGACACCCGCCGACAAGGAAACACAAACTCGGCGCTGCATTGCACTTTCGTCCGCAATAATCGCTATCGAGTTATCGCCTTTCCTAAATACGGCCTCACTGTTATTGGGGTACAGGCCTATCGAGGTACTCAGCGCCAATGGCTGCACAAAACTGAACTCATCAAACGCGCCATCTGCAGGCCGGTAGAGATATACAAAGGCATTGCTAACCAGCTTTAAATCGACAATCGCAATACCCACAATCAATTCTGGGCTCACTAGGGCGACAAATTGAAATTGATTAAATTTAAACTTTTTAGACCAAGCGCTTAATTTGCGACCCATAGGACTGCGCAAGTCGTAGTCGAGGTAATTAATTTCGCTTACACCACTCGGGAACAGCCCGAACTCCGGCTGACCCGCACTATTAATCAATCGCGACTTTACTGACATAAACATTCTCTTAAAAAAATAATTTTAAATACTCGCTATTCGGCGCGAAAAATAAGGCCTTCAATCATCGTCACATAAACGTCCATCGCTTCACGAAGAGAATCACTATTTTGCATGCCGTACTGGAATAATGCGACGCCGACGCCACCGCCAAGGAATGCCGTTACCAAATTATCCAATGACGCCTCCGTTTGAATCTCACCTGTTTGCTTGGCTTCAGCGAAAATGCCCTTCAATGCCTCAATAACGTCATTATTTTGGCCGATCAAGGCTTCATTCAGTTCTGGATGTCGACGAATTTCAATGGGCACCGCAGCCAGCAAACCCGTTATCGAGCTATCTCGATCATGGGCGTCTGCCGACGCCAATAACACGCCGACAATGCGCTCACGCAATGAGCCACCATTGGCGATAGCATCTAAATAGTAGGGAAGCAGCAGCGCTTGGGTGTCCGCCAAGGTTGCTAAATACAAATCGAGTTTCGCGGGGAAATAACTGTATAGCGCCGCATGGCTAATACCAATGGCGGCGCCAACATCTTTAAACGTGGTTTGCGCGTAACCTTTTTCAGCAAACAACTGCCGCGCCGCTGGAAGCAGACGCGCTATGGTGTCTTCTTTGCTACTGCCACGAGGCCGACCAACCAAGGTCGCAGACTTAGTACTCGTAGTCACTGGCTTGTTGGGCGTCGCCATAATATTCGCAGGATAATTCAAAGCCACATAATACCCAACAAATTACATCAATGTAACTTACTTGCCAAAACCCGCGCACTGCATTAAGTTACAGACAAATAACTTACTACAATGTAACTTAATTTCTAAGGCAAACCAGTCAATCTGGTGGAGCGCTCTATGCAACTCGGCATGGCTATGTGGCAGTACCTATTAATTGGTTTAATAGGCGGCAACGCCCTCTTTATTGGCCTCGGCGGCATCGTGCACTGGTGGTATTACGTGCGCAATCGCGATAACAGCCAACGCTGGAAAATCCAGCCCGAGCGATTTTTATCAAAACGCCTTGATCGCGAGGCAATGTGGCTGGGAATTTTCAACTACAATCTTGCCACCGTTGTAATGGCAACACTGGCCTGGGGCGTATTTGAACACGGCTGGTCTCGCCTGTATTTTGACTTTGCCGAATACGGCTGGGACTACACGGTACTGAGCCTGTTCTTGTGCTGGCTATTTATAGAGGCTGCAGCTTATTACATGCATGCTGGCGGACACCTACCCTGGTTCTACAAACGATTTCACTACATACACCACCGTTATAGCACGCCAACTTTTTGGACGATCTCCGCAATGCACCCACTGGAGTGGATTGCTCATGCATCTTATATAGCACTGCCCGCCTTTATCATCCCCATGCATATCGGGGTGTACATGAGCGTGGTGGCAATGACCTTTATTCTGGGCTATTGGGACCATTGCGGCATCAAGTTTCCGCGTATTCCCCTGCATGGCTCCAATCGATTTCACGATGATCACCACAAATACTTCCATGTAAACTTTGGCTTCACCTGCAGTTTGTTTGACCGCATTCACGATACCGCTCGCCGCGAGGGACATCACTACGACGAGCTGACCTTTAATGGTGGCCAAGGCATTGTGCGTAAACCCGAAGCATTGGGTGAGCGCGCCATGGGGCCCGCACTAAAATACTGAGCCAACGCCACATAATAAGAGAGCACTATGAACGAACATATTTCTTACGCCATGCGCAACGAGCTGGCGACCAATAGCTTTATTTACTTCAATCCGCCGTCGGCACTCAAAGATTGGAGCTTTCTCGCCATTGAAGCGATATTGCTGATTGGCTTCATCTTAACCGTTGTCCACGCCATTCGTCATAGCAAAAAAACGGCCAGCCCCGCCGCGATATACACCCTAGTGGCGGCATTTTTATATGGCTTAGTAATGGACATCATCTCTTACTACACCGTCGAAAACTTTTGGCACGGTGAGTTCACGGTGATGTTCCTCTACAACCGCCTTCCCCTGTATATCGCGCTGTTCTACCCCACGTTTATGTACCACGCCTATATGACCATTAGGCGCTACAATTTTAAACCTAGCGTCGAGGCCATTAGCGTTGGCTTTTTTGCGGGCCTAAGCTATCTGATTTTCGACAATCTAGGGCCACAATTAGGCTGGTGGATCTGGGATCGCAGCAACCCCACAACATGGCCCTATGTCAGCAGTGTGCCGCTGACCAGCTACCATTGGTTCTTTCTCTTTACCGGTGCATTCGCGTTCTTGGCGCGTAAAATCTGTTGGGACTGGCCGCAACAGGGCAAGTCCACTACCGCAATTTATCTCGGTATTACCGCTATCCCCGTCGCCACGATCGTCCTCGGCGCCATCCTATTTATTCCCTACAATATTTTTTCCAAGAACATGCCACCGTGGGACATGGCGCCGTGGGCTGCCAACTTTGGTCTGGCCTCCCTCACTCACGCGCTTGCGTTCTTTGCTGCCGGCCTAGTGTTTCTGTTCAATTACCGGCGCCCAGCAGAATCCCGCGACAATGTGCTTATCCTATTCCCCCTGCTCTACTTAGCAGGCCACCTTTATATGTATATCGCCAAATTCGATCTATTTTTCTCACTGAGCCCCACCGGACTTACGCAAGAGGGCCTGGCAATCGGCAATCCCATTGCAGCGGTAGTTGCCATCATAGCGTCGACGGCTATCGTACTCCTCAGCCACCCACTCCCCAGCGACAAACCTGATATATAAAGCCATCTGTATTGCTAATTAGGGTATATATTTTAAATAACGAGCGGCGCACCCAGCGTCAATACACGGGCTACGGATATATTACTGTCGACGGTGGGAGTCGACAGTAATCATCAAGTTAGAATGTGCACCACAAGTTTTCATTAATTCACTCGCTGCCTATAGCTCGCGAGTATCGACCGGACTTTTCGACTAAAGCGCGAATAAGTGTGGCGCTACCCCTACTTAATTACGCCTCGCCGCCAACACCTTATCGCGCGCATCCCCCGCTCATTTTCAAAATAGTGATCCTCATCACACTTAACGGCGCCCTTTCATTTGCATAAAACCAACTGATTATTGCTATTAACAGGCAAAAACAAATATTTCGCCCCAAATTGTGCCAAGCATAAGAAATTCAATGTCGTAAAATGGCCACATTTTTGTGCAATAGCGGAAATCACCATTTTAATGCATCCTCAAAAACTCAAAAAACAGATCTAATAATAAAAAAATAAAAATGCCCGAAAATTTTCATCAATTTAAAAAACTGTTCCAAAATAAATCGTCGCTAATTTAAACCCCAATTTTCGCCCTCTTTAATAGCAATATTTTTGCGGAGCCTAAAAAAAATCGCACCAATAAAATGCATCCATCGCTCAGTCTCAGCAGCGAAAATATCACCACTAGCATCTGGCACACCCATTGCTAAGTGTGTAATGCACCCTTAAGAAGACGGATAGCGTGTTTTAGAACGGCAACAATTTGGAGCGCATAAGTGCTTGTCGAAAGGCAATCTCCTATGAAAATCCATTGTACCGGCACTACTACTAGACATTTCTGCAAAACGCGGGGCGCTTTACTCAAGCACGGTAGTTTTCTATTGATTAGGAGCATCAAGATGGAAGAAGCAAAAAAAAACGGCTTGCGTCTTTTTAAAAGCGCAGCCCTCGTTGCCGCAATTCTTGCGAGCAATATAACTCAGGCCGAAATGTTTAACACCGGCAAGGTACTCGCGACCGGCGGCGTTAGCATGATCGACGGCGCAGGCGGTGGTGGTATCACTCCTTGGGCTACTATCACGGGTTATGCAACTCGTGACGGCATTAACGGAAACGTGCATTACACATACGCACCACTCGCAAATTATACCTTACATTCGATCGGTGCAGCGGTTGGCTTTTGGGATCGTTTTGAGCTCTCGTATACAAAAAGTAGCCTCACTACTGGCTCAACCTTCAACACCCTCGGCTTAGTTTTTGACACTGTGGGAGGCCTTACCGACGAATCAGCGGGTGTACCAGTCGATACGGGCATCGAACCATTCAACACCACTATTGAAATGGATATCGTTGGCGCCAAGGTTCGGGTTTTCGGCGAAGCTATCTACGATTCTGATAATCTTATTCCTCAGGTTGCCATCGGTGGTTTTTACAAAAAGAATAAAAACGATGAACTACTAACCACATTAAAAGCAGCCAAGACCAAAGATTGGGAAGCATATATTTCGGCTACTAAAATTTTCTTCCCCATTAACACACTCGTTAACATTACTGCGCGTTACAGTGCAGCCAACCAAACCGGCCTGACGGGATTTGGTGGACCAGACGGCGATGACAAGGAAATTCGGCCAGAGATATCCCTAGCCTACTTGCTACGCAAAGACACTGTAATTGGTGTTGAGTGGGCAAAACACGGCGACAACGTTAGTGGTCAAAGTGTAGACGTTGCGGGCATAGACCTAACTGAACTACAACCAACCTTAGGAGCTCTTGGCCTTGGCAATTTAGCCGGAACACTTACCCAGAATGAAAGTGACTGGTACGACGCCTTTATTGCATATTTCCCCAACAAAAACCTGTCAATGACCTTTGCCTACGCAATGCTCGGCGACATAACCATCACGCCTGACCAGCACGGGTTTTATCTATCACTCCAGGCCAGCTTCTAAACACGGTATTAGCTAAGTCTACTAGATCTCAGGAGAGCATCATGAAACCGATATTTCGCACTATCGCCATAGCAATTCTCGCAGGCACTGCCGCTCTGCCGAGCTTTGCGCAAACAGGTAAAACGCCAACCTTGCCAGGCCTCGACGACGACGTACTAGAACAATGGGGCGGAGAAGAAGGCGTACGCAACTGGGTAGAAAGCTTGTTTTACTACATTATGCTAGACAACCGGATTAATCATGTTTTCCGCGAGTTTGGCAACATCGAGCGCCAGATCTTCTTAAACACACAGCTAGAACAACTTGTATTAGGTGGCAATGTTAATTACCAGGGCGCCAGTATGGCAGCGGCCCACGCTGACCTTGGTATTACCGTGACGCAATTTAATGCAGTTGTTGAAGCAGCATACAACGCCTGCGAACGCATCAACGTGACCTACGAAGCTTGCAACCAGCTAATCGCTGCTCTGGCGCCGTATGAACGCGTGATTGTAACTCGCTAATTAGTAGCACTACGGAGAACACATGCTCAATCCATTTGTAAAAATGGGCGGCACGGCATCTACTTCAGATGCCGTTGCGCGGCGCCCACTAGATGCAGAAAAAATAATTTTATTATTGTTTTTTCTTATTATTAGCAGCCTCTATTCAGGAAATGCAAAAGCCTTTGAACTGTATAAAACATTTCAGACACCGGATGTCTTTCTCGCCGAAATGTTTAACAACCAGGTGCCCGCACCCACTGTGCTTAATTTAGACGCCAAAGCACAAAGTGAGATACGTGCGGTATTTAATCGCCCTTTTCCATCTCAGCGAGTGCGCTACTGGAAAGACGCGAATAAAACCGTGTGGGTTTTTGATGATATAGGTAAAGAGGGCTATGTGCCGACCACCTCAGGGTTTGCTGTGAGCAACGGCGCTATCGAGACTGCTCGTGTCCTTATCTACCGGGAATCTCGCGGTGAACAAGTTGCAGAACCGTCCTTCCTTAATCAATTAAAAGGAGCAAAGGCCGCTGGAAACAAGCTAAGCAATAAGGTGGACAATATTACCGGCGCTACGTTGTCGGTACAAATGATGGAACGCATGGCACGAACCGCTCTCACCTTAGATACTTTAAGTCACTAACAAATGGCCTTCTGGGAGGCTCTATGAACACGCAACATGCCCTTCGCGCCGAAGCAGACCGGGCGACCTACAATGAATCACAAACACCAACGGTTAAAAAGGTCGCCATCAAACCCGTCTCGTCTGCACAAAAAAAGCCAAGCGCCCCAAAGCGCAATACATCATTACTATTGCGCCAGTGGCACCAACGCCTAGGCATATTTGCCTTTGTATTTATGGGCTGGTTAGGTTTCAGTGGCATTTTACTTAATCAAAGTGTGAGCATGGGACTCGACGCTATTCGCGTCGGGTCCAGCACGCTGATGTCACTTTATGGTTTGCATACCACAATTCCGGAAAACGGCTATTTTTCTGCTGGGCACTGGCTCGTTACTACAACAGAAAATACCGTTTTAGACGATATTGCCCTCGACCGACACATTCCCTCACCCCTGGGTTTTGTCGACATCAAAAACAAGGGCGACGAACTCTTGTTCGTTGCGACCAATGACAAACTCACCTTGTTATCGCCCACCGGTGTGCTCATTGAAGAACTCAGCGGCTATATGCTCCCCGTTGGCCATATTCGCGGCATTGGCATCGTAGAACAACAAGATACGTCATTTTTAGCACTTCAAGGTGAAGGAACTTATATTAGTGCCGACGGCTTAAGCTGGCAGGAATTTGACAATACCGCAGCCGTAAACTGGTCGTCACTCACTCAGCTCGATGAAAAAGCAAAATCCGACGTTGAGCCCTATGCCCACCCTACCGTTGCCCTAGAACAAGTCTTAATTGACCTGCACAGCGGTCGGTTGTTTGGCTCTATTGGCTCAACGCTGATTAATTTTGTTGGCGCGGCCGCCGTATTATTATCGATTAGCGGTATCTGGATGACATGGCGCACTAATCGTATGCGCAACGCTCGTCAAAAAAAGTAATCGCCGATTCCCAAGAGTCGATGTGGAGGTAAAAGTGAAAGTCTATTTATTATTTACGTCGTTAGCCGCGCTAATCATGTTTGCGGGTGCAGCAATTTCTTCCGATATGATGACAGGCAATGGCGGTGCGGTAAAAATTCAAAGCTATGCATTTGGTCCCAAGACGATCACTAGCCAACCAGGCAAAGAAATTGTATGGATCAACAACGACAGCGCCAGCCACAGTATTCTAATCGACGGCCACGAAAGCCCACGCTTAAGAAAAGGCGGCGAATATCATTACACCTTTTCAGCGTCGGGAGAATATCACTACCAATGTGGCATTCATCCAGCGATGAAAGGCACGATCATCATCACGGAAAATGGCACGGGAAATACATCGCCATCAATACCTACAAGCCTTAAACCTCGTCCTGTCACGGAGAAGTCTATGCCTGCTATGTCATCTACTTCCACCCCACAACCGCGCCCCAAAGCCGTTCAAAACGACATTGCAGCGGGCAAAGATACCGTGTCCATCGTTGATTTCATGCGCTTTTCACCCGAGGTACTCACCGTGACCGCCGGTACCGAGGTCACTTGGAATAACCATGACGGCTCTAATCACATTATTCAAGTTGGCAATATCCGCAGCCCACGATTACGCCACAATGCGAGCTTTTCCTACCGCTTTGACAAGCCTGGGGAGTATCCGTATATCTGCGGTATTCACGGCAATAAAATGTCGGGAAAAATTATCGTAAAGTAAATTGCCACCGCAATTAACACGGTGGTTGATCCACATTCTAGGCTAGGGCAAACTTAGGCCTTTATTGCTGCAACGCTGCCCTAGACTATGACTGATATCGTCAATTGCGACCCCGACGCCCTAAGCCCCATCGACACAGATCAATTATTACAGCCCGTCAGCGATGACAGCCCAATAAAAATTTTAATCCTCTATGGTTCGCTAAGAAAGCGCTCGTTCAGCCGCTTGCTTGCCCAAGAGTGCGCGCGGCTGTTGCGCTACTTTGGTGCAGAAACCAAAATATACAACCCCTCTGGCCTACCCCTACCCGACGATAGCGGCGATGACCACCCAAAGGTCGCCGAGCTACGCGAACTCGCACAGTGGTGCGACGGAATGGTGTGGTGCTCACCGGAACGTCACGGCGCCATGACCGGCATTATGAAAGCGCAAATCGACTGGATACCCCTTAGCATCGGCGCAGTGCGGCCAACCCAGTGTAAAACCTTGGCGGTAATGCAAGTCAACGGCGGCTCGCAATCCTTTAACGCGGTCAATCAAATGCGCATACTAGGTCGCTGGATGCGGATGTTTACCATTCCCAACCAATCCTCGGTTGCCAAAGCGTGGCTGGAGTTTGACGACAACGACCGCATGAAACCCTCGGCCTATTACAATCGGGTCGTAGACGTTATAGAAGAGCTAGTGAAATTCACGCTGCTACTCAGAAACAAAAAAGAAATATTGGTCGACCGCTACTCCGAGCGGGTTGAGTCTGCCGAAGCCCTGCGCCAGCGACTTAGTGTGCGCAGCTAAGAGCATGAGCAAAACGCCGCAAAAGGCACTCGCGGAATTTATCCGTATTGCACCTGTAGACCAGCGCCTAAATCCCGCTGTTTTAATGTCGGGATCATTCAAGCTTGAGCTATTTGACGACGCGTTTTTTAGCCAAGCTGCGATCCACCTACCAGACACGATCAGCAGGGCCAGTAGCAAACGCAAGGCGGAATATTTTTGTGGTCGCTATCTTGCCGCACTAGCACTGCGTCACTACGGTGTGGAACATTTTGACGTGCTCGCCGACGACAAGCGCTGCCCCCAGTGGCCCAAAGGATTCATTGGCAGCATTAGCCACACCGACGACTTTGCCGCCTGCGCCCTTGCCCCCAGCAGCGAACTAAGCGCGCTTGGCATAGATTGCCAAGCGATTCTCAGCCCAGCCAAGGCCGAAAAACTTTGGCTCAAAATTATCGACCGCGACGAATTCAACATCATCGCCGCTTCGAGCTTCGAGCTGAACTACGGATTAAGTCTGTGCTTTTCCGCCAAGGAAAGTATCTATAAAGCGCTCTACCCTTTTATCAGAAAATTCTTTGGCTTTAGCGCCGCCAAGCTCTGCGCAATAAACCCCGAGCAGCAATACTTAGAATTTGATTTCGCACCAGAACTGGCCGCGCCACTTGGCATCAAACAAACCCTAAAGGTTTATTACCGTAACGGCAGCGAACGTATTCTTAGCTACCTATCTCTTACCCCTCAGCAGTTTTATTCTGCTACAATTTAAATCACCCTTTATTATTGACTGCGCACTCGCGGGCCAAACTCGCCTTAAAAGGCAGCCATCCTGCTTGTGCAATGTGAAATAAAATGGGTTCATCTATATTTATACTTTAGAATCAAAATCTTATAACGAGCATTAAAAACTAAAACTTAACACTAACGTTTAAAGCTTAAAATGCGAAAGGAAAAGCGAACGGAGTATGGATGCTGTCGGATGAATACCCAAGAACACGAATTAGCTAAGCTATCTTTACTTGAACACCATCATCTTTCGGCGCGGGCCGTACATCCCGCCGTATTTGCACTCGACCAAGCCCCACTCAGCTATGCCGCCTTAGCCCAGCAACTCCAATACACCCACAAGCAGCTTCAACTCGCGGGCATCGCTCGCGAGGATCGCGTTGCAGTTATTCTGCCACAAGGGCCAGAAAATGCGGTCCTCTGCCTAGCACTGATGGAATACTGTTGCTGTGTGCCGCTAAATCCTGAGTTAAATGAAATTGAATTACATACGCTTATAGCGCCACTCGATATCGCACTGCTGATCACCTCGCAAGAACAACGCCCAAGTGGCGTAGTCGCTAAGCAAAATAAACTGCAATGTCTACACTTAATTCCTAAGCTTACCGGCCCCGCTGGCGAGTTTTCACTTGTTAAGAATAGCCCACATCTCAAAAAAACCATGCCTACCAAAATTCCTCACGCCGCATCCGATACCTGCTTGCTACTGCATACATCCGGCACCACCGCAAGACCAAAACCAGTACCCTTGAGCCGCCAAAACTTACTGGTTTCATGCCACAACCTGATCCAGTCACTCACGCTTTCTCAGCGTGATACTGTATTAAATATGATGCCGCAATTTCATATCGGCGCGTTACTCGACTTGCTGCTCGCCCCACTATTAAGTGGCGGCAGTGTCATTATTGCTCGCGACTTAAGCGCTTCGACTTTTTTTAATTGTCTTAAACAGTTCCAAGCAACGTGGTATCAAGGTGTACCCACTATGCTCGCCGAGCTGTGCCGCGAAGCGCGCTTTATGGCGCAATCAGACCTCAGCTCCAGCCTGCGTTTTTGTCGTTCGGTGTCCGCGCCATTACCCGAAGCTACCCATCTTCAGTTTGAATCTCTGTTTAATATCCCCGTCGTCGAAATTTACGGCATGAGCGAAGCCGCTGGTCTTATTTGCAGTAATCCACTAACATCGAAATCGCAGCGCAAGGGCAGTGTTGGCCGTTGTGCCGGCGTGGAAATTAAGATCATTGATACCTACGGCAATCCCACGAGATTTGGTCAAGCAGGTGAAATCATAATAGCCGGTAAAAACGTTTTTGCCGGCTATTTAAATCAGGATTCGAACCAGACGGACTTTATCGGCAGCTGGTTTAGAACCGGCGATCTCGGCTATTTTGACGAAGACGGATATCTTTTTTTAACCGGGCGTATTAAAGACATCATTAACCGTGGCGGCGAAAAAATTGCGCCACTTGAAATAGACAACTGCCTGCTAAGTCTTCCAGAAATTCAAGACGCTGCGTGTTTTTCCGTCGAACACCCAAGCTTAGGCGAAGAAGTCGCTGCCGCCGTTGTCCTCAATAACAGCACCAAAGATAATTCAGAAAACATATTAGCAAAACTGAGCACACAGCTTAGTCAGCATAAAATCCCCCGCCAGCTGTTTTTTTGTGAGGAACTACCTCGCAACGCAGGGGGAAAACTACAGCGTCACAAACTCTCAGAAAAATACGGCAGTAAACCGCGACTCCCAAGCAAAGCCAAACTACCACCCCGTAGTGACCTAGAAAAACAATTACTGAAAATATGGCAACATCACCTTGAAATTGAAGATATTGGCGTCGACGATAATTTTTTTGACTTAGGCGGAAACTCGCTGAGCGCCACGAGCTTTATCGCCGACCTAGAGGCGCTCCTCGGCGCCAAGCTCCCGCCCGGCATTTTATTCGATTACCCAAGTATTGCAGAACTCGATCGCGTCCTAAGCGAGCGAACAAACAGTGCCGAACGCCCTATGCTAAGCCAAGAACTAAGTCATGCGCAGCGCGCCGCGATCAGCTCTGGAATTCCTGCTGATATTTTCAGCAAGCTACTTCAGTACACCAGCGCTTGGCAGGGCAACCGCCTGCGCGCTGACGCTCTACTCTTTGCCTACAATACCCTCGGCAGCCAAACGCCGCTTTTTTGGGGCGCCCAAGGCGAAGAAGAAGTGGCCAATTTAGCCCGCGCACTTGGACCAGACCAGCCCGTTTATGGCTTTCGCTCACTGTATCTTATCGACGGGAAAACCGATAACTACAGCCATGCCTTAGCCCAGCACTATTTAAAAGAATTACAAGAAATTCAACACGCCGGACCTTACTTGCTCGGCGGCTTCTGCGAAGCCGCTAAAATTGCGTTTAGCATTGCCCAGCAATTACATCAGCAACAACAAGAGCCAAGCTTACTATGCCTTGTAGAAAAATTTATTCCCCAGCAATACTCTGGCAGGCTTAGTTTATTTTTTTGCCAAGACGGTCGACGCAGCGCCTACCAGAATTATCAATGCCCCGAGATCGGCTGGCGAAAATATTACCACGGCGCGCTGTCCGGCACTCGATTGCAGGCAAAACACAAAAAGATATTTAACGATGCCTTTATCAATGACTTTGCCGAACGGCTTAAAGAGGAATTACATTGCGCCAAAGCGTTTCACCCTAGCGCTAATAGTATCGAACCGCCACGCTACGACCTCCAACATCTTCCCCGCAGTGCCTACCAGTGTGAGCTGCGCGCTGGCTTAGCACGTGGGCTAACGCCCAATCAAAACATCTCCCTCAACATCCAAATTCGTAACACCAGCGAGACTACTTGGCAAACGAGCGCTAACAGCGGTATCTTTTTACATGCGCACTGGCGACGCCAAGACAAAGTGCGTATATGGCGCGCCGCCAGTATCGCCCTGCCCTGTGCGCTGCCGCCAGATGCAACGGTCAGCATCGATATTGCCGTCACGACGCCATCACGACTAGGCCGCTGGACGCTGGAACTAGGATTAAGCGACGAGGGAATTTGTCATTTTAAAGATCACGACTGCGCTCCGCTGGCGCTGCCAACAACCATAATGTATGGCGCCAATCTCTGGCAAAAAACCCAAAGCCTGTTTAAGGATACCATCCCCCATGACTAGCCACCGCTCACCATTTTACGCCAAGCTTACCGCAAAAATTACAGCCCTAGGGGGAATGCACAACGCGCATTTGCACCTAGACAGAGCAGGTACGATTGATGAGAAATACATCACCGTTGCCCAGCAAAGTGTGCTCGCAACGTCGCATATTTCACTGCACCAAAAACACCATCTTATCTACCAGCTACACGCTGGCCCCGCGTATGATGACGAGGATTTCCGGGAGAGGATTACTTACTTTCTCAACGAGATGATTGCCAATAACACCCAGCGGGCCGACACATTGGTCGATGTTACAGCGGATAATCTCGGGTTGTCTGCACTACACCGAATGCAGGATATTAAACAGCAATATAAAGACAAAATTTCACTAAATATCGCCGCTTACTCGCCCTTTGGTTTTAAAGACAGTGAGCCGCAACGCTGGGAGCTATTTGCAGCAGGCGCGGCGAAGTCCGATTTTATAGCCGCCTTACCCGAAGCCGACGACCGCGATGAATACCCCGATCACATCGGCTTTGACGAACATCTCGCGCGCACCCTCGAACTGGCTAAAAGCAAACGCTGCATGCTGCATGTGCACACCGACCAACGCAACGAAGACAGCGAATCTGGCACCGAACGCCTCGTTAAAGTCATAAAAAAGCAGGGCGCGCTAAGTACTGCCAATGGTGAGCCCTTGGTGTGGGCGGTACACATGATTTCGCCTTCTACTTACGACGAAAAGCGATTTCAAGATTTGCTCAACGGCTTGCTCGAATGCAATATTGGCGTCATCTGCTGTCCCTCTGCCGCCATTGGTATGCGCCAATTACGCTCGCTGCCAAGCCCCACCTTCAACAGTATTCCTCGTGTATTGGAACTGCTAGAAGCAGGCGTTCACGTTCGTCTAGCCTCCGACAATATTGCCGACATCTGTTCGCCCAGCACCACCGCCAATCTTATTGACGAACTATTTATGCTCTCGGCGGCGATTCGCTACTACGATGTCGACATTCTCGCCAAACTCGCGGTAGGGCAAAAACTTAACAGTGCTGAACGCGTCGCCATTCGCGAACATCTCAACAATAACAATATAGAAATTGCCAAGGTGCTTGCCGACCGTGCTCAAATATATTCGCGCTAAATTTCGTCCCGCTAATATTTCTCATACGGCAGCGCCGCCGACACTCGCTGTAATCGATCCCTATTCCCAGGCATTTATCGACTCGCCTTATAGTGCCCTAGAACAGCTACGCCATCATTCGCCGGTACACCGCTGCACTAGCGGCAGCTGGCTGCTGAGTCGGCATCGCGATATTAGCGCCGCGCTCGCTGATCCGCGACTAAGCAATACCCCTTCTGACTATGCGGTAGTCAACCAGCGGCATCGCGACCGCTATACCTGCGCCGACGTGGCCAATAACACGCTGCCCTTCATGGACGCCCCGCAGCACACTGAGGCTCGGCGAAATATTGCCCGCGTATTCCACGAGCAATTGCGCAGGGCGTCATTGCAAAGTAATTTACCCACAGACACACCTTCTGATTTGCTGCATGATTTTGCCACACCGCTGTGCACCAAAACCCTATGCAGCCTATTTGGCATTGCTCCGCGCCAGCAAACTGCGGAGTTAGATCGCCAATTAAAGCTGTGGGCAAATTGGTTTTTTTCTTTATTTTCCGCCATTCCCTCCCAGCAGCACCGTCAGCAGCTCGATGCAGAGCTGCATTCTTTTCGCCAATTCTGTTCTGGGCTTCTAAATCAGAAACGCCAACACCCCAGTGACGACCTCCCCTCTGCCCTAGCCCAGCTTCATGACCAAACCCCTAGCATTAGCGATACATTTATGGCCGACAACTGCATGTTGTTGTTAGCAGATGGCCTAAATGCAGATTACGCCATTGCCAATGCCCTACACTGCTTGCTACAACAGCCCGAAAAAATAAATCAGCTGCGCGCCAAGCCCGAGCTCATTCCCGCTGCCGCAGACGAACTGCTGCGCTTTGATTCACCGGTTTTATTTATCGCCCGTCGGGCATTAGAAGATATACAACTGCATGATCAATTGATCACAGAAAATAGCGGGGTATTACTAATGCTTGCCGCCGCCAATCGCGATCCCGACGTGTTCACTGACGCCAACACCTTGAATTTCGAACGCGAGGCTAAACCCTATTTGAGCTTTGGTCGCGGCCAACACGGCTGTATTGGCCGCGTTTTAGTGAAGCAATTACTTGAACTGTCACTGCGCTGGCTAATCAGCGAGGCGCCCAACTTTGCACTAGTCCGGACGCAGCCCCTTTGGCAACACCAAGCTGGGCATCGCTGGCTACAAGATTTACCAGTAAAAATTCCTTAGCTTTTTTAAATTCCAGCTAAGTAAGCGGATAACCGTAGCGCTCAAGAATATCCCCATAAAGCTCATTGAAGCGCGACTGCAATGCCGGTGTAAAATGCTGGCGCCACTGGCCGCTATTCACATTGCGGATATGGCCTTTTTTACCGCCCTTCTGCACCGCGCTATAGCGCTTAGCATAATATTTTCCCGCCACTCGCAATGCAAATGGCAACTCCATAAATGTCAGTAACTCATTGAATACAGCCGCTTCACACCCGAGAATGTCTTCATATTTAAAAAGCATTACACGCTCGTCTTCCAAAGGCCACCAGCGCATACTGTCGAAGTGATGACGTCGAAATTCTAGCTCGGCGAACAAGCCCTCTTCTACTGATGCGCTATTCAAATACTTACTAAGCGATTGCTCCTGTCCCAGCACTGCGGGTACCGCGCCGTTGACGATCTTCCAGTCAATATCGCGCGGCGCCGCCACATCGCACCAAGGTTCTGCGGAGCGCTTGTGATAAAAATAAGCCGACACCAATAAATCTCGCGGGTCACGAATAAAACGCACCACCCGAATATCGGAAAACCGCGATAGATCGATGGCATGTCCACTAAGCGAACTAATCGTGTGTTGCGCGCAGTTCTGATAAAACGCATCGCTTCTGTGGTAGTAGTGATTAAACGACGCGCCCTTTTTTAAGGGTGGCCGACAAATCTTTTTAAATACTTTTTTTGTGTATTCAGTCAGGCACTTATGGTATCCGCAGTAGGCGCGTACCGGTGTCGTAATCATCCGCGGTGCGGTATCCATGACCTCAACTTGCAGGCGATCGTCACGGCCACCGGCAATCATGCGATAGCGCTGGTCACCAACTGAAACCACATCGCCGATCTTGGCCGTGGCCGTAATAGGTAAAGAACCGCCGTTGCCCTGAACCCGCCCTGCTTTCACAGCATCAGCAAGTAAATCTCGGCTGACAACCCCAGAGTGATGGGCCAACAAATATTCATAACTCAATTTATCCACCCTTTATCCTCCATGATGTAAACCTGTAAACAGCGACATATTGCACCGCCCAAACCACGTTTTCTCTCACCGCTTAGATCAGCTTACTTGACAGGCTTACCAACAATTCAACTGTGCACCAAACCATTATTACCCATAGCAAATTTCACTCCAAGCATCCCCCCAAAACTGCAACTACGCAAAAATACGGCAAGACGATTGACAACAGACTCTACTTATATCTTAATGATAACCGTTCTCATTACGATTACTATTAAATATACTCGAGCCTACTATGTTGCAACTTCTTATTACCGGCGGCCCCGTTATTTGGCTGCTGTCGCTCTTTTCTCTTCTCGGCTTAACCGTGGCCAGTTATAAGGTGTGGCAGCTATTTGGCCAACTAAAACTCAATGACACCGCTGCACCTCGGGCATTTAAACTGCTTGAAGAAGGCAGAAAGCCCGAGGCCTTAATGCTGATCAACGGTCATCAAAATCCCAGCGCTAAGGCGCTGAGCCGCTGCCTACAGTTGTTTAGCAATAAATACCTCAGCTTGCAGCAGGCCCGCGATGAAGCTTACCGGGGTGCGCGCCTGCAAGCCGAGCAGCTCAGCAACCATCTCCGCATTTTAGAGGTGATCGCCACCCTCGCCCCGCTGCTCGGTCTACTCGGTACGGTACTGGGCATGATCGAGGCCTTTCGCGCCATGGAAGCGGCAGGTGAGCACGTGAACCCCGCGATTCTCTCTGGCGGCATTTGGCAGGCGCTACTCACCACCGCCGCAGGTTTGATTGTGGCAATTCCGATATCAGTGTTGCACAGCTGGCTTGAACGCTGCACTGAACGCCAGATCCAGTCTATTCAAAATACTATCGAATACGCCTTTACTCTGAATAGCCAAACCAATAGTCAAGTTAAAGGCCCAGCTCACTCGGCAGCCAAAGAAGCGAGTGAACTGGCGTGAGCGCAGCACTCTCTTTAACAAGCGCGCCGTCGCTGGGCACACCGCGGCGTAAAAATGCCGTTAGCCTCACCGCCTTAATTGATGTGGTCTTTATTCTATTAATCGCGGTTTCAAGTAATAACTGCAATCCATTCACGCAGCGAGTAAATCTTCTCGCCGCCCCATAAATAATTCATTGGGTGATCGGTGTCCACGACTGGCTCGTGGTCTAGCATTAAGTCGATCCATTACAAACTGAACCTGCTCATCCGTCACCTCATTAAAATCTGTTCCCTTTGGAAAGTACTGCCGTATCAATCCATTGGTGTTTTCATTAATGCCCCGCTCCCATGATGCATACGGGTGCGCAAAGTAAATGTCTGCGTCTAAACCTTCCGTAATGGCCTCGTGAGCGGCAAACTCAAGACCGTTGTCCAAGGTGATCGTTTTCACCTTATCCTTTATTTTGGCCATGCTGGTAATTGCAGCATCGGCGAGTAAGTCCGCTCGCTTGCCCGTTAATTTAACAATCACGGTATACAGCGTTTTGCGCTCTACCATCGTCAGTAATGCACCTTTACGCCCTTTACCTATAATGGTGTCACCCTCCCAATCACCAATGCGGTTACGTCTATCCACAACAGCTGGGCGATCATCAATGCTCACGCGATTCTTGATCTTGCCTCGCCGGTCATAAGTGCCATACCTTTTACGGTAGGGCTTGGAGGCAATTCTCATGTGCGTATACAAATCACCACCTTGGGCCTTGTCTGCATAGATAAGCTGATAGATCGTTTCATGGTGCAAGAACAAACCCTTGTGCCGCTCTAAATAATCTACCACTTGCTGAGGGCTTAGCTCCTGGCGCAATAAAGCCACTATCTGTAAAGCCACCGCCTCTGTTACCTTCCTCGCTTTATGTGCACCACGTCGCCGACCTACGGATAATCGCTCAGCTTGCTGTGGTCGGTAGCCTCGCAAACCACTATTGCGATTAAGCTCGCGGCTTATGGTGGATGGACTCCTATCTAATAAATCGGCTATTTCTTTTTGCGAATGACCTGCTTTCTTCAAAGTGTAAATCTGGTATCGTTCGTTTTCGGTCAGCTGGTAGTAGCTCATCAGTGCTTCATCTCTTGGTCGGGAAGAAGTACCGACTCTACCAGCTGGCCTCCTTCTTACCAATTGCACTTATTATCCGAAACCGCCAATGTTTTTTATGCTGACCTCCACTTTTACCAAAGAACAAAGCATCGAGCTAAAAAAATCGCAGGCAGTTTCAGCGTCAAGCAACGCGGCCATACCGCAATTGCTACTGGCCTACGAGGACGGCAGCTTCGCCTATTTCAATACCTCGTTGACCAAGCTCGGCAGCTTAGCGGAGCTCAACACCCTTGCCAGCCCTGAGCAAGTCGTAAACCTGTTACCCGCCGCTGAGTTGCGGGTACAGGACATTGTTAGCCTGTTAGAGCAATTAAGGTCTGCCGGTTTTATGCACGTCAGCTTGGGCGAGCCGCTACCAGAGGCAAGCAAGCGCGATGAATAGAAACCTTTTGCCCGCGGCAAAGAAAACGAGCGGCGACGAAAATTTAATCCCTTTGATTAATATTGTTTTTTTACTGCTGATTTTTTTCATGGTCGCGGGGCAATTTAAAACCGCGCAAAGCGGCGCGGTGCAATTGCCCAGTAGCAGCCAGAGCAAGGTCGAGAATAGCCAAGCCATCAAAATCATCATTAACCAACAAGGCGAAATATTTCTTAATCAAACAGCGGCTACATCGCAGGCGATCAGCCCACAAGCACTGGGCGAGTTTTTTAGCCAGCTGTCAAGCGCAGAGCCAACACAGGTTTCGCTGTATGCAGACCAAAACCTGAGCGCGGCGCAATTACACCTCGCGCTAGGCGCGATGGCTAACTACCCGCAGCTCAGCATTAACTTGCACACCCGCAACGGTGGCCAAGACTAATGCGCCAGCTCCCATGGATTATTGCCTTTGTATTTGCAGTTGGCGTACACGCCTCGCTGCTTTACCTCGCCGAGCAGTCACCGCGCCCAACACCGCTTATTGGCGCCGACGCCGAGGGCAGAGACGGATTAGAAATTGGCCTCGGCATGAGTGGTTCTTATGCCGACGTCGCCAAACACATCGCGCAGAGTAAGGTCGTGCCTGAGCCTAGCCCAGCGCCCAAGCCTAAACATCAGCCCGCGCCTAAATTAAAGCCCAAGCCCGCACCAGCTAAACCGCCGACCAAGCCGCAAGTAAAACCCGCAGAAAAAGCTGCGCAATTGCCGGAAAAAATCGCGACAAGTATCAGTGCGCCCACCGCGCAAGTAACAGCCGAGGCGGCAGTACACGGCTATCAAAGCGCCGTCGACACTTCAGCGAGCCGCCAAGCCAAGGCAGAAACAGCTAAGCCTGAGGAGGCTACAGCTCACCAAAACACGAGTCCCGACACCTCAACAAAAGCCATGGTTCGCGCCAGTGGCTCGGGCAAGCAGCGCAGCGCCGGCGGCAAGCAAGGAGACAGCAGCCACTATTTTAGCCGAGTCATGGCGCAGCTCAGTCACTACAAAACCTACCCGCCTGAGCTTAAAAAGCGCAAAACCCAAGGCGTGGTGACACTGAAATTCGGCATCCGCCGCAGCGGTGAGATTTTTGCCGCATCAATTAAAACCAGTTCTGGCCATGGCGCCCTCGACGACGCGGCGCTGCAAATGCTCGCCGACGCCTCACCGCTGCCGCCACTACCTGCAAGTATAAAAAAAGAAGAGATCCATCTCGTAATACCTATTGAGTACTCCCTAATCACCAATGACTTCCACGAGGATTAAACATGACACGGAAAACCACACTAAAACCGGCTAAGCTGACGACGACGCGCTTCAAGCCCAGAGCCAGCGCCCTAGCGCTAGGTATCCCCACACTGCTGATGGGCAGCGCCAGCTTCGCGCAAAGTGAAGATGCCTTTGTGCTCGATACGCTAAAAATCGAGGAGCGCACCCTCGACACCAACCCCTACACCGAAGCGGGCGCACCCTACAAAGCAAAAATTTCTGGTGACAGCCGCCATGTAAAAGATTTGGCCGACACCCCACAAACCATCAACGTACTGACCCAAACCCAGATTCAGGAATCCGGCAAATCAGATTTGCGTGATGTATTAGCTGCCCAACCCGGTATTACCCTTGGCACCGGTGAGAACGGCAATGCCTTTGGCGACCGCTATATTATTCGCGGCCATGAAGCCCGCAGCGATGTCTTTGTCGATGGCCTTCGCGACCCCGGCATGACCACTCGCGAAAGCTTTGCCACCGAGCAAGTCGAGATCACCAAGGGACCAAGCTCTACTTTTGCTGGCCGCGGCTCTACCGGCGGTGCGGTAAATAGTATTACCAAGCAAGCGAGTACCGAATACGACTTTAATAAAGTTAGCGGCGGTATTGGCACTGATAATTACCAGCGCCTGAGCCTCGACAGCAATAACTCAGTCAGCGACGATATCGCGCTGCGCGTCAACTTACTCTATTCCTTTAAAGACGTGCCCGACCGCGAGCCAGCGGATAAAAGCCGTCGCGGCTTTGCCGTCTCTGGCCTGTTTAAGGCCACAGAAAAGCTGCAATTACTTGGTGATGTCTACTACCTCAATGCTGAAGACAGCCCAGATTTAGGTACCTATATCGTTTCTGGTGGCGGCAAACCGGTTGACGATTTTCCAGTCTATTTACAAGACCAAGATTTTCTAAAATCAACGGTTAGCGTCGCCACCTTGCGCGCCAAATACGACATTAGCGATAGCAGCCGTATTGAAAACGCCCTGCGCTACGGCACCACCGACAACGGCTAAGTGACCACCGGCGCGCGGGGTACCAATCGCGACGCCACCGACCCCGACGCTCCCGGCGCGGCAACCGCGTCGCTTAGCACCCATCAAGGTTGGCAAGAAGTAGAATACCTTGTTAACCAGTTTAATTTCTTTAAAGACATGGATATTGCTGGCAAGAAAAACCAACTGGTCTTTGGTGTTGAGCTGTCTAAACACAATGTCGTTAATGGCGTGTATAACGTTACCAACAATGGCACCAGTAATTGTGTTGTCAGCGGTCGCGGCGGCGCAGGTCCCGGCTATTGCACCACCGATGCCAATGGCAATACCCCTAGCAATATAAACACCATCATGGGTCGCAGTATTACTAAGGGCGCGCAAGACTCAGACTACAATATTGAAACTATCTCGCTGTCGTTGATGGACACCATTGAGCTGAGTGAAGACTGGTCTTTATTCACCGGCATTCGCTTAGATGATTTCGACTACGACAATACCGTTGATAGCCGCGGCACCATTTTAGATTTTAAATATTCCGACAGCCTGTGGAACGGCCATATTGGCGCGGTATACCAAATTAATGACGACGCCAATGTTTACCTAACCTACAGCACCTCGGCCAATATCAACGGCGGCGAGTCTGATGTTGGCGGTAACTGTGGTTATGGTGGCTTGTGTGGCGACCCAGAACAGGCCGCGAACAGCGAACCGGAAATGACCGCCAATATTGAGCTTGGCACCAAATGGAATATTCTCAATGACAAGCTCCTGGCCACCGCAGCGATTTTCCAAATCACCAAAAGTGATGTTATGGAAAGCGTCGGCGACGACTACGCCACCCTCGGCACCTTGAACACCGGTAAAAACCGCGTACAGGGCATTGAGTTTTCCTTGGTTGGCAATATCAGCAGCAAACTCAGCACCCAGTTCGGCGCCAGCTTTATGGAATCGGAAATTCTCGAATCTTATAATACCGACTCCGAAGGCAAGGTGCTGAGTAACTTCGCCGACGACAGCGTGTTTCTGCAGTTGCGCTACCAAGCCAGCCCCAAATTTTCTTTTGGCGGCACACTGACTTACTCTAGCGAACTGTACGCTGGTCAGCCCGACTCCGCAGCTGGCTTTAGCAGTACAACGGGCGAGTACTCTTACGAAGTGCCGAGCTATACCGTGTTCGACGCCTTTGCCAGCTACCAGTTTAGCGAGCAGCTTAAGGCGCGGGTAAACATTGGCAATGTCACTGATGAAGACTACTACCTTGCGGCCTACCGCAGCGGTGCCTTCACCTATATTGGCGAAGCCCGCAACGCCCACCTCAGCGTGGACTACGAGTTCTAAGCTCGCCCTGCGCTGTGCTCATAGAGTATGAGCACAGCGCGCTTATCCATTACGGAATACAGTGATGAAATACACCCCGCCCTTGCAAAATATCCCCGCAGATATTGTCTGCCTTGATGACTACCAGCGTTACGCTAAAGAATTTCTCGCCCACGACATTTACGAATACATTGCCGCAGGCGTTGCCGACGAACACACCCTTCATCGCAATCGCAGCGCCTTTGCCAATATTGAATTAAAGCCGCGCTTGCTGCGCGACTTCAGCAGCGCGTCTACCCGAACCACCCTGCTTGGCCACGACTTGGCCCACCCTTTTTTACTGGCGCCGCTGGGCTATCAGCAGCTCTGCCACGCCAGTGGCGAACTCGCCACCGCAATAGCGGCAGATGCCATGGACACCGCCATGGTCGTCAGCACACTGGCCACCGCCAGCCTCGAAGACATTGCCGCGCAAACCGATGCGCCAAAATGGTTTCAACTGTATTTTCAGCCCCAGCGCGCCGACACATCGACTCTTATTGCGCGGGCTGAAGCCGCAGGCTATACCGCGATCGTGGTCACCGTCGATGCGCCACTGAGCGGCCTGCGCAATCGCGCCCAGCGCGCGGGCTTCCAGATACCACCGGAAATTGAAGCGGTGAATATTTCGCCCGCACAAAAGTTAACAGGACAAAATTCCATTCTCCAGCAACTCATGGCGCTGGCGCCCCAGTGGCAAGACCTCGCGTGGCTAAAGCAACAGACCCAACTCCCCATCATTATTAAAGGCGTAATCAACCCCGACGACGCCGTGCAGCTTGCCGACATGGGTATGGACGGCATTATTGTGTCTAATCACGGCGGTCGCTGCCTAGACGGCCTACCCGCCAGCATCGACGCTCTGCCTGCCATTCGCGATGCGCTGGGCAGTGATTTCCCGATTTTATTAGACAGCGGTATTCGCCGCGGCAGCGACATCATTAAAGCCATTGCCCTGGGCGCCAACGCGGTACTCATTGGCCGTCCCCAAGCCTTTGCCTTGGCGGTTGCCGGTGCCTTGGGCGTTGCTCACATGTTACGTTTATTAAAAGAAGAACTCGAAATCACTATGGCGCTGTGCGGCTGCGCGCAAATAGCCGATATTAATCGCGACTGCCTTTTTACGCCCCGCTGAGGATCACTATGCTCACTGTTATCAATAATTTTCTGAGCGCGAGCGAGTTAGCGCATTTTCGCCAAACGCTCGACGGCGCCAACTGGCAAGACGGTGCCCGCAGCGCTGGCCAACTTGCCGCGCCACTCAAAACCAATTTGCAGTTAGATGACAGCAGTGCAGCAGCCCGCCGTTTGGTAACAAGCCTCAGCGCCAAATTAAGTCAGCACCCGCTGTTCATCAGCGCCGCGCTGCCCGACAAAATTTACCCGCCCAAATTTAATTGCTACCAAAACGATGGCCACTACGGCCAGCATATCGACAGCGCGATTATGCGGCTTGCCGACGGCAGCAGTCTGCGCAGCGATCTGTCTGCGACCTTATTCCTGTCCCAAGCCCAAGACTACGAGGGCGGCGAACTCTGCGTTGAGATCGGCGGCTGCCTGCAAGAAATTAAACTCGACGCTGGGGATATGATCCTCTACCCCGCCAACTGCCTGCACGAAGTTAAACCAGTGCCAAAGGGCCAACGCCTTGCCGCGTTTTTTTGGGTGCAAAGTCTGATCCGCAGCCATCAGCAACGCCAGCAACTGTTTGAGCTGGATCAAAGCATTCAGGCTTTAACAATAAAACTGGGCAGTGACGACGAAGAGGTGCGGCGCCTATCGGCGCTGTACCATAATTTATTGCGGGAGTGGGCCTACGCCTGAGCAATTTTCTAGCTACCAATATACTGAATCACGCGTAAAATCAGCGAAGTACCAACAAGTCGGCGCTAAACCCATAAAAACAGTTGAACAATCGTGGCGATGCCTTACTCTAAGAGGCTGAAATTTTGAATACCCATAGCCTACTCCAAGACGCGCCGCGCGTACTGGGGGTTTAGCCACACCTAGGAAAGCAGATTGCCACGTTTAAAGCCGACAGCTAGCGATAATCAAGTCACCACCGCCACCTTTCGTTTGAAGGGCGGCTTATTCCCCCTCACACTATTGGAAATCAGCCGCTTTGACGCGGTGGATTTTGAGCAGCAACTGCGCGAAAAGGCCGCCACCGCGCCGGGCTTTTTTAAGCAAACTCCGGTGGTACTGAGTTTTGATGATTTTGTCGGGGACTTAGACACCCTGCCCCTAGCCGACATTCTGGCCATATGCCGCAGCCAGGGGCTATTACCAGTAGCTCTGCGCAGCGGTGTCGAAAGCTTAGCGCAACAGGCGCCGGTCTTGAGCTTAGCGATTATGCCCGCGACCCGGGTTAAACCGGCGCCGGAACCTTTAGTAGAAACCGAGCCCAGCGCGGCAACGGAAGCCAGCACCGCCGAAATAAGCCAAGATGAACCGGCCGCGCCAGCGTCTGTGCAATTAGAGCTAAGCCCCTCTAGCCACATTGAAATCAATCGTAACCCCAGTAAAATCATTACCACGCCAATCCGCTCTGGCCAGCAGGTATACGCCCCCGGTGGCGACCTGATTATTATGGCAGCAGTTTCAGCGGGTGCCGAGGTACTGGCCGACGGCAATATACATGTTTACGGTGCCCTGCGCGGCCGCGCCCTAGCGGGCGTAAAAGGCGATCTCAGTGCGCGAATTTTCTGTCAAAGCCTAGAGGCGGAGCTGGTTTCCATTGCGGGTACCTTCAAGGTAGATGAAGATTTACGCAACGAACACTGGAAAACCGCGGTCCAAATCGGCCGAGACGAGCAATCACTGTGCATTACGCCACTCGTTTAATGCCAAACCACTTACACTCATCATGCCCTAAAAAGGATTAGACCCTTGGCCAAGATAATAGTAGTTACCTCAGGAAAAGGCGGCGTGGGTAAAACCACGACCAGCGCTGCGATCAGCAGCGGCATTGCCATGCGCGGCCACAAAACCGCCGTTATCGATTTTGATATAGGCCTGCGCAACCTCGACATTATTATGAATTGTGAGCGCCGCGTGGTGTACGATTTTGTTAATGTCATCAATGGCGAGGCCAAGCTACGCCAAGCCCTGATTAAAGATAAACGCGCCGAGAATCTCTATATTCTGCCCGCCTCGCAAACCCGCGACAAAGACGCCCTAACCATTGACGGTGTTGAGCGGGTGCTAAAAGAACTGGCAGATGACGGTTTTGAATATATTATTTGCGACTCCCCTGCGGGTATTGAACATGGCGCGTTTATGGCGATGTACTTCGCCGATATGGCCATAGTCGTCGCCAACCCCGAAGTGTCCTCGGTGCGAGACTCCGACCGCATTTTGGGCATACTGCAAAGTAAGTCGCGCCGCGCCGAGCAAGGTGAGCGCGTCGAAGAATGCTTACTGCTAACGCGCTACAACCCAGAGCGCGTTGAAAAGGGCGAGATGCTCGGCGTTAAAGACGTAGAAGAAATTCTGGCCACCAAATTACTGGGCGTTATCCCCGAGTCAGAAACCGTACTCAAGGCATCTAACCAAGGCATACCGGTGATTCACGACACCGAGAGCCCCGCTGGCCAAGCCTATTCCGACGCCGTAGCGCGAATTCTTGGCGAAGAAGTGGAACACCGCTTCATGAGCGTTGAACAAAAGGGCCTATTTCAGCGACTGTTCCGGAGGAGCGCATGAGCATATTCGACTACTTCCGCAACAGTAAAAAAGCCACGGCGTCTATTGCCAAAGAGCGCCTGCAAATTATTGTCGCCCACGAGCGCAATCAACGCAGCCAGCCCGATTACCTGCCAAAATTGCAGCAGGAGCTGCTCGACGTGATTCGCAAATACGTCGACGTAGACCAAGATCAGGTTGAAGTTCAGCTCGACAACAACGGTAACTGCTCGGTATTAGAATTGAATATTGTGCTGCCAGATCGCTAATTAGCACCGTATTATTCTAGGAGCCATTGGCGGGGAGCCCCCGCCAATGCGAAGGGATTCTCAGCTCTAGCGATTGTTATGGACCTTAAAGACTATTTCAGTTTCACGGCTATTGCCCTGACGTTTATTGGCTTTGCCCCCTATATTCGCGGCATCCATCGCGGCACAGTCCACGCCCATGTGTTCTCGTGGGTGATCTGGGGCATCACCACTATTATCGTGTTTTTTGCCCAACTCGATGCCGACGGCGGCCGTGGCGCTTGGCCCATCGGCGTGTCTGGCACCATCACCCTCTATATTGCGCTGCTTGCGTATCAACGGCGCGGCGATACCAAAATCACCCGCAGCGACTGGCTATTCTTTTGCGCCGCACTGTCTTCGCTACCCATTTGGTATATTAGCGCTGACCCAGTATTTGCGGTCATAGTTCTCACCACTGTCGACCTCCTCGGCTTTGCCCCAACCCTGCGCAAGGCATACCACCAGCCCTACGCCGAAAGCCTGACATTTTTCGGCTTGTTCGCCCTGCGCAATGGCTTGGTCGTGTTAGCGCTGGCCAGCTATTCACTCACCACGCTCTTATTTCCAGTCGCCGTTGGGATTGCCTGCTTGTTCTTGATAATATTGGTGTTGTTTCGTCGGCGTTTTTTACGACTCAACGCCGCCCCAAGCAACGACTTGCCCAACTGAGTTTTACTATGCGCGTATATTTTGCCTGCCTAATACTATTTTTCCTGCCCGCACTGGCTGGCG
The DNA here is from genome assembly GCF_001586255.1 of Zhongshania aliphaticivorans. NCBI lineage: Bacteria > Pseudomonadati > Pseudomonadota > Gammaproteobacteria > Cellvibrionales > Spongiibacteraceae > Zhongshania > Zhongshania aliphaticivorans. The sequence goes on from NZ_CP014544.1 coordinate 3,664,896, forward strand.
CCTCGTCTTGCGAAGACAGCGATATTTACACCGAAACCTTACTAACAAGTGCTATTGCGCACCTGCTCGATACCTACGGTGCCGACGCGGTTAAACAACCAGTAGAAAAGTGCAGCTCCGGCCCCGGCGCCATTTGGCGTTTGGCCTTAGCCGCGCACGAGGAAGATGAACATTTCCGATATTACCGCGTGGTTAGCTGCACACCGTCCAAAGAAAAGCAGGCAAACAGCACCTTGCAATGCCAGAGCCACGATGCCAGACGGCTTAAGTATCACGACCAATTGATCGACACATCAAACGACGGCGACCCAATTGAACTCATTCACGCACTCGATTGTTTTAACGAAGCACTGCGCGCAGGGAACATCAAAATTAGTAAGTACAACGCGCTGTTAGACACTAACTTAAGCATCCCACTGACGAGCAGCCAAGACATCAGCGCCATCACCGCGCAGCCGCAGTTTAAACGCTTTACCGTAAAGGCCCTGGAAAATCGTTACCGCTTTAGTGTGGAGTTAGACAAGGAGTTTGGCTGTTTCATTGAGCCACTGCGCAGCTAGTCCGCCCGCCGCGCTAGTCTGCCAATAAATAGCCCGATTCAACAATAAGTTGGCGAATTTGCTCACTTTGTATAAAACGCATCAAGGCCACGGCCGCAGGTTTTTCCGCCGCTGAGGTCAGCAGCACAGCGTCTTGGCGGATCGGGCTATGCATGGCGGTGGGCACCGACCACTGCGAACCGACATCACTCAATCCTGAATCGCGCAGCTGCGACAAGGCGACTAGCCCCAAATCTGCGCTACCGGTTGCGACAAACTGAAACGTTTGGGCAATATTCTCGCCTTTCACCATTTTAGTTCCTAGCCGTTCATAACAAGCAAGCCGCTGTAAAACCTCAACCGCCGCCTCACCGTATGGTGCCAGCAGCGGGTTGGCGATGGCCAGCATTCGGAAATTTCCGCTACTGAGAATATTCGGGCTATTATCGATTAAGCTCGGATTGGTCGACCACAGCACTAAACGACCCAGCGCATAGCTAAACTGCGAGTCCGCCACCGCCAAACCCTTGGCCACCAGTGCCGCTGGCTTGCTCTGGTCAGCCGACAGAAACACATCAAAGGGCGCGCCGTGGCTTATTTGGGCGTAAATTTTGCCCGACGAGGACACGGCCATTTCGACGTGGTGGCCACTTTCTAGCTCAAATAAGCGGGCGATCTCCCGCATTGGCCCAGCAAAATTAGCGGCCAGCGCTACCCGCACAGTATCGGCCTGCAAAGCGCCGCAAAACGACAGCAGAACAGCAAAGGCCAGCAATGAACGCCGCATAATTTAACTCCGCAACCGGCTTAAGTAGCGATCTAATTGATTGGCAAAGGTCTGTTTGTCTTGCTGCGAAAAAGGTGCCGCGCCACCGCTGTGCACACCCGACGAGCGCATGGTATCCATAAAGTCACGCATATTCAGTTTGGCGCGAATATTGTCTTTATCAAACAGTTCGCCCCGCGGAGTAAGTGCTAGCACGCCTTTTTCGATCACTTCAGCGGCAAGGGGTATATCGCTGGTAATCACTAAATCACCGGACTCCGCCCGACGGACAATTTCATTGTCGGCGACGTCAAACCCGCTGCTCACCTGCACCGAAGTGATATTCGCCGCCGCAGGCACCCGTATAGCTTGATTAGCGATCAAGGTCAGGGCCACCCCAGTGCGCTCTGCCGCACGGAATAACATATCTCGAATCACTACTGGACACGCGTCCGCGTCTACCCACACTGTCATTACCGCCACCCCACGACTATTGAGTCGCTATTATCAAACGAATGCCCAACAAAGAACACCGCGCTATTCAGCAAGATAAGACCTAGGGGAAGTACGAATATTGCGCTGGCCGCTAACAATCTATGATGAAGCTAATTATTACGTCCTGTCTAGGCACCACCAAAGGCCGAAGAGACCCAGTCCATGCCACCTACGCCCGCCAATGACCATCAGCGCGACACTAAATCTAGCGAAGTGGATCAATTCCATCGTCGCCAATTCGCCAGGCTTAAATGGCTGCAGCGCGGCGCCTTATTGATCGCAGCGGTAACATTGCTAGCAGGCGGCTTTTACATAGATTATCTGAACAACAAAAATCACAAATGGTTGTTCCGCAATAATATGCAAAACCAGCTCAACTTGACGGCGAGTAAACTAGAGGGGCTAATTCGCGCGAATTTACAAACCTCAAAAGGCATGATTTCAGCCGTGCGGGCCAATCCTAACTTAAACGAAGCCGATTTTGCTTTTTTTGCGGCACCGCTGTTCGATGGCAATGTCCAGCTGAAAAATATTACCGCCACCCAAGACCTTAAAATCAAGTTTGTTTACCCCTTGGCAGGCAACGAAAAAACACTCAATTTCGATTTCAGAGATCGCCCTGATCAGCTCAGTGACTTGTTACGCGCCAGAGAAAGTGGCGAGGTCGTTCTGTCTGGGCCATTCACCTTAATTCAGGGTGGCCAAGGTATTGTCGCGCGCATTCCCGTTTTTGTGCCAAAAGCGGGTGGCCAGCCAGACGAGCTTTGGGGAACCATTTCGGCAGTCATTGATTTAAACCAGCTCTACACCACGATCGGCCTCTACGCTACGGATTTGCCCATAAACATCGCGATCCGCAAAACAAGCCCTCAAACCGACACTGAAACCACGCCGTTCTTAGGTAGTTCCGCCGCATTTACCTCGGCGGCGCGGCCCGTTATTACAGCTATTTCGCTGCCCTCTAACGAAGCTTGGGAACTCGCTGGCGTACCTAAAAATGGCTGGCCGCACAAGGCCGACAACGCCACCGGCCTGCGTATTTTACTCAGCCTCGCGGGCGCTTGTATCTACGCTTTATTTATGACCGTATGTCGCCTGCTGAGTCGTCGTCAGCGCCACAACTTATTGCTGCACAGTCTGTTTGATATGGCCCCCATCGGCATTGCTTTAAGTGACTTTAATACCGGCGAGTTTTTGCAGGTTAACAACGCCTTGTTGAGCAGCACCGGCTACTCAAGAGAAGATTTTAACGCGCTAAATTACTGGCAAATCACCGCGAGTAGTGCAGAGGAAGTCGAACAACATCAGCTGCGTTCCTTACAAAAAACCGGGCGCTACGGCCCCTACGAACGCGACTACATTCGCAAAGATGGCAGCAAATTTCCCGTTCTCTTAAATGGCGTTTTAATTCAAGACAACAGCGGCCAATCTTTTGTCTGGTCAATTATCGAAGATATCTCTGCCCAGAAAAAAGCCAGCGATATTGTTCAGCGTCAAGAATCACTGATGCGCTCAATGGGCTCCCAGGCAAGAGTTGGCGCGTGGGAATTTATGGTAACCAGCAACAAGCTTTACTGGTCGACAATGACCCGTAAAATTTTCCGCGCCGACGACAACTTCATTCCCGTTGCTGCGCAAATACACAACTTTGCGAGTAGCGACGAAGACCTTAGCCGCTTCAGAATGTCTGTAAAAGAGGCCATCAGCAAAGGTATCCCCTTTAGCGATGAGCTAAAAGTGATCACCGCAACCGGCCGCGAAACGTGGGTACATATTACCGGACAAGCTGAGTTCAGTAACAAAAGGTGCATCCGCTTATACGGCTCAGTGCAGGACATTGACAGTCGCCGCAAAGCCCGAGACGAACTGATTTTGGCCAAAGAGCAAGCAGAGGCTGCAGTAAGAGCCAAAAGTGAGTTTTTGGCGGTAATGAGCCACGAGATCCGCACACCAATGAACGGCGTGCTAGGCATGCTCAATCTCTTAGAAAGCACCCCGCTAAATCAAGATCAAGGCCACAAAATTCATATTGCGAAAAGCAGCGCACGTTCCTTACTCAGTTTAATTGATGATATTTTGGATTTTTCCAAAGTTGATGCCGGAAAATTGCAACTGGAAACCATTGAGTTTGATTTGCGCCAAGCCCTCGACGAGTTTGCCGAAAGCCTTGCCCATTACGCCCACGACAAGGGCTTAGAATTAGTGGTTGATCTCAGCGCAGTTCCGCTTGGCAGTGTCGTTGGCGACCCCTCCAGACTTCGCCAAATTGTAACCAACCTTCTGGCCAATGCCATTAAGTTTACCGAGCACGGTTCGGTAATTTTACGCGCCAGCCTGCGTGAAGAGAGCCATGGCTTAACCTTGAGCTGCGCCATTATTGACAGCGGCATTGGTGTTGCAGAAGAAGACCTCGGCAAATTGTTTTCGCCATTCTCACAAATAGACAGCAGCACCACTCGAAAATACGGCGGCTCAGGCTTAGGCCTATCTATCTGTAGCAAGCTTTGTGAGCTCATGGGCGGCAGTATTCTGGCCACCAGCAGCGTCGACGAGGGCAGTACTTTCAGTTTCACGGTGCATTTAAAACCAAGTACCACCCTGCCGGAACCCGCCCCTGAGCTCAACGGCCGCTATGTCGTTATTATCGACGGCAACGTCAGCTTTAGACACAGCTGCCGCCGCCAACTGGAAAGCTGGGGCGCCACCGTTATTGACGGCGACGATGCGCAAACCGCGATGCGTTCACTCGCAACACAGTCGACGCTACTAAAGCGCTGCGACCTTGTGCTACTCAATGAACAAGTTGCCGACGGTAACGCCAATGCGATGGCAGCGCAGCTGCGCCAACACCCAGCGTTTCAACACGCCGCCATTGCAGTACTTGGCACCAATTTTGAAAAATTGGCTCAGCCTCTTGACGAGCAATACATCAATGCTCGGTATTTAAAGCCGCTGGCCAGCAAGGATCTGATTGCCGCCCTGATATTAACAAATCACGACAAATTACGGCATCAGCCACCCATGCTGACTAAGCAAGATGCCACATCGCTCAGCTCAACAAACAGCCACACCGCGCCAGCGCTTATTGGCCACAAAATATTACTCGCCGAAGACAACCCCATCAACCAAGAGGTTAGTCGTTGCATGCTCGACGAGCTAGGTATCTCGGTAGACATTGCTAACGACGGAATTATGGCTCTGCAAATGCTGTGTAATAGCGACAGCCAAAACCCCTATTCCTTAATTCTAATGGATTGCCAAATGCCCAAAATGGATGGCTATGTTGTCAGCCGTCGGATTCGCAATGGCGGCGCAGGCGACAGCTATCGAGAAATCCCCATCATTGCACTAACTGCTAACGCCATGAGTGGCGACAAGGAGAAATGTATTAACGCCGGTATGAACGACTATCTCAGCAAGCCCATGGAAGCCGCTGACCTACGCGAAAAACTCACGCAGTGGCTACAAAGCGGGTCTCAGAATTCCGCTAGTGTCGAGTCAGCAACAGCTCAGCCTGTCCGCCAAGAGGGAGCCTCAAGCAATGGGCCGGAAATCTGGATAGCCGCCAAAGCATTAGAAAGCGCCATGGGCCGCAAAGACACCCTGCGCAAACTGCTGGAAATGTTCATTAGCCAACTCGACACCCAATTGAGCGACTTTGCCCAAGCAGTTCAATATGAGGACAACGCTAAAGTGAAGGACATTGCTCACGCAATAAAAGGCAGCGCCGGGCAGCTGCATGGTCGCCGCTTACAACTCAGCGCCTCAGCACTCGAACATGCCGACCAACATTGTAGCGCCGAGCAACGGCACGAATTACAAGACCACTTTGTCGCAGAGTGCCAAGCGTTAAAAGCTTGCTTCAGCGCTTACCTTCAAGATCAAGACACCGATCTAAAGCCCGTGAAGCGCCCCCATCCAGTGAGCTAAAGAAAAGTGCGAAGTCGGCGTAGACCGCTATAATAGCCATATTTCTTTACGAGATTTTATGGACTTCGCCCGCCGCGCTTCACGCCTCGATTCCTTACTATTGCGCCACCAGCCCTGGTGGCGTTTTAATGCCTACGCTGGCGCCGCAGCAACACATCTCGACAATCACAAGTCCCTACGCGATTACCTGCACAGCCTCAGCCCCGCCGAAATTCACAATTTACAAGGAGACGATCAGGGCCTACTCACCGCCTTGCGCCCGCATTTTGAACCTGCCACCGAACTTGCCGAGCTCATCAACATCACGCCCGCAGGGCCACCACTAAACCCGCAAGAACCCCCTAAAGGCATACCCGGACGCAAATGGCAGCAAATCCATGCCTTTATTGCCGCGCATACCAATATGCACCGCCCCATTCTTGAATGGTGTGCTGGCAAGGGCTATTTAGGCGAAGCCATTAGCCAGCACTACCAGCTGCCCGTCACCGCATTGGAAATAGACCCGCAACTGGTTGCGGCAGGCAATGCCCGCGCCAAAGGCGATTCACCACTGCGCCAAATCATTCGCTGTGACGTTATGAGCAACGACGTCCACCAGCAGCTCACTCCAGCACAGCACCTTGTTGCCCTTCACGCCTGCGGTGGCTTACACCAACGTTTGCTCCGCCTCGCGGTAGCGCACAACAGCCCCCAGCTCAGCTTAGCGCCCTGTTGCTACCACCGATTTAATGACACTTACACGGTCTTGTCGCAGCAGTTCAAAAACTCAGCACTGCATATTTCCAGCAATGACCTACGCTCCGCGGTACGGCAAACCAATACCGCGCGTCACGGTGAAATTTCCGCGCGCAGAACCCTTCAAGCCTGGCATTTAGGGCTGCGCGAGCTCCTTCCCGTGCTTGGCGCGGACAAAAGCACCGCCCTACCCAGCCTGCCCCAGCACTGGAGTAAACGCAGTTTTGCCGAGTTTGCTCAAGCTCAACTCGACCATAAAAACATACGCCATGCGCTGCCTGGCGGTTTAGCCGATTTCGAGCAGACTGGCTGGCAGCAACTGCACCGCGCAGAAGCCATCGACTTACTGCGCATGGCGTTTCGCCGCGCCCTTGAGCTGCGCTGCGTACTCGACAGCCTGTTATACCTGCAGGAGCACGGTTACCAGTGCAGCCTCAGCGAGTTTTGCAGCGCTTCGCTGAGCCCGCGCAACTTACTCATTCAGGCGCAGAAAAGCCCATAAAGCTGAAAAGTTTCACCTCGCATCCGATATCGACGATAATGCCCCCCGAATTCATCGCCCTGCCCAGGAAAACACTATGAGCCTCCAACGCCTACGCCTCGCCAAAAATGAAGACAAACGTCTGCGCAGCGGCCATTTGTGGATTTACAGCAACGAAGTCGACACCAACGCGACGCCGCTGCGCAATTTTGCCGCCGGTGAGCAAGTCATCGTTGAGAACCAACAGGGCAAGGTAATGGGCGTTGCCTACGTCAACCCACAGTCATTGATCTGCGCACGCATGATGACCAACGACGAGCGCCCAGTTGACCTGAACACCCTCAAAAAGCGTATTAAATCGGCGCTAGCCCTGCGCGAGCAATTATTTGACCAGCCCTGCTACCGACTCATTTATGGCGAAAGCGATTTGCTGCCGGGTCTGGTAGTCGACCGCTTTGGAGACCACCTCTGCGTACAGCTCAATACTGCCGGTATGGACGCCATGCGCGATGTTGTTATAGAAGCCCTGGTCAGAATGTTGCAGCCCGTTTCCATATTGCTGCGCAATGATGCCGCCGTTCGCAAACTAGAAGGCCTGCCATTAGAAGTCGTAACCGCCTACGGCGAAGTGCCCGACGAAGTTGAGCTCATTGAGAACGGCGTGCGCTTTTTAGCGCCACTGGCCGCCGGACAAAAAACCGGCTGGTTTTACGACCAGCGCCCAAATCGCGAATGGCTGCGCAATATTGTTCCCGGCAAACGGGTATTGGATGTATTTAGCTATGTTGGTAGCTTTGGTGTCCAGGCCGCGGTGTTTGGCGCCGACGATGTGTGGTGCGCAGACATATCAGAAAACGCACTCGACATGGTGCACAAAAACGCGGAACTTAATGGCGTGGCCGACAAGCTCAGCACCGTGCAAGGCGATGCATTCACTACCCTGAAATCACTAAAAGAAGCCGACGAGCGCTTTGACGTGATCATCGTCGACCCACCGGCTTTTATAAAACGTAAAAAAGATCAGAAAGAAGGCATTCTGGCGTATCGGCGTATTAATGAAATGGCCATGCGTTTGCTCAATGACGGCGGCTTTTTAATTTCCGGATCATGCTCTATGCATATGCCAAGAGAAGAACTGCTGGATCTGGTGCGGGCCTCCGCGCGGCACATCGACCGCCACGCGCAAATTCTTGCTGAAGGTATGCAGGGTATGGACCATCCTGTTCACGCTGCTATTCCAGAAACGCGCTATCTCAAAGCGGTGTTAAGTCGTATTTCTCGAGTGTAAACTCGCTGCAGTGGAGCGGCCAGCTAAGGCCGCCCCACCGATTCAGTTACCTCCAGCACAAGCTCTTCCTCTGGCCCTGCACACCAGTCTGCCGGTAGCAGTCGATTTCGCACGTAACGATGAAAGCTCGAATAAGGCCAATCGGCTAAGCGCTCAACCAGCCCGAGTTTAAGTGGTGCACGGTGGACAAAATCGATATAGCGCTGTAAGTCCCGCTGATTTTCAATTTGATATTCATAGTATTTGCGCAGCCACACACTGGGTTGACGACGCTGCAATCTATTGCGGCTGCGAATTTCCCGAAGTGGCAGGTAAGTTATAAACAAAGCTTTAAATTGCGACCACCGCGCGCCGCTATTGTCATCGCCTGGGGGTAAACGCCAGATGCAGTGCACCTGCTCTGGCAAAACCACCATGGCAATAATATCAAAGGGCTGGCTGTCTCGAACCGCATTGAGTGCGAGCCGCAGTGAATCGATATTACGCGTCAAGGTTTGACGATGTTTTTTGTGCAAGCTTTGTGAAAAAAAATAAACTTTCCCTTCGATTTGAGCAATGGAAACAGGCATAGTTTGTCCTCCCTGACAGCCCCCATTTTATTATTTTTATTTATACTGCCGACACCACATAATTATGGCGCTGGATTGGCGATACGCTGATGAATATCGGCAATACCCTTCAATACCTCATCGCTTAAACACACGTCAATACTGGCAATATTCTCTTTTAGCTGCGCCATGGTCGTCGCACCAATAATATTGCTGGTGACAAAGCGCTGCTGATTAATAAACGCCAAACTCATTTGCGCTGGCGATAAACCGTGTTGTTCGGCCAGAGCAATATATTGCTCTGTCGCCACGTCTGCCTGGGGGTTGCTGTAGCGTTTAAAGCGCTCGAATAAAGTAATGCGACCATCTGCGGGGCGAGCGCCGTGGCGGTATTTACCACTCAACATGCCAAAGGCAAGGGGTGAGTACGCCAGCAAACCGACTTGCTCTCGAATAGCCATTTCGGCCAAGCCAATCTCAAAGCTGCGATTCAGCAGACTATAGGGATTTTGGATACTGGCTATTCGCGGCAATCCATATTGCTCAGCCAAGCGCAGGTAACTCATCAGGCCCCACGGCGTTTCATTGCTAATACCAATGGCGCGAACCTGCCCGGCCTCCACTAACTCGGCGAGGGCTTCTAAGATTTCATGAATCGCCGGTTCGGCATCGCCGTCAGTGTGCTGATACCCAAGTTTTCCAAAGAAATTAGTCGCGCGATTTGGCCAATGAATTTGATATAAATCGATATAATCGGTTTGCAGACGCTGCAAATTACCCTCAAAGGCTGACAATATTGCGGTGCGATCCAGAGGCTTGGCATCGCGAATATGGGCATGACCGGGGCCAGAAGCCTTGCTCGCCAGAATAATGTCTTTGCGCTTGCCGGTTTGCCGAAACCATTCGCCAATGTATTGCTCGGTAAGGCCCTGAGTTTCGGGAATGGGCGGCACTGGATACATCTCTGCGGTATCAAAAAAATTAACGCCCTGCGACACCGCGTAATCCATTTGCTCAAAGGCTTGATCCTGAGTATTTTGCTGCCCCCAGGTCATTGTGCCTAAGCAAATCTCGCTCACGCTAATGCCGGTTTTTCCCAGTTCACGCATTTTCATATTCACCCTCCTAGTCAACTTATAAGCGCAGTGCCGTTGTTGCCATTCTTCACCATAGTGTACGGCAATTCCATCCGAAATTAACACGCAATAAACCGCCAGATTTAAAACTACGGTATTGCGCATGCCGCCACATTAGTTGACGTAGTCAACTATTTTAAATATAATTGATAAAGTCAACTACACTAAGAGCATCATCATGCCAGCACAAGCGATTAACGAGCTACTCCACAGCCTCAGCCACAACTATAAAACGGCGCTGCGCACCAGTATTAAAAATCAACATATCCCATTGCCCATCACTCATATACGCGCGCTCAAAGGTATTTACCGCAACGCAAATTGCACTGCGCAATCAATCGCGCAGCGCATGCAGCGCGATAAAGCGCAAATAACCCGCGTGTTGAACGAGTTACTGGAGGACGGCTACATCAGCAAAATCGCCAACCCTGAAGATCGCCGGAGCCAACTGCTTCGCTTAAGCGCCAAAGGCAAAGAAATCGTCACCCAGCTTAACGCCATTGAACGCACGGCTAATAAGGCCATGACGGCTAACCTTAGCAATGAAGATATGCACGCATTTATCCGCATCGCAAATATCATGGTGGACAATCTCGCCGCCAATACCGCGCAATGAAAGGAATATTCCCATGAGTAAACCTGCACCGATAAGCCTTGAAGTCATTCGCACCAAGAAACTTAGCTCGCATATGCTCAGAGTTATTAACCCGGCGGATTTTGGTATCTGTTATGCGGCATAACGAATTTTCTCGTGCTTAAAATATTTGCGGACACGATGTGGCTTCCGTTGCAGCATACGCATGTGCTTCGATACCTTCTGTTTGAGTTGCTCTTTATTGCGTGCGGGCTGCCCACTATGCACACCACCCTTGAGGTCACAATTCAAATACTCGTCAGGATTTAGTTCTGGCGAATAAGCTGGCAGATAAAATACCTGAATCATTTTTTTGTGCGCCTCTAACCATTCTTTTACCGGCTTGGCATGATGCACCCGCAGATTATCCAGAATCAAAAACACTTTGCGCTTCGCATCTTTGAGCAATCGCATCATGAAATCAATCAGTCTATCCGCATTCATGTTGCCTTCAAATATCTGGTATCTTACTTTGCCCTGATTGGTCACTGCTGAAATCATGTTGCACGATTCACGCTTGGCATTTAGACGAATCACTGGGGTCTTTCCTTTGGGCGCATAGCCCCGCTCATGCTGGCAGTCGTTACGCAGACCAGTCTCATCGCCCCAGTAAATCTCGGCATTTTGCTGCTTCGCTTGCACTTTTATCGCCGGATATTCTTCCTCTAGCCATGCTTTCACTTCCGGCGCGCGTTGTTCATACGCACGCTTTTGTGGCTTCTGCGGTGTCATGCCCCAGCGCTTTAGGTAATCGCCAACGGTGCGTACGGGTAGCGCCAGCCCATAGCAATTAAGGATCAGTTCGCGAACCGATTCCCGCGTCCACAACGCATAGGGCATTTTTAATTGATCCGGCGTTTTGTCGATCAGCACCGATTCAATATGCTGTTCCTGTTCAGCCGTTAACCGCCGCCCACTACCGGCTTTTCGCCCCGGCTTATCGTATCCTAGTTGATTCTTGTCGCGCTTTAACCAACGACCAATCGTATCCGCGTGAATGCCCACTATTTCGCCAATCTCGGCTCTCGTCATTCCGCGTTTCCGAAGTCGATGCGCCTGTCGACGTTTTTCTTCAAGAACTTCTAAGGATAATTTTCTTGCATCAATTTTTTCGTCCATTCGCGCATTATATCAGATACTTTTGATCGCCGGGTTAATACCTTGGGCGGCGCGGGTATGGCCCGCTTTCCCGACAAGCAAGAGAGCGCTTATATAAAACTTATTTTCCCGCAGGAAAACGGTACACGGCCGCTGATGCGGACTTACACCGTCAGACACCAACGCCACCAAGAAATTGACGTCGACTTCGTTATTCACGAGGCCAGCGGCCCGGCGTCCACGTGGGCGCGTTCGGCTCAAGTTGGCGATAAAATATTAGTCGGTGGCCCCGGCCCTAAAAAGCTCTTAAACACCGATGCAGATTGGTTTCTCTTGGTCGGCGACATGACAGCATTACCGGCTATAAGCGTTAACATTTCGCAGTTGCCCACCCACGCGCGCGGCTACGTCGTTATTGAAATACTCGACAACAGCGACATACAGGATCTGACGGTGCCAGAAAACATTGACCTGCACTGGCTGCTTAATCCGCACCCAGACCCAAGCGGCGAAACACTAGGCCGCTACGTTGAAAACTTGAATTGGTTGCCAGGGAAAGTATCAGCGTGGGTGGCAAGTGAGTTCAGCTCAATGCAAAAATTGCGGAAGTACCTAAAGCAAACTCGGTTACTGAACAAAGAGCAGCTGTATATCTCAAGCTACTGGAAAATAGGCAATGACGAAGATCAGCACAAGACAGAGAAACGACAAGATGCTCAACAGCGTGAGACGACATAATCGCCGTCTCACGCATGTGCAGATTTATAAAGCGTTAACGATTAGCAGCAGGGCGCACCATCGGCGCCAAACAGAGTGCTATCAAAGGGCAGACCTACTCCGCAGCCTTCGAAAATGCCAAAGTGTTTGTTGAAATCGCCGATAAAATCAAAGTGTCCGGCAAAGCGACTGTCGTGCAGCATACGCCAGGTATTTCCACAGACGGGGAATATTTTCCCAGCCTGAATATCGTGGTGTTTATCCAACACAAAGCGGTGCGGGCTATTTTCTATACTGCCTCGGTAAATGACCGCTTGGCCGTAGTCCTCACAATCACTCTCTAAAGCATCTAAATTAAACAAGCGGTACGTTGCCGAATAAAACTTTATGTTTCCGCAGCGTTCAGCAAGTATCGGATCGGTTATTTCCAAAGGGCGATCTTCCACTAAACGGGAGTCGATAAAGCCTTGGCGTTTAGCCAGTTGGATAAAATCATTCCAGTACAGCGCCCCACCCAAGCACTCGCCATACAAAACCGGGTCATTTTTGACCGATTCAGGTATGCGCCTATCTGCGTATACATCTGAGAAGTAAAACTCGCCGCCGGGCTTGAGTAAGCGCTTGACGCTGCGCAGCACGGCATCTTTGTCTGGCGATAAATTAATAACACAGTTAGACACCACCACGTCAAAACTACCGGTTTCCAAATCCAATTCATCTAGCTTTTCTATAAATCCTTTTAAAAAGCGCACATTTTGAAAACCAAATTTTTCAGCATGGTAGTCTTTATACTCCTCGGCAATCGCGAGCTGTTCGTCGGTCATATCAACCCCGACGACTTCACCACTTGCACCGACCATTTGCGCTAGGGCATAGACGTCGCGACCGCTGCCGCAGCCCAAATCCAGCACGCGACAGCCCTCTAACAGCGGGGGACAAACCAAGCCGCAGCCGTAGTAGCGCGACAAGACCTCGCCATGAATATTGCTCAGCAGTGGCTTTAGCCACTCCGGCATCGCAGTGAAATCGCAGCAGGCGGTGGTTTTTAAATCTGCCGAGCTTTGCAGTTGTTTGCCGTAATAATCTTGTACGAGGTCGTGCATGACGTCTCCCAATTAAACAAACAAAGCCGTTACAGTATCGCGAACGCGGCGAATAGGCTGATCAAAAATAATGCGAGTAAAGTGATCACATCAACCACCTTAATTTTATAGCCGGTAAAGCCTTTGTCCGTCGCGGCCACCCGCAGTTCTCTTGCGGCCAGAAACAAAGGAAATGCAACGCTAATCGCAATTACGATCCCCGCGATAACGTAAACATAAACATATTTAACACCGATACGCCGCGCTTCGATAAATATCCACACATTGCAGGCAAACGCTAAAAACAAAACATCTATCGTTAAAAACTTACCGGCGGGGTTCGCATTAAAGAGTGCGTCCTTCCAAAACTGAATATTCGCATCGGCAAAGCCATTGCCTAAATAAGCGGGCACATGGACCCAGGTCATCAGTAGCGCCACAAAGCCCGTTAGTAAATATACCGCCACTAAAACTTTAGTTTTCAATTCCATGTTCGCTCCTTTTTATTGTTAACTAGGTTTTTTACAACTAACTCACAATAGCCTGACTACAATGCACCACCGCAACTACTACCCTGCCCAGCCGTACAGCCAAAGCAGTGGTCGGCTATCGCAATTTCATCGCCGTCTAGACTGTTCTGCAATAAATCGCGCAAATGACTTACGGTTTTATTGGGCAAGCCCAGTGCTAATTGCTGATTAAAATCACAGTCATATAAATTCCCCAGCCAATCCACACTCACTAAATTGCGACACATCACGGATTCCAAATTAGCGGCGCTGTAGTTGTTTTTCAGCAATTCCATATAGGGTGCGAACTGCCCTTTAGAAACTAAGGTAGAGCCAAAACGCTTTATTGGCATATTGGCCAGTGCAAACAAGTGATTAAACTCTATACCAAAGTGCGCCATTAACTCGCGGCGATAATCCGCTTCAAGCACCTGCTGATTCGGCGGCAGCGTTGGCCCCTGCGGGTTGTAAACCAAGTTCAGCGTTAAACCAGAGCCGGCCTTGCCGTAGCCCAATGAATTAAGCAACTGCAAGCCAGCAATACTCTTGTCGAACACACCGTCGCCGCGCTGGGCATCCACGTTCTCTAGTGAATAGCATGGCAGGGAGGCAACCACCTCGACTTTATTTTCCGCCAAAAATTCGGCCAAGCCCTCTTGGCCCGGCTCAAATAATATAGTGAGATTACAGCGGTCAATCACCTTCACCCCTAGCGCCGTCGCCGCAGAGACCAATTCCCGAAACTGCTCGTGCAGCTCCGGCGCGCCGCCGGTCAAGTCTAGGGTTTGAATTTGCCGCGCTTTTAATACTTGGGGGATCATGGCAATGCCGTCAGCCGCCATCATTTCGGTGCGGGTTGGCCCTGCGTTCACATGACAGTGCAGGCAACGCTGGTTGCACTTATAGCCAAGATTCACCTGTAAGGTGTCGAGAGGCTTACGGGATATTGCGGGGAAGTCGGTCACTTCCAATAATGCCAAGGTATCGTGCATGGTGGTCCTGTATTGGGCTACGGGTTTTATTAGGCTCGGTTAAGGGGCTTTTGTTACAAAATTGCCCTGCGATCACTCTACGTAGCAATGAGAACAGCAGACCATAAGCCATATTGCCACGAAGGTGCAAAAGTTTGCCTGATTATGTATGCCACCGACACACTTCACGGCATATCGCGACGTTTCTTATTTCTATAGAAATTACAACAACTTAGGACTGCAGTTTAAAATCAGAATAAGGCCACGGCGATATTGTTAATCGACTTTCGCCTCGATTTGCACAGAAGTTCGGTCTCTGGCAATAATTCCCGTATAATACGCGGCTTTCACGCGAAGAGAGCCAAGCAATGACCGCAAAAGTTGCCCTGATAATGGGGTCAAAAAGTGACTGGGAGACCATGCGCCCAGCCACCGAGATCATGAGCGAACTCGGCGTTGAGCACCACGTTGAAGTGGTTTCTGCCCACCGCACCCCCGATAAACTGATGGAATTTGCTGATCAGGCAATTGCTCGTGGCTTCGAGGTTATTATCGCTGGCGCTGGCGGCGCAGCCCACTTGCCCGGTATGGTTGCTGCCAAAACCAGGCTGCCAGTACTCGGCGTGCCAGTTCAAAGCCGCGCACTCAGTGGCGTAGACAGCTTACTCTCTATTGCGCAAATGCCAAAAGGCATTGCCGTCGGCACGCTGGCTATTGGCAGTGCCGGCGCGTTTAACGCCGGCCTATTGGCCTGCCAAATTCTGGCCCTGACTGACGCCGCCCTCGCTGCCAAGCTTGAGGCGTTCCGCGCCAAACAGACTCAGGATGTACTCGATAATCCGGACCCGAGGGAAGTCTAATGCCAACGGTTTGGGTACTCGGCGCCGGTCAATTGGGCGCCATGCTAAAGCAGGCAGCTTACCCATTAGCGCTCGAAGTTGAGCCTGTGGAGCCTGATAGTGAGCACTTACCAAGTATAGCTGCCGACGACATCGTTACCGTTGAGCGCGAACAGTGGCCAGGCACCCCTGTGACTCGCCACTTAAGCAGCCAAGCCGGTTTTATTAACGCCGATATTTTTGGCCGCATCGCGGACCGTTTTCACCAAAAAACCATGCTCGACAACTTAGCCATCAGCACCGCCCCATGGCGAGTAGTCAATGCTGACAGCCAAGCTCAAGACTTGCACACTGAACTCGGCCCCCACGTGCTGCTGAAGCGCCGCGAAGGTGGCTACGACGGCAAGGGCCAACACTGGCTGCACCAAGCCGAAGGCGGCGCGATTCCCGCCGATTGGCTGGGCACCGGCATTGCCGAACAAAAAATCCCTTTTGATGAAGAGTTATCCCTTGTTGGCGCCAGAGACAAAGACGGTAACAAAGTCTTTTATCCGCTCACGCTGAATCTGCACGTAAACGGTATTTTAATGGCGTCGATTTCGCCCTTAAGCCGAGTGACTCACCTGCAGCCGCAAGCAGAAGCGATGCTCGGCAAGATCATGGACAGCACCGACTATGTCGGCGTGATGGCCATGGAGTGCTTTAGAGTGGGTAACGCGCTAATGGTCAATGAACTCGCACCACGGGTTCACAACAGTGGCCACTGGACTCAAGCTGGCGCCTGCGTCAGCCAATTTGAGATGCATTTACGGGCGGTGAGTGGTTTGCCGCTCAAGGCGCCAGATGTCCGCGGCCAGAGCGTGATGATTAATGTGATTGGCGTAGAGCGCAATATTGACTGGCTTAAAATCCCAACCACCCAGTGTTACTGGTACGGCAAAGACGTGCGCCCGGGCCGCAAGCTCGGCCATATCAATTTAAATCATCCGCAAAAAGGTGTTGTACAGAACGCCTTGCGCGAACTCCACACCTTGCTGCCACAAAAATACGACCAAGTATTTGCCTGGGTAGAGCAGGAATTAGAACGCGCCTAACCGCGCGTTCCCTCCCACCCCCGTCCTAGTTACACCAAGCCAAAACTTCGTAACAAGAACATAATTAAGCTGGTGGTGAGCAGCGAGCCCAGCGTCGTCAATACAATAATATTGGCCGCCAAAGTCGCATTGCCACCCATTGCCCGCACCATCACATAGCTGGCCGCCGCGGTCGGCGCCGACGACATCAAGGCCAACACCCCCAGCTCGACACCCCGAAAACCCAGCGCAATACCGGCAGTAATAAGCAGCATAGGCACCAGTAATAATTTACACACGGTGCTGATAAGCGCACCCCGGTAGTCGGCCCGCAAGGCTTTAAAGTTCAAGCTCGCACCGGTGCACAGCAGTGCCAATGGTAGAGTCAGTTGTGCAAAGTACTCACCGCTGTGCTGAACCAAGGCCGGTAGACGCCAATCTAAGGCGGCAAACAGCAAGGCCGCAACAATACTAACAATGAGCGGGTTACGCACAATTCCTCGGAACGTCGCCGTCAGGCCACCGTCGCGATTCAAGGAGCGACTCAGGGTAATGACCGCCAAGATATTGTATAAAATCGTCACCAAACCCAAGTACAAAGAAGCCGTGATCAAACCACGGTCGCCATAGGCATTCACGCAATAGGCCAGCCCGATAATCGCCAGGTTCGAGCGAAATCCACCCTGCACCACCACACCGCGATCTTCCCGCGCAGCCACTAGGAATCGCGCCATTAACTCCAATAAGAAATACACCAACAATGTGGCAATTAAACCGAAGACCACCAGCGACACATTGGCCGAGTGGCTAATACTGGTCTGACTAATACTTAAAAACAGCAAAGCCGGCAGGGTAATATTAAACACCAGCTTGGTGCCAACCTCGACGAAGTTGTCATTAATCAAGTGAATACGATTAAGGTAGGCGCCCAAGGCCAATACGACAAAAATAGGCCCCGTTATCGAAAACGAAAATGACAGCGACTGGATAAAGGCAGACATGAAAAGTGCTCATTGGAATTCAGGCCGGGTAATCTCGATTCAATTATAGAGACCTAAGACTCCGCGGTCTTGGCCTCTATTCAATCATTTCAGGTGGGTACCGAACGCCCCGAATTAAAGCGCGGCCAAATAGTGCATGCCGCGCCAATCCGCCTATATGCTAAAAGCCCTCCAAGACAATTTTACCAATAGCGGTGCCGGACTCTAGTTCTGCATGGGCACGCTTCAGATTGTTGGCATTGATAAGGCCAAGGTTTTTACCGCTGGTGGTTTTGACATAGCCTTGATCAACGAGGTCAGCTACGCGCGTCAGCAGCTTGCTCTGCTCATCCATATCTGCCGCTTGGTACATAGAGCGGGCAAACATAAACTCGATATGCAGGGACTGGCTTTTGGTTTTTAGCTTCATTACGTCTAATGGCGTCGCGGGGTCGTCAATCATGGCGATTTTACCAAAGGTCGCCAGCACAGCTGGATAGTCGTCGAAGTAACTTCCGGTACCGTTCAAACTTGCAATATGGCTTACCTGCTTGATCCCTAAGGTCTCTATTTGCGGCAACAATGGCTTAGTGTGATCGACAACATGGTCAGCGCCGAGCGACTTCACCCAAGCCTGGCTGTCTGCCCGCGACGCCGTGGCAATAACAGTGGCTCCGGTAATCGCTTTGGCGAGCTGAATTAAAATAGAGCCAACGCCACCGGCTGCGCCCACCACCAAAATGACCTCATCGGATTGCGCCGTTGAATCTGCACTCTGCTGCCTTACCGCCAAATGCTCAAACAACAGCTCCCACGCGGTAATTGTGGTCAAGGGAAGTGCGGCGGCCTCAGCAAAAGATAAGCTCTTAGGCTTGCTGCCGACAATGCGCTCATCAACGAGCTGATACTCGGCATTGCTACCCTGGCGCGTGAGGTCACCAGCGTAGTAAACCACATCGCCAGGCTTAAACGTCGTCACCGCCTCACCTACGGCAACCACTTCACCAGCAGCATCCCAGCCAATCACTTTGTAGCTACCGTCCTCGTTTATGGCCTTTTGGCGGATTTTGAAATCGACGGGGTTTACCGCAATCGCGTTGACCTTCACAAGCACATCTCGCCCAGAGGCAGTGGGCTGCGGCAGCTCAATATCAGTCAGTGACTCAGCTTCGTTAATGGGCAGCGATTTTTTATAACCAATTGCTTTCATGGGGTTAGTCCTTGTGGTCAGTAATTGCCATGCAGTGTAGAGCTTGCGTTATCTAGTATAAACAGCATAATCAAATAATCATTATCAAATATTATTAGACAATATGTTATTAGAAGATCTTCAAGTCGTACTCAAAGTCGCAGAGTTCCGCAGTATCACAGCGGCTGCGACGAGTTTGAATATGCGCACGGCGACCGCAAGTGCGGCGCTTAAACGTGCAGAAAAGGCGCTCGGCGCCGAGTTGTTTGTGCGTACCACACGCCAGCTGCGGCTGTCTAACGCTGGCGAGCGCTATATTCCCCAGTGCGAACAGGCCCTGACAATGCTGGCGCAAGCCAAGCACAATATGAAGGATGGCCTCGACACGGTTGATGGCGAACTGCGCATTGCATTGTCGTCTGATTTAGGGCGAAATTTTGCGATTCTCTGGCTCGGTGAGTTTATGGATGCCCACCCAAAGGTAAGCTTAAAAACGAATATTAGTGACAGCAATATCGACTTTTATCGCGACTCAGTCGACATTGCCCTGCGCTATGGCTCACCTTCGGATGCAAATCTTTACGGTTTTAAAATCTGCAATGTCCCCAGCCTTCTTTGCGCCACGCCAGGGTATCTCGCGCAACATGGCAGCCCACAACACCCTCATGAGTTAGCGTCACACAATGGTCTGTTTTATCAGCTTCACGACATCATTCACGATACGTGGGCCTTCTCGCACAGCGGAATAGAATACAAAATTAAAATGAACGGTAGACACGCATCGAATGACGGCGATTTGGTCAGACGCTGGTGTACTGCAGGTAAAGGTTTGGCCGTTAAATCCTGCCTGGATATGTCCGCAGATTTGCTGTCAGGTAAAGTGGTTAATATTATGCCCAAGTTTAAACCACGACCTACCGAATTGTGGCTAATTTGCCCCAGCAGGCAATCGATCACCCCCGCAGTGCGACTGCTCAGAGACATGTTTAAACAGAAATGTAGTCTTATTCTAAAGCAACTGCATGAGCGAGGATTTATCGACGACAGTGCTTTTATCTAGGAAGATTAATTTGGAAGGGCAGTAGCCGCCTCAGACCTACAGATTACGTTCTCGGCTACTTCAGGCTTTATTTCTAAGCAACAATCTGTTCAAGATAATTATTTTTATCCGTTTGCGCGATGGTGTGCTTTTTAATTCTGCTAGACGAGGTGCGCGGATTGTAAAGCACCTGAATAATTTGTTTGCCCTGGCTTTTTAAGTAGGCTTCCACTTCAAGATTGTGGCGTTTCTTGCCCCAGTCTTCACCCACCACAAAAATATCGGCATCTACCGCTTTGCAGCCAGAAACATATTCTAACTCGTGGTAGGGCTGAACAATATCAACGCAGCGCAAGGCCTTTAACATTTCGAGTCTTTGATCGAGGGGAATAACCGGTGTATTAGGCTTATAAGAGTTCACCACTCGATCAGAGGCAACGCCAACCGCCACAACATCGCCCAAGGTTTTACAGTATTCTAACAAGGCAAGATGCCCTACGTGCAATAAATCAAACGTACCTACAGTGTATACAACCATTATCCTATTTCACTCCTCGTTTACATTCGTGTTTTCTAATGTTGTGCTCAATCTCTTTTTGCGGTTCCGCTTACAAAAGTTTCCAAGCATAGATGCCGGTAATTGCCAGCGTATACACCGCAAGGCGATAAACATTAGCCGGGTTACCAGAGAGCTTAGGCGTCTTAATTTGCGACACATTCAGCACCGCAAGCCCCACACCGCTGATATAAAGCACGATTGCGAACACACCCTGACTTAAAAAACTTTCAAACAAAAATATAAATACCAAAATAATATTGTTGTTATCGAGGGCCAGCCCTGTGTATTTCGCCTCACCAGAAAGGCCGAAGGTACTGAAATAACTCAACCGTATTGCGCTCGCGGCGAGCATAATAAAAGCACCGGCCAGAAAGATCGGCGCAAAGCCGCCAAAGCTCAACAGCAGCACTGCAGGTGTAACGCCATAGCTCACAATGTCGATTAACAGATCGAGCTGGCCGCCAAAAGTGCGGTCGCTGCCGGTGCGGCCTTTCATTCGTCGCGCGACTAAACCGTCGGCCCAGTCAAAGGCGACAGCCCAGATCATGCCAATCATTGCCGCGTAGAAAACACCTAAAATACTAAAGTAAATGGCCAGAACCGTGCAGGCCAACCCAGCCAGTGAACAAATATTCGGCAGGTCTTTTACAAAAGAAAGTATGCTGGGTTGCTGCTCTTTAAATTCAGTATTGCCCGTAGTCATAACACTCCAATAGGTGGCGCTTGATGATCATTACTGATATCAAGAAAATAGAAAAATTCGCCAGCATAGCGCTAGAATGTGCGGGCAATATAGGATGTAGCTTTACAGAGCGAAAATAGAAAATTTAAATCTTGAGAACCGCAGAGCTCAATATGGAGGTGGCGGTGGTAGAAATCGCGCGATTGATGCCACGCTGATAAAACGCAGAAAGAACAACAAGAGAAGTAATGTACCACACTTAGCCGGATTAATCGCGGTATATAAATAAAAGACGAGACAAAGCCGCTAACGTGCTATTTGAACACTCCAGTTTTGCGGGCCTTAGCGGCCGACAAATAATCTTGCGCCGCCCTGCATTCACTCTTTGGCATAACACTGTTTAGCAAAGCAGTCGAATAAGGAATCCTAGGAAAACGTTAAGAAAAATACTGTAATGCCAAAAATAGCAAAGCAATAACCGTCAGAGAAATTACCCAAAACAATTTATTTTGCAAAACCAGCTGCAAAGGTTTCTTGAAGCGTGTTCGCCATTGCCTGACATGCCGCCGACAAGGGGTAGCTGCGATGAGTAATCAATCCGACTTGCTGGCGAATAATTGGCTTTAACAATGGCCTACAATGCGCGCCAAGTTCACGCATTTGCTCTTGGCACAGTGACGGCACTACGCTCACTCCGAGCCCATTCGCCACCATGCGCCCAATGGTGGCCAGCTGATGGGTTTCGTAAGTGGGCGAGACAACCAAGCCGTAACTGGCGAGTTCTCTAAATATCACCTTACGGACAACCGACGGTGCTTGTAGGCTGATAAAGTCTGACTCGAGCAATTGTTCGGCCTTAAGTGTTTGCTGTTTCAATAAAACGTGTTCCGGGGGGAGCACCGCCACAAAGCAGTCTTCAAATAGCGGCGTAAATATGAGGTCTTCATTACCCTGGCGCTTGCCGTCGCTGGGTTCAAAACTGATCCCTAGCTCAACCCTCCCGCTGCGAACCATGGCCACAACCTCTTCCGCAATAACGTCGTTTAAGGTTATTTGAACTTCCGGGTAATTATTTTTGAAATTGCGCATAGCAATGGGTAATTGGTTGCTCGCAAAAGACGGCATAGCGGCAATACTGATCTTGCCCTCGCGAAGGACAAAGCGTTTATGTAAATCATTTAAAGCCCCATCCCAATCAGCCAGTAGGCGCAGTGCTACGGGGTAAAATCCCTCGCCCTCAGGCGTTAGCGCGAACGTCCGCGTAGTACGCACCAGCAATTGACCGCCAATTGTGGCCTCCAGCACCTGTATTGCGCTGCTCAAAGCGGGTTGCGACAAATGAAGAGCAATGGCCGCTTCCGCAAAACTGCGTGATTGCACTACCGCCACAAAGGCGCGAACCTGCTTTAGCGTGACGTTAATGACAACACCCTCTTATTTATCCATAAAATCTATTAATCGATAAAATATATCCATTTGATAAATATATACAGACAGGTCACTGTTAGCAAGGTATAGAGAGGTACGCCCTTCATCGTAATTCTGTTTCCAGAAGCCCGGGACCCAGGAATCCCCCCATTAATCTAGGAGCGCGCAGCAATGGCTGGTTTTAATAAAATAGTGGGTAGTTATAGCGAGGCCATGGCTGGTCTAGAAGACGGTATGACCATCATCGCCGGCGGTTTTGGTCTTTGTGGCATCCCAGAGAACCTAATTAGCGAGATCAAGCGTAAAGGCTGCCGCGACCTCACGATTGTCTCTAATAACTGTGGGGTAGATGGCTTTGGCTTAGGCATTCTGCTCGAAGACAAGCAAATCAAAAAAATGGTGTCGTCATACGTGGGCGAGAACAAACTTTTTGAGCAACAGCTATTAGCGGGCGAACTCGAAGTTGAGCTAACACCGCAAGGCACTCTGGCCGAAAAAATGCGGGCCGGTGGTGCTGGCATTCCCGCCTTTTACACCGCTACCGGCTATGGCACGCCCATTGGCGAGGGCAAAGAGGTGCGCGAATTTAATGGCCGCAACTATATTCTTGAAGAGGCGGTTACTGGCGACTTTGCGATAATCAAAGCGTGGAAAGCAGACTGCTACGGTAACTTAGTTTTTCGCCACACCGCGCAAAACTTCAACCCAATGGCCGCTACGGCGGGCAAAATCACCGTTGTTGAAGTGGAAGAGATCGTCGAATTAGGCTCCCTAGACCCAGCCCATATCCACACTCCGGGCATATATGTAGACCGCCTCATTCTAGGCAGTTTCGAAAAACGCATTGAACAACGCACCGTACGCAGCGCATAAGGAGAATCACCATGGCACTAACTCGTGAACAACTGGCGCAACGTGTGGCGCGTGAACTACAAGACGGATATTACGTGAATTTAGGCATTGGCATCCCAACCTTGGTTGCGAACTACGTACCCGAGGGGATTGAAGTAATGCTGCAGTCGGAAAATGGTTTGCTCGGTATGGGGCCATTTCCAACAGAAGATGAAATCGACGCCGATATGATTAACGCGGGCAAACAAACCGTTACCGCAGCTAAAGGCGCATCGATTTTCTCGTCAGCGGAATCCTTTGCCATGATTCGTGGTGGCCATGTCGATTTAACCGTATTGGGCGCATTCGAGGTGGATGTTTCGGGCAACATCGCCAGCTGGATGATTCCGGGCAAGCTGATTAAAGGTATGGGCGGTGCAATGGACCTTGTCGCCGGTGCCGACAATATTATTGTTACCATGACCCATGCTAGTAAACATGGCGAATCTAAGCTGTTAACCAAATGCAGCCTACCTCTCACCGGCGCGGGCTGCATAAAGAAAGTAGTCACCGATTTAGCCTACATCGAAATTGCCGATAATAAGTTTTGGCTAAAAGAACGTGCGCCCGGCGTTAGTGTCGAGGATATCATCAGGCTCACCGAGGGTGAGCTGGTTGTACCTGACGTTGTACCTGAAATGACATTTTAAGCCTGATCACATTACTATCATTAGTCACTCAACACCGGAGACGCAATATGATTGCAGCCCCTGAACGTAAAGTCGTCATTGTTGACGCAGCTCGCACTGCAATAGGCAATTTCAATGGCGCTTTGTCAGCCGTGCCCGCCCACATTCTCGGCGCCACAGTGATTAAAGCATTAATCAGTCGCGCCGGTATTAGCGCCACGCAAATTGACGAAGTAATTTTAGGTCAAGTGCTCACTGCCGGGGCGGGCCAAAATCCCGCAAGACAAGCCGTTATCGCCGCAGGCCTTCCAGAAACCTGTCCTGCGATGACCATTAACAAAGTCTGCGGCAGCGGCTTAAAGGCGGTGCACCTTGCCGCCCAAGCGATCCTCTGCGGCGACGCCGACATCATTATTGCCGGCGGCCAAGAGAATATGAGCCTATCGCCGCATGTATTGCCGAAATCCCGCGACGGCCAAAAAATGGGCAACTGGGTTTTAAAAGATAGCATGATCGAAGACGGTTTATGGGACGCCTTTAACGATTACCATATGGGCGTTACCGCCGAAAATATCGCCAAAAAATACACTATTAGCCGCGAGCAACAAGATGCGTTTGCTGCCGCGTCCCAAGAAAAAGCGCAACAGGCCATCGCCAACAATAAATTTGACGATGAGATAGTAGCCGTCGAAATACCCCAGCGCCGTGGCGACCCAATCCGCTTTACAGCAGATGAATTCCCGCGCAAAGACACCACCGCCGAATCGCTGAGCAAGCTGCGTCCAGCATTTCAAAAAGATGGCAGTGTCACTGCCGGCAATGCCTCGGGACTTAATGATGGCGCTGCGGCGCTACTGATCATGAGCGAGCAAAAAGCGAAGGAGCTCGGACTCACCCCGCTCGCGACGATTGCTGGCTATGCTAGCGCTGGTGTCGACCCCGCGATTATGGGTACTGGCCCCGTGCCTGCATCAAAAAAATGCCTAGCCAAAGCGGGCTGGGCTATTAGCGAGCTGGACCTCGTGGAGTCCAACGAAGCCTTCTCAGCACAATCCTTGGGGGTAAACTGCGAACTAGGATGGGATACCAGCATTATTAATGTTAATGGCGGCGCAATCGCGCTAGGTCACCCGATTGGTGCTTCTGGAGCAAGAGTTCTGGTTACCCTGCTCCATGAAATGAAACGCCGAGACGCCAAGAAAGGCTTGGCGACACTGTGTATTGGTGGCGGCCAAGGCGTAGCCATCGCGATTGCACGATAACAGGCTTGTACAGCGGCGTGACTGACACGTCGCTGTACACTCGCCGTTCGCAATGCTCGATTATTTAAAAGCCCACAAGATCGAATAAGGCCACCCAGAATGTCTTAAGCCGCATGCCGACCTTCAGCAATTTCTTCCACTAATTTTTGACTAAATTCAACTAAGTCACCTGGCACCCGACTTGTTACTAAACCGTGATCGACTACAACACTTTTATCAATCCAGTTCGCACCAGCGTTTATTAAATCCGTTTTAATACTGGAATACGATGTCACAGTGCGGTCTTTAAGAACATCAGCTTCGGCAAGCATCCAAGCTCCATGGCAAATAGCCGCGACCGGTTTTACTTCGTTTTCACCAAAAAATCCCTTCACAAAAGCAAGCGCGTCATTGCTCTCGCGCAAGGTGTCAGGATTCATCACCCCGCCTGGTAAAACCAATGCATTGTAATCATCGGCCGCGACCTCACTCACTAGTTTATCGACATCTACCTCATCGCCCCAATCGCCTTTTCGCCAGCCTCGTATTGTCCCTTCCTGAAGCGATACAATGTCTACCGTTGCACCAACCGCCAACAGTGCATTTTTAGGGACCTGCAATTCACTTTGTTCAAATCCATCGGCCGCCAAAATTGCTACTTTTTTACCTGCCAAATAATTACGTTCGCTCATAGATCCTCCTACCTAAATGATAATTTCGACAACCATCAATTACCTATCGGCTCTGTCGTCGTCATTCAATACGCGCAGTAAATACTCTTCACTTATCGCAGTCATATTTCCCTTTAGCCACTGGGCCATGGCGACTTCATCAGTTAATGCTTGCTCACACATTAGCAACGTCTGACTGTCGTTTAGCATTTTTGCCGCAGCAACTAAAATACTATACGAGCCAATTTTCATGTGAATAAAGGTATAGGCACTCAGCACAGCCTTTACTACCTCATCACCCAGTGGCATACCGCTAACCGATTGAGTAAATGCAAGCGTTTTTGCCGCCACATCTTTTAATAGTGATGCGCTACTGCCGTTCAATTCCAGCGAATTTTCTAATTTATCTTTTTGATTTTGAGTGGCAAAAATGTACTCTTTTACACGCACTCGAAAATCTGGGTAATTCTCTATCCTTGAATCAAGATCCTCAAATATTTTCAAGGACTGCTCCTCCATGGCGTGAGCATCCCGCAACCATTGCAAATATTTTTTATGTGCATCAACGTTTGTATTTGCCTGCATGTCACTCTCCAAATTTGCTTTTGTTACTAAGAATGACCAATGCATATTTTAATAGTTCAGAGATATTTCCTTTTTTAAAAAATAGATAGGCCAACACACATAAATCATGCTCACTAATAAATATTGAATTTATCAGGATTATTCTAGTCACAAATTTTGCAATCCTAGCTGAAGACCGAGTATTTCAAAACTTCAATTCGCCCGTATCAGGTTTAGCGAAAGTGCCCGACAAAGGCCGCGTAAAACCGAATGGCGCAGCAGACGTAGAAAATCTACTCAAGGAATGCACAAATCTTCGCTACTGGGAGCGTAAAGCAAGCTAACCCGACATGAGTCGCTAAGATATCACCTTGCGCGTCATTCCAATCGAACTAGCACACTGACTAATGCCGGTGCCGAAGAAATACGACATCATCCAGCCTTCGCAAAATAATTTCAGCGGGGAAATTGACCTAATGAATTTTCGACGAATTTACTTTTCAGAATATATTTATTTGCCAGATAACATTTTCGAAGCCAGTTTTCTCCAGCGATCTGCTGAAATATCCACCACAGGTAATTCAACTATATAGAGACGACAATTTTAATTTATTGCTAAGAGCACCTTATCCGCTTTAAAAATCATGATGAATATTTTGGATCATTGAACCGCTGACGTTCAACACTGTCGTGGTATTAACGCCAACTCCAGCACGGAGAATGAAGATACTAAGGAATATATTCGAAACGCAAGAATGGGAGAGACCTATGCACGACCAATTTCCAACACGCCGCGGGGAGCGACTCGATATGTTTCCCCGGCTAGATCCAGTAGTACACTCACGTTACAAGCAGCGCTGGGATGGACCGCTAAGTGAAGAGTCACTTTCTCGATACGAGCGCGATGGCTACCTTTGGTTCGATGGATTTTTCTCTCAAGAGCGTATGGCACCTTTTTTTGACGAGTTGCGAGAAATAGCCGAAGACCGAGAGTTAATGGAATCGGACCAAGTGATTATTAATCCCGATTCAGGCGAGTTACGCTCAGTTTTTTCAATGCACACTTTGTCCGACAGATTCAGCAAGCTCACCCAAGACCCACGAATTTTAGGAATGGTGCGCCAGCTCCTCGGTGGAGACGTATATATTCACCAATCCCGAATTAACGACAAATTTGGCTTTCAAGGACGCGGTTTTGACTGGCACTCAGATTTTGAAACCTGGCACAGCGAAGACGGCATGCCAAGAATGCGCGCTGTATCAGCCTCATTAATGCTAACTGACAACAATGAATTTAATGGCCCGCTAATGCTGATTCCCGGCTCTCATCAGTACTTTGTTCCTTGTACTGATTTAACACCCAAAGACAATTGGCGTGAATCACTGCAATCCCAAAGTGTCGGAGTCCCCGATAAAATTGACTTAAGAAGATTGGCGGACAACGGAAATATCCAAGCACCTAAAGGCCCGCCAGGCTCCTTACTACTATTTGAATGCAATACCCTTCACGCCTCCAACAGCAATATGTCGCCATGGCCTCGGTCAAACCTGTTCTTTGTTTACAATAGCATCGACAACCCGCTCAGTGCGCCCTATTGCGGGCAGCCGCCTCGGCCGGAATTCCTTGCCACACGCAGCCATATAGCGCCATTAGATATGCGTGAACTACCACTTTACGGCTTGCCAAAAGCTTAAAAAAGTGGCATCAGCAGTTAACATCGCATCAGATTAAATACTGCTGCGACTCGATTACGCCGAAATGAAATCGGGCCACATACTGCTAATGTATTCGAGGAATTGTTCGCTCAAGCCTTCTGCCAATAAGTGTTCGCGGCTCACCGGCGTGCGCTTGGGCATAAAGCTCGCATTATCGCGGAGTAAATTCGGATAATTGTGGTGCAACATGGCAGCGCGCCCGAGCAGTGCAAAATCTAAGCCCTGCTCAAAACAGTAATAAATATCCTCAGGGCTATATACCTTGCCTGCCGCCCCCAAACGAATTTCGCCGCGATCGAGCTCGCAAAAATACGACAGTAAGCTACGCCCTTGGAAGGCAGTTTCTGCGGGCTCTTTGAAAACATTCCATGCAGAAATATCGAGAAAGTCGATTTCTTGCGCGGCGAACAACGCCTTTGCGGTTTCAACAGCCTCACTCAAAGGAATACCATGACGCTCAGGTGACAGCCGTACGCCGATCAAAAAGCCCTGACCACAACGCTTGCGGATTCCGCTAATGATGTCGAACAAGACCTTGCTGCGGTTCTTCAGAGAACCGCCGTATTCATCGGTGCGGCGATTAAACTCGGCACTTAAAAACTGGCAAATAATATAATTATGGGCACCGTGGATTTCTATGCCGTCAAACCCAGCTTTCTTGGCGCGCTCGGCACCGCGAATAAAGTCCTCTACCAAACTTTGGACTTCACCGTGACTCAAGCCTCTGGCGCCAAATTTCTCCGATGGTGACGGTGCCACTGGCATATCACCGATCAACTCTCTGGGCGCACGAAACCCCGCGTGATGAAGCTGTACTACGGCAAGACTGCCCTGCGCCTTTATTTTTTCTGCCAATGTCGTCAAGCCAGGCAAATGTTCGTCACTAAAAATGCCAAGCTGGCCGGGAAAACCCTGCCCCAGGACATTAACATGGGCAGCGGCAGTCATCGTTAAACCGAATCCACCCTTTGCACGCATAGCCAGCCAATGGATTTCGTCCCTGCTTAGGCGACCGTCCGCCTCGCTTTGTGTATTAGTGAGCGGCGCCAACACCATCCTATTTGCCATCGCTTTACCGCAGGGAAAACTCAGTGCTTCAAACGCCTTTGTCATTCAATTCCTTCCTATTACTTAAGCAAAATCACATTATTCAAATACATGTCAGCAGACGTCCGTAAACGCGACCACCAAAGACCACATCATACCGGCTTACCGTGTCTGCGGGCGATATTCTCGCATCCAAAAACTTACCTCCGGCGCTATCGCACACTATACTGAAAATAGCGTAGGTCATACGACCAATGAAGGCGCTATAAACGGCGAGAATTGGAGCTTGTGGCTCTGCGCCACAGCAAGCCTACTTTGGCCGCGGCGATAATATTCAAAAGAATAGAGTAATTCGTTAATGATATGGCTTACCCATCACACACTTGCCCGGCGATTGCTGTCAATTTCCCTCATCTTTTTATTCGCGGTAATACTCTTAGCTCTAGCACCGCTTTGGCTGCCGCTATTTTGGGCATTAGGATTGGTCTTGAACGCCGCCCATTCGAGCTTGCGTTGCCTGAGCTTTATTTGTCTATTCTTGCTTTGTGAAATAGCGGGAATTATGGCTAGCGGCTGGTTATGGCTACAACACATCGTATTAACCACGTCCCAGCAAAACTATTTATCTGCCAATAGCGCACTGCAATTTTGGTGGGCAGACACATTGCGCCGCAGTGCTGAAAAATTATTCCGACTTCATTTTGTTATTGAGGGCGAAGACGCTCTAGCGGGGCCTGCGGCTATCGTACTGCCTCGCCACACGAGTATTGGTGACACCATATTACCTGTCTCGTTTTATGCTAAAGCAAAGCAACTTAGGGTGAGCTACGTGCTGAAGCGGGAGCTATTGCTAGACCCCTGTTTAGATATTGTCGGTAACCGTCTAGCCAATGTCTTTCTAAATCGCGTGGCCGAAGATATGGGGCCAGAGCTCGCTGAACTAGAAACCCTCGCTGCCAGCGCCACCGACCAAGACAGCTTGGTTATTTATATGGAAGGTACCCGTTTTTCAGATGCAAAACGGCAGCGTGTTTTAAAATTGCTTGCTGACAAGGGCGATGACGAGGCACTGCAGCGCGCGGAGTCCTGGCCAAACTTACTCCCTATAAGGCCTGCTGGCGCCCTGGCTTTAATGAAAGGCGCGCCAGACAAAGATCTATTGTTTTTGGCTCACAGTGGGTTTGAGGGTTCGGCAAATTTCGCCAATCTGTTTAATGGCAGCTGGATGAACACCACCGTACACCTGCGGTTTTGGCGAATTAAGGCAGCGGACATCCCCGCCACCGAGCATGGCCGCAGAATAATGCTATTTAGCCAATGGGATTTAATGCAACAAGCCGTCGCAGAAATGTTGGCTGCAGAATGTGATTAGGAGGTAAGCAGCGCCGCCAAGCAGTCCGCGCCCGCTCCAGGAAACTAGCTGACCTTAGAAAACAACAAGTCCCATACTCCGTGCCCCAATTGTTCACCGCGCTTTTCAAACTTGGTGCTAGGGCGAAAATCGGGTTTAGATGAATACTGCTGGGGACCGGCGTTGTTTTGGTAGCCTTGCGCAGTACTCATCACCGCCATCATGTGCTCGGCATAATTTTCCCAGTCAGTAGCGAGGTGAAGCACACCGCCCACTTCTAATTTACTGCGCAACACCTGTACAAACTCAGCTTGGATTAAACGTCGCTTTTGGTGGCGCGCTTTATGCCAAGGGTCAGGAAAATAGACTTGAATACGGCTGAGGCTATTGTCCGGAATACAGTGGGCGAGCACTTCAACGGCGTCGTCGCAATAGGCCCGCAGATTCGCCAGCCCCGCTTGATCACTCAGGTACATCAGGCGACCAACACCGGGGGTATGCACTTCAATACCGACAAAATTCAATTCGGGCGCTTGAATGGCCATTTCGGCGAGGGAGTCGCCCATACCAAAGCCAATTTCAAGTACCGTCGGTGCTTGGCGGCCAAATACGTCGGCAAAGTCCACGGGGCCGTTGGCGCGCTTTAAACCCAGCGTTTTAAAATTGATATCGTAGGCGCGCTTTTGACCGTCGGTCATCCGCCCTGTGCGCAGTACAAAGCTTTTTATCCGACGACGCATCGGAGCCGCTTGCTCAGTCATTACATTGTTTTCCACGCTGAATAGGCCAAGCAGGCCCACGCTATTAAGAACATCAGGCCACCAATAGGGGTTATGGCGCCAAGAATTTTAATTTCGGTGATCGCCAGCGCGTAGAGGCTACCGCTGAATACCAACACCCCGAGAAAGAACAAAACCGCCGCGATGCGCAACGAGAGGTGCTGCACACCACTGTGCATCAACAGGCCCACCACCAGTAATGCCAAGCAGTGGTAAAAATGATATTGCACGGCCGTTTGGTAAACCGCCATCATTTCGGTCGACAAGCTGGCCTTAAGCCCGTGGGCACCAAAGGCACCTAATGCTACCGCAAGGAAGCCAAGCATTGCCGCCATAAAAACCGTTAACGAAGCCATTGCGCCCCACCTGCATTTAAAGCCGCTATTGTACGGATGTCCGCCACGATTCAAAAGCACCGAAACCTAATGATGACG
The DNA here is from genome assembly GCF_001586255.1 of Zhongshania aliphaticivorans. Taxonomy (NCBI): domain Bacteria; kingdom Pseudomonadati; phylum Pseudomonadota; class Gammaproteobacteria; order Cellvibrionales; family Spongiibacteraceae; genus Zhongshania; species Zhongshania aliphaticivorans. The sequence continues at coordinate 3,696,937 of NZ_CP014544.1, forward strand.
GAAACCTCTTGCAAAGAAAGACGGAGAACAGGAATTATTCAGAAATGCGTTATGAAATACGAAAAAGCCCCGCTGTGCGGGGCTTAGAGCGATATTAGTGTCGTGGTGACGGCGTTTACGCCTCCATTACCGCGCGCAACTTTTTCATTGCCGCTTGCTCGAGCTGGCGAATACGCTCGGCAGACACACTATAGCGATCAGCCAAGTCGTGCAGGGTAGCCTTATTGTCTGTCAGCCAGCGGCTTTGCAAAATATCGCGGCTGCGCTCATCGAGGTCGGCCAAGGCCACACTCAGGTGCTGGTGATTACTCTCTTCTTGGTTATCTGACTCCAATAACAAAGCAGGATCAGCACTGTGGTCTTCTAAATAGTGTACTGGCGCAACTGGGCCGCGTTCGTCGTCGGTATCGGCATCAAAGCCTACGTCCACCGAGCTTAGGCGGCCTTCCATGCGGCGTACTTCTGCCACATCCACGCCCAGATCAGCGGCAACGGCGTTAACTTCGTCGTTATTCAGCCAAGATAGCTCTTTTTTAGCACGGCGCAGATTAAAGAACAGTTTGCGCTGAGCTTTGGTAGTGGCGATTTTCACAATACGCCAATTGCGCAGCACGTATTCGTGAATTTCAGCCTTGATCCAATGAACGGCAAACGACACTAAGCGCACACCTTTTTCGGGATCAAAGCGCTTAACGGCCTTCATGAGGCCAACATTTCCTTCTTGAATCAGGTCGGCCTGGGGCAAACCGTAACCGTTATAACTTTTAGCTATATGAACCACAAAGCGCAGATGGGACATAACCAACTGGCGAGCAGCTTCAACACTTTCATGGTAGAAGAGATCTTCGGCTAATTCACGTTCGCGTTCGGCGCTGAGCACCGGAATACGACCAACCGACTGAATATATGCAGAGAGATCGCCACCCGGTACAAGCTGTTGTATCGGCTGTAGATGGGTGCTCATTGCACTCCTCCTAAATACTTGGATAAAAAAACACTGATGCTTATTAGAGTCCCAAACTAATCAAAGTTCAAGTCCCTGCGCTCAAAAGCTGATGATACGCAGGATTGCGCGCTAATTAGCACCAATACTAAGCCATTTAGTTTTTCACTGCCTGCCACTGAAAAACGCCGTCATATTCTTGACAGTTCATAACCGCTTCGGCGGCATTGTCGATATAAATTTGCTTGGCGGCAGACGCGGGGTAACTCAAATAGTCTGAACATTTGGCACTCTGGCCAGTGCCAACCACCACCTTAACACCCCCACTCAACTTACAGTGAACTAACTTATCGAGAGGCGACCATTGATAGCAAATTTCATAATCGCTGCGGTATTGGGCCGTTTTCCCGGTAGGGCTACTAAACGCCCACCACTTGCCTAGGCGACTATTTGGGTTGCTGCTATTCCATGCGCGGTAAATAGTGAGTTCAGCACCCGCCTTAAGCTGATAAACCTTACCCTGACACAGCATTCCCGCCATGGGCGCCCCCAGCACAGAGGCGAGCAGCGCTGGGTCGTCTACGGCTTCAAACTGCGCCGCCACGTCAGCGGGGAGTGCGTTGTCGCCCGGACAGCTCTCGGTCTCGATATTCGCTGTTACGTTGCCCTCAGCGGGTGGCTGTACCGCCACCTCATCGCCAGATTTACTACCCGGCACCGCGCATGCGGTTAACAGTAGAATCATTAGGGAACAAGCAAAATACGTTTTCATCAACACACTCCTTTGCATGATTTACTAAAATAAACACTTATTGCGGTTCAATCGCCCGCAACTCTCGCCCAACCACCAGCCAGGCACCCAGCAATCCTAGACCACCCGCAAACAGCCACAACAATAGACTGTCGAGCACGCCTAAACCCAAAAGCTGAAAATCACTTTGATACGACACCGACAATTCAGCAATAGGCGCCCGCAGCCATAACAGGCCACTTTGCACCAAGACCCACGCCGCCAACCCACCACTCAAGCCATACCAAAAGCCGGTATACAGAAAGGGCCGACGTACAAAGGCATTGGTGCCACCAACTAACTTTACGACCAAGATCTCACTGCGCCGACTTTCTATAGCTAATTTAATGGTATTGCCAATAATCAGCAATACACCTACCGCGAGTATCCCCGCCAGCGCGAGCGTTAGCCGACGCCCCAACTCGGTAATTTGATTTAAGCGCTGCAGCCACGCCATATCGAGCTTGGCGAGTTCAACTTCGGGCAACTTTGCCAAAGCCTCCTGAAGCTCGGTTACCGCAGCCGCCGAAATATTGGCCTCACGAGGAGTCACCACAATCAAGCCCGGCAGAGGGTTGCTGTCTAATTGGTCAAGTACATCGCCGAAGCCTGAACTGGCGCGAAACTCCGCCAACGCGGCCTCCGGCGAGATATATTCAGTGCTCTGCACCCCGTCGCGGGCGGCAATGCTGCGTCGCAGATTCTCGGCCTGACTCGCGGACACATGGGGCTTTAAAAACAAAGAGATGCGGGCCGCGCCCTCCCAACCACTGCTTACCGCCTCGATATTATTCAAGCCAATATACAGGCTCGTCGGCAGTGCAAGTGCAATGGCAATGACCAAGCTGGTTAATAAGCTTGCCGCCGGACGACGTAATAGACGCTGCAAACTGTCCAGCGCAACTTGGCGATGATGGCTGCGGTAGCTGGCAAGACGATCACGCAAGCCCGTTTTATGGCGGCGCGCGCCCTTAACGTCTTTGCGGGCGGCGGGCGACTGTAATTGCCCCAAGCGCCGTTTATTAAGCTTATTCTGGGCCATTATCGGCCCCTCCTGCGGTAACGAGGCGACCATTGCGCAGGGTGAGTAAGCGATAAGGCATTCGAGCGATCAACGCTAAGTCGTGGCTTGCAATTAATACCGTGACACCAACCTGCTTGAACTGCTCAAACAAATGCATAATTTCAGCCGAGAGCTGGGGGTCAAGGTTACCGGTGGGCTCATCGGCCAGCAATAAGGCCGGTTTATTCACTACCGCCCGAGCAATACCCACCCGCTGCTGCTCGCCACCAGACAAGGTAACAGGATTTTTACGCTCTTTATCCAGCAAGCCCACCTTGTCCAGCGCGGCGCGAACACGGCGGCCCACGTCACGATGACCGTAGCCAGCAATAATCAGTGGTAACGCAACATTGTCATATACGCTGCGATCAAATAATAATTGGTGGTTTTGGAATACCACGCCCACTTCCCGGCGCACTTCGGGAATATGACGCACCGCCAACTTCGACAGATTGCGCCCACCAACAATAACTTGGCCGGTGCTGGCGCGCTCCATCACCATAATCAGCTTCAGCAAGGTGCTTTTTCCGGCGCCGCTATGGCCGGTTAAAAACCGCATTTCGCCACGGGGAATATGAAAACTCACATCGGTGAGTGCCTCATGACCGCCTTCGTAGCGTTTGCTGACTTGATCAAATTGAATCATTGCTGTTTTTGTGTCCAGCCAAATAAGGCGCCAACAAACTCTGAGGCGCGGAAGGGACGCAGATCTAAAATACCTTCGCCGACCCCAATGAAGCGAATAGGAATGCCCAGCTGCTTGCTTATCGCAAACACAATGCCGCCCTTGGCAGTGCCGTCCAGCTTGGTCAAGGTCAGGCCGGTCACGCCGACCGCCTCCTGAAAATGCTTAGCTTGCGCTAAGGCATTTTGACCAGTCCCCGCATCTAGCACGAGCATGACCTCATGGGGCGCCTCGGGGTCGAGCTTCTTCAGCACGCGCACCACCTTCTTCAGCTCTTCCATCAAATTGTCTTTATTGTGCAAACGGCCTGCGGTGTCCGCAATCAAAATATCGACTTTACGCGACTTGGCGGCTTGCAGCGCATCGAATAACACCGAGGCGCTATCAGCGCCAGTGTGCTGGGCAATGACCGGCACCTCATTGCGTTCGCCCCACACCTGCAGCTGCTCTACCGCTGCCGCGCGGAAGGTATCGCCCGCCGCAAGCATGACAGAACGGCCACCAGCTTGAAATTGCTTGGCCAGCTTACCAATAGTGGTGGTTTTGCCCACGCCGTTAACCCCGACCATAAGAATGACGTAGGGGCCGGGGCCGTCGGGAATCACCAATTCTTCTTCGGCAGCCGCTAGCAAAGTACTCAATTCTTCTTGCAGAGCGACGTAGAGCGTTTCAGGGTTATCCAATTCTTTACGAGAGACCCGCCGGGTGAGATTGCCAATAATCTCTTGAGTGGCATCCACTCCAACATCGGCCATCAGCAAATGGGTTTCAATCTCTTCGAGGAGCTCGTCGTCGATCTCTTTACGACCGAGAAAAAGATTGGCCATGCCCTCGCCCAACTGGGCGCCGGTCTTACTCAGGCCTTCGCGGAAACGCACCAGCAGGGAGGCCTGCTCTTCTGGCGTTAATTCCAGGTGTTGCCAAGGCGCGATTTCTTTATCGTCGATAAAGCCTTCCGCCGCCGCCAGCGCCGCCTGATCTTCTTCTGAGCCGACAAAAGACTCCTTAAAGCGGGCGAATAAGCCCTTCTTGACGACTTCGGCTTCGATCTCGGGCAGCTTTGAATTCTCTGTCATGCGGGTATTTATATTCCGTTAAGGTTTACAGTATAAATAAAAGCCGTATCCTACCATTTCTCTGAGTAACTGGCACCGGAAACACCATGCCCAAAGCCCCCCGCAATTCAGGCCCCCAAACGACCACAAGCACCCGCCAACAAGGCAGCTTGAGAATCATCGGTGGCCAGTGGCGCAGCCGCAAGCTCGATTTTGAGGGCGCCGCGGGTCTGCGGCCGACCAGTGACCGCATACGCGAAACCCTGTTTAACTGGCTTAACCCCACTATTCACGGCGCCCGTTGCCTCGATTTATTTGCCGGTTCTGGGGCATTGGGGCTCGAGGCGCTATCGCGCTATGCCGCACACTGCGACTTTGTCGATACAGATCGCAACAGCTGCCAGCAAATACGCCAGCAGCTTGAGAATTTGCGCTGCCCCCACGCCACGGTGCACAGCAAAGAAGCCTTAGCATTTCTGAACAAAAGCGCGCAGAGCTACAATATTATTTTTCTGGACCCACCATTTCACTTGGACTTGCTCGCGCCGGTTATCGGCACCCTAGCTCGCCACGCCCTTAAGCCCCACACCCAGATATATATAGAAACCGCCAGCGACGAGGCGCTACCCGCCTTACCCGCCAATTGGCAAATCGACAAAGAGAAAAAGGCAGGGCAGGTGGTTTATCGACTGATATCGGTTGTGGAAGAAGCGCCACTAGCTTGACGCGCTGGCAAAGCAAGTCGAGAATAGCTGAACTACCCCTACGCATTTGGCTGTAGCTACCTAGATGACACATAGGCTAACCAAGCATTTACATATTATTTTGCTGTTACTGAGTTTACTAGCTCAGTCCTATGCCTATGCCTACGCACCCTGCCCAGAACAGATGGATATGACTTCACCGTCTGCGCTAATGATGCCTGCCGATCACAGCAACATGGACATGGCCCATCCCACAGTCACACCGACACTGAGCGACACCAGTCACAACTGCTGCGACACCCAGCAAAGCGACTGCCCGAAAAGTAGTTGCGCCACCGCTGCACTACTGACTAACAGTAGTGTGATTGGCATTCATTCAACATCACTGACTCTCGCCCAATTTAGCCTTCGGCACCCCAAACCCGCCCCACGCCCCAGCCTGTACCGCCCGCCCATATACAGCTAACACAGGACAATTGCGCCTATTTGTCGCGCTAATTTCTGTTAATCGACCAAGAGCACGACAGCATCAACACGTCTATATGCCCGCCTTGGTTTATTGATTTAAAAGCTATGTTTATCGCGGAGCGATCATGACTATTTCTAAACTTAAAGCCTATCTGTTTCTTTTTGTAATCGGTGCCGCAATAAGCACCTATAGCCAGGCTGAAACTGCAGCTGCAACACCCCAGCTTGCACCTAGCACGGCATTATCAGTACACAAAAATCCCAACTGCGGCTGCTGTGGCGTCTGGATCGAGCATGCCCAGCAGCACGGTTTCACCACCACGGTTCAAAACCATGTAAACCTCAATGGCCTAAAAGCGGAGCTTGGCATTCCCGTCGGTTTGCAAGCCTGCCACACTTCAGTCTCTAGTGACGGCTTTGTGTTTGAAGGCCATATCCCAGCTCGCTATATCACCCAGTTTTTAGCCGAAAAGCCCAGCGGCGCCCGTGGCTTGATTGTCGCAAACATGCCCATGGGCAGCCCCGGTATGGACATGGGTCGCGGCTTTCAGCCCTATGACATTTTGCTGCTATTAGACAACGGCAACACCGAGGTGTACGCCACCATTAATAGCAAAGCGCAACAGTAATGGGCAGCGCAAATCGACGTCGCCACCAAGTGGCGTTAGCTAGCCTGTGCCTGCTCATATCTGGCGCGGCGGCAGGCCTCAGCCTAGACCGCGCCATTCAGCTTGCCCAGGCCAACGACCCCTGGCAACAAGGCAGCCAGCTCAGGGAAAGTGCGCTGGCTGCCGAAGCAATCTCGGCATCTACCCTGCCGGACCCAATCCTGAGCTTTGGCGCCGCAAACTTACCCACCGACAGCTTCGATATTCGACAGGAGGGCATGACACAGACGAGTATTGGTTTTACCCAGCGGCTGCCGCGAGGGGATAGCCGCTTGCTCATGAGCACGCAAAAACGACAATTAAGTCAGCAGCAAGCCATGTTACGCGCAGATCGCCGAGCTAAGGTGGCCGTTACCGTCAGCCAACTATGGCTAGAGGGTTATCGCGCGGAGCAGAGCATGGCCTTAATTGAACGTACCCGCCCGCTCTTCGAACAGTTACTGACACTGAGCCGCAGCAACTACGGTGCAGGACTTGCCAGGGCTGGACAACAGGACATCATTAGCGCAGAGCTCGCACTCAGCCGTCTGGATGATCGGCTACTCATGTTACAACAACAGCGAGATACCGCACGTGATCAACTTAGCGAGTGGCTTGGCACAGAAGCAATTACGGCGTTCAGCACCGACACTTTTCGCGATATTCGCATTCGAGATATCAAGGATCGTCGCCTAACCTCCGCACTCCAGGCCCACCCAGCGATTCGTGCTATTGAACAAACAATTGCCGTCGCACAAAGCGACGTCGCCCTGCGCCGAGAGCAGTACAAAGCCGAGTGGGCCGTAAATGCTAAGTATGCACACCGGGCAGATGACCCATTGGGCAATGATCGCGCCGATTTATTTTCAATCGGAGTGAGTGTCGACCTGCCCCTGTTTACCGCCAAGCGCCAAGATCAAAACTTGAGCGCCGCCCAAGCCCGCGCCGAGGCCAATCGCACCGACAAGGCCTTACTTCTACGCAAAATGATGGCCAATTTAAAAACCCAGTTCAACCGGCTTCAAGGCATTGACGAACGCCTAACACTTTATAACAGCCGCTTATTGCGCGAAGCCAGGAAGCAAGTCAGCGTCAACCTAAACGCCTACCAAAATGATAAAGGTGACTTTAGGGAGGTGATCCAAGCCCAGATTGATGCGCTCAACGTCGACATTGACGCGCTCAACCTCCGTATTGACCGCCAGAAAACCAGCGTTAACATCGCTTACCTACTCGCCGGAGAACACCATGAGTAGCAGTAAAAATATTTTTATTATTTCAGTTTGCGGTGGCGTTTTACTCGGCGCCTTACTGGGCGTGTATATTATTGCGCCGCAAACCACATCAGCAATAAGCAGCACGGCAGGTGACTCACCACCCGAACCGCTGTATTGGGTCGCGCCCATGGACCCCGACTTTCGCCGTGCTGCCCCCGGGAAGTCGCCAATGGGCATGGACTTACTACCGGTCTACGCCGACAGCAGCGCCAACAAAAACAGCCCCGGCACTGTCACAATTGCTGCTGATGTTATTAATAACTTAGGGGTGCGAACCGCACAAGCCCGCTACGGGGAATTCACCCAAACCATCACTGCACCAGCAACTATTCAGTTTAATGAAGATCAACTTCAACGTGTCCAGCCACGGGTCGAGGGCTGGGTACAAAAACTCTACGCCCACGCAGAGGGTGATACCGTCACCGCAGGAGAGCCACTTTATACACTTTACTCTCCAGCTCTGGTTACCGCCCAAGAACAGTTTCTGATGGCACTAGAGCGCAACAATCAGGAACTGAGCATGAGCGCCGAGCAACGCTTGCTTAACTTAGAAATTGCCCCTTCAATAATTAATGAAATTAAGCGCACTCGTACCGCCTTGCACAGTATTACCCTCTTGGCGCCGCGCTCCGGTGTGCTCAGTGAACTCAATATTCGTGAAGGCGATTACGTCGCGCCCGGCAAGGCCATCGCCACCATCGCCACCTTGGATTCAGTGTGGGCTATAGCCGACATTATTGGCGGTCAGAGCAGCAGCATTGCCATTGGCGATCAAGCAAGCCTAAGTATTGATGGTATTCCCAATCGCACTTGGTCCGCCGCCGTAGAGTATATTTACCCAACACTGAGCGAGGTTAATCGTAGCCAACGACTCCGCCTGAAGATCGACAACGATACACGCATACTTAAACCTAATATGTTTGCCCGCGTTAATTTAACTCAGCAAGCAAACACCAAAAGCGTGATCATTCCCAAAGAAGCTGTCATTCGCAGTAGCGAGCAAAACCGCGTAGTACTCGCTTTAGGCAATGGCCGCTTTAAGGCCGTTGCCGTCAAAACGGGAAAATTCAATGACCGCGAGGCCGAAATCATTCACGGTATTGAGGCCAACGACGAGGTAGTTGTTTCCGCGCAATTTTTATTAGATTCGGAATCCAGCAAAGATTCTGATTTTATACGCATGAATCACAGCAACGCGCCATCGGCAAAGGTTACGCCATGATTAGCCGCATTATTTACTGGTCGGTGGCGAATCGTTTTTTCATCCTACTTGCCACCGCAATTTTAATTGGCGCAGGTCTGTACGCCGTTAAAACTACCCCTGTCGACGCTATTCCCGACCTGTCTGACGTTCAGGTCATTATTAAAACAAGCTACCCTGGGCAAGCCCCGCAAGTGGTTGAAGATCAAGTTACTTACCCGCTGTCCAGCGCTATGTTGGCAGTACCCGGCGCAGTGACGGTGCGGGGCTTTTCGTTTTTTGGCGACTCCTATGTCTATATTATTTTTGATGAAGACACCGCCCCCTACTGGGCACGTAGTCGGGTACTGGAATACCTGAGCCAAGTCAGCCCCAATTTGCCCGCCACCGCGAGGCCACAACTCGGCCCCGACGCCACCGGTGTTGGCTGGATTTATCTTTACGCCCTGACTGACCCGACGGGCCAGCACGACATCAGTCAGCTGCGCAGCCTGCAGGATTGGTTTTTAAAATACGAATTACAAACTGTTGCAGGGGTCTCTGAGGTCGCCACGATTGGCGGCATGGTTAAGCAGTATCAGGTAGAAGTAGACCCGCACAAATTACGCGCCTACAACATCCCCCTCGCCCATATTCAAATGGCGATTCAGCGCGGCAATCAGGAAGTCGGCGCCTCGGTGATCGAAATGAGTGAAGCCGAGTATATTATTCGCGCCAGCGGTTATATCCGCAGTGTCGACGACCTCGGCAATATTCCACTAGGCCAATCTGTAAACGGCTCGCCGCTGCTACTCAAGCATGTTGCCAACATACACCTTGGCCCGCAAATGCGCAGGGGCATTGCCGAACTCAATGGCGAGGGTGAAACCGTCGGTGGCGTAATAGTCATGCGCTTCGGCGAAAATGCCCAGAAAACCATCGCTGGGGTAAAGGCCAAGCTTGAGACATTAAAAAGTGGCCTGCCAGCCGGTGTAGAAATCGTCACCGTGCATGACCGATCTGCGCTCATCGAGCGTTCGGTGAAAAACTTGACCCACAAGCTGCTTGAAGAATTAATCATGGTCGCCGTAATCTGCATAGTATTTTTAATGCATGTGCGTTCAGCTTTAGTGGCCATCATCAGCTTGCCTGTGGCTATTTTAGCTGCCTTTATCGTGATGAAAGTGCAGGGAATTAACGCCAACATCATGTCCTTGGGGGGGATTGCCATTGCCATTGGCGCGATGATTGACGGTGCCATTGTCATGATTGAAAACATGCACAAACATATTCAAGACACGCCACTGACCCCAGAAAATCGCTGGCAGATTGTAGGCCAATCCGCCGCCGAGGTTGGCCCAGCGCTTTTCTTTAGCCTGCTAATCATTACCGTAAGTTTTGTACCGGTGTTTACTTTAGAGGCCCAAGAGGGCCGTATGTTCTCGCCACTGGCCTATACCAAAACCTATGCCATGGCGGCCTCGGCAATTTTGGCGATTACCTTGGTGCCAGTATTAATGGGCTATTTTATTCGCGGTAAGATTTTAGCCGAAAATAAAAACCCTATTAACCGCGCCTTAATCGCTGGCTACCTGCCCGTGCTCCGCCAAGTATTACAACACCCCAAAAAAACCCTAGGCTTCGCAGTTCTTGCCTGCACGATTAGCCTGTGGCCCATTAGCCAGATTGGCAGCGAATTTATGCCCTCCCTCGACGAGGGCGACTTAATGTATATGCCCACGACCTACCCCGCCATTTCTATCGGTAAAGCGCGGGAGTTGCTACAGCAAACTGACAAGCTCATTCGCACGGTACCCGAAGTGAAAACCGTGTTCGGCAAAATTGGCCGCGCCGACACCGCAACCGATCCCGCCCCGCTCACCATGATAGAAACCTATATTCAGTTTCATCCTCAGAGTGAGTGGCGGCCGGGCTTAAGCAAAGACGACTTACGCGCCGAGCTTGATCGGGTAGTTCAGCTACCCGGCGTAACGAACAATTGGGTTATGCCAATAAAAACCCGTATTGATATGTTGGCCACCGGCATTAAAACCCCAGTCGGTATTAAAGTTTCTGGCCCAGATTTACAAACTATTCAGGATATTGGTCAGCGCCTTGAAACCTTACTGCAAGACCTACTAGGCACCACCTCCGTGTATTCCGAAAGAGTCGCCGGAGGCCGCTATCTGAGCATCGATATCCAGCGCGAACAGGCCGCACGTTACGGATTAAATATTGCCGATATCCAACAGATCATCAGCACCGCCATTGGCGGCATGAATATAGGGCAAACAGTCGAGGGTCGAGAACGCTACCCAATTAATTTACGCTACCCCCAAGAGTACCGAGACTCTCCCGAGCAAATAGCCCTGCTGCCCATCATCACCCCGGATGGCCAATACATCGCCCTTGGCGACGTTGCGACTATTGCAATAGAAAGCGGCCCACCAGGTATTAAAAGTGAAAATGCGCGTATCAATGGCTGGACCTATATCGACGTAAACAATGTGGATGTCGGCAGCTATGTCGCCAGTGCCCAGCAACGGCTTAAAGATCAACTTACACTCCCCGCTGGCTACGCATTAACGTGGGCTGGCCAATACGAATATATGGCGCGCGCCAAAGCCAAGCTCAGCTATGTTGCACCACTGACCTTGGCCATTATTGTAGTGCTGCTCTACCTCAATTTTCGGCGGATGACCGAGGTAGCAATTATCCTAGCGAGTCTGCCATTGGCCTTGGTTGGCAGTGTGTGGCTAATGTACCTGCTGGGCTATAACTTTTCGGTCGCCAGCGGTGTCGGCTTTATTGCTCTTGCTGGGGTTGCGATCGAGATTGGTGTACTGATGCTGGTGTATTTAAACCAAGCATGGCGAGGCGCGGACAACACAGACATCAGTGATGAGGACTTAAAGTCCCTGATTATTCGCGGTGCAGGCCTGCGCGTTAGGCCTATCATAATGACCGCAGGCGCTACTATCGCGGGTCTACTGCCGATTTTATCGAGCAGCGGCACCGGTTCGGAAATAATGAACCGGCTGGCTGCACCCATGGTCGGCGGCATGATTAGCGCCGTGATATTAACCCTGCTAGTGATACCGGCAATCTTTTATTTGTGGCGAAAATCTGCATTAAATTAATGATTAGAAAACAGTGAGAACACGCGTTTAATCATAGTGCGGCTGTCGTAGTCGGGATTCATTCCGACCATTAAGGCTGCCTCGGTTAAGCTCCCCACTAACATCCGCATTGCGAACTCTTGATCAAGCTTAGTAAGCGAGGACTTTATCTTCAGCCCGCCCTGCCCTTGAACAAGCATTGCCCGAACCTGTTTAACCACTGCGGTATTAGCCAGGCGCTCCCGCCCCAAAATATGAGGACCATCTACGAGCACAATTTGCACAAAGCCCGGCTGCTGGCAGCAATCGATAAAACAGTCCCACGCTTCATATAAAATACTCAGCGAACTGGGGTCTAATTCAAGCAGGCGATTTAATAATAGACTTTCTTGGGCTTCAACAACGGCTGCAAACAATTGAATTTTATTGCCAAAATAATGATAGATCGGGCGAATAGTCAGGCCGGTGTCAGTGGCAATATCTTCCAGCGACGTTGCCGTGAAACCTTTGTTGGCAAACACGGTAATCGCGCTCGCCAAGACCAGACTGCGGGTTTCTTCGCGCCGTTGCGATTGGGTTTTTCGGGCCGTAGCTTTTAATACGGGCATGGCATACAAACTTCCTATTTAACAGCCTACATGGGCATTCAAGTCATGGCACAAGTTTAACTTGCTGGCCAAGAGAATGATATGTAGCCTAGCTACATATCATTCTCGACGACGACAATAATTATTATGCCTGACACCATTGCCCACGACTCTTCAGCCGCCTGCTTCTCAGCCGCTAAGCTAAACAGCCTAACGTTAAAAAACCGGTTTATTAAGGCGGGCACCTTCGAGAATATGACATCAAACGGCGTTCCCAGCGATGCCCTCAATCGCTTTCATGGCGAGCTTGCCGACGGCGGCATAGCGATGACCACTCTGGGGTATTGCGCGGTGGAAAATGACGGCCGCTTAAATGAAAATATGATGTATATGCACGAGGGCATTCGCCCCCCGCTCAGCGTGTTAATTGCCGACTTACACCAGCGCGGCACCATGGTATCTGGGCAAATGGGCTACTGCGGCGGCTTTTCTAAAAACCGCCACCTCAGCCGTCGCCGCCCACTAGGGCCAAGCTTCGGTCTCAATGGTCTCGGTATCGCCCAGGGCATGTTGTTTTGTGATGCAATGAGCGTGCGTGATATTAATGCCATGGTCGCAAGTTACTCCCGCGCAGCGACTTTCATGAAATCGGTGGGCTTTGATGCCCTGGAGATTCATTTCGGTCACGGCTATGGACTCTGCCAATTTATGAGCCCGAAAACCAATAAACGCAAAGACGAGTACGGCGGCAGCCTTGAAAATCGTATGCGCTTACCACTGCGTGTACTCGCCGCCGTGCGGGAGGCCGTCGGCGACGACTTCCCTCTACTGGGTAAAATCAGCATGACCGAAGGCGTTCGCGGCGGCCTTCACTACGACGACGCGGTGGAAATTAGCAAGCTTTTAGACAAGGCTGGCATCGACGGCATTATCACCAGCGGCGGCACCAGTTCAATGAACCCGATGATCATGTTTCGGGGCGGCAATATTTTACCTGCCATGCTAAAAACCGAGCCAAGCTTGGTTATGCGTTTAATATTGCGCTTAGCGGGCAAGGCGATGTTTAAGGATTACCCCTATAAAGAGCTGTATTTTTTAGAGCAGGCCAAGCGCATTCGAGAAGCAGTTAACTGCAAAATGATTTACGTTGGGGGCGCCAGCAGCCGTGCCAGCTTCGATCAATTAATGGCCGCTGGCTTTGATTTTATTCAGCTAGGACGAAGCTTACTCAGCGACCCGGATTTACCGAATCGCGCCCAAGCTGATGTCAATTTTGTCAGCCGCTGCACTCACTGCAATGAGTGTGTAGCGACGATCGAAAGCCCTGAGGGTATTCACTGCACGCAATTTTGAATCTAAGTCGGAGCCCTAAGGCCTGAGGTGATAGATGAATCACAGTAATTTGCTAACCACGACCTCGACTTCACCCTCGCAACTGTTGTTCTGAAGAATTAACACGCTGTCGTTTGCCGCTGACATTACTGTCGCGCCACTGAGCGTTACTTTATAGCCAGCGGGGTAATGGAGTTTAGGCAGGTAAATTTCGGTGTTAGCATTGGCGGGGCGAATTTGGTAACGATAATGAAAATCACCGCTTATCGTATCAAAAGACAATTCCAAGGGAATACCCGCCGTGGCTTGGGGGTAACTGCGCTCCAACTCCTTTAGCTTATCGAGCTTGGCAGTTGTTAAATCGCGGTCGTCGGCAAACAGACCTTGGGCGCCGCTTTCCTGTGATTGGGTAGTGGGATCATTCCAATTTTTGTAAGCCCAATATTGCCATCCGGTTAAATGATTGTCGGCCAAATTCGCCACCCTATTTAAGAGCACTGGATCATCGCTCGCACCAAATTCGGTCACCAGTTCCACAGCGCCAATTCTTGCACTTGTGATTCGCGCTTGCTCAAAGACCTTGGCCTCAAAGTTTTCACAGGTATCGGGCAGCACATCTGGAATCGGTAGACCAAGATCCGCAGCCTGCAAAAATGCGGTCAGCGGGCAGTAATTGTGAACGGAATAACCGAGCTGAGACTCCCCCGCAATTGGCGTAAATCCGGTCGGTGTGCCAGTGCCACCCGCCAACAACTGCGGTTCAATCCATACCATATTTTTGCGGTCGACATCGCGAATAGCAGAGATCGCCTGCTCAAAAAATGGCTGAATTTCGCGGTCGGATGCTGGACAACCCAGCTCCGGCACAATACAGGTCGCCCACTCTAAGCCGGCCCAGGGTTCGTTCAGCAGGTCGTAACCCATAGAATATTTTTGCTCGGCCCACTTGCTAGCCACAGCCTGCCAAGCAGCGCTAAATCCCTGCCAAATCTGGCCTTGCTCGGCCCATAAATTGTCGAAAGCTTCTGAAACCTGAGGCGTAAAATAATTAAAGGGGAAGCCCAGTGCGGGCGAGCCCAACACCGTGGTCGTTACACCGCTGGGAATGCCCCACTCTGGAACACCTTCGCCCTGATATAGCTCGCCGAGCATATCCTGATGAAAATCGAAGAGTATCCAAATGCCCCGCTCAGCGAGTAACTGCACAATACGATCCCACGCAATGAGATAGCTTTGATCGATTTGCCCCGGCGCATCGGGCGAGACACCAGTCCACAAGGTACCAATACGCGCGCTATTAAAGCCATGCTCCACCAGCCAATCAGCATCAGCAGCGGTGAAACCCTCAAGGTTATTGGGCGGAAAATACGGCGCCAATTTCCATACTAGGTTGACGCCGTGACTGATTACCACGCGATGGTGGTGATCGACCAGCCAACGGCCATCGCGCTGCAAACGCGGCACAGTATCGGGGGTTTGCGCTGGCGCCGCACAGGCATTGCCATTATCACTCACGGATCCCGGCGTAGACCGACCATTGCTTTTGCAGCTCGGTAAAACTGCCGCAAGTGTGAGCACTGTAATGAGTACGAAGAACGGTCGCGCTTTATTATTCATGCTTGCAATCCATTTGCCCGCAACAACCCCGAGGAGGATGGAGGTTATTTAAAATGCTGATACTACCTACATTCCAAGTACCTTGACGGGGAACAGTTCACACTAAGTCGGCACGCTGGCGATAAAGATTCATTACAAATACCGGCAACGCCAGCAGCGGCAGTGTGCCAGGAATATAGAAACCATAAACCACGAGTGCCTCCAAGGCGGTTTCTGGTGCAACAAGACGCTTGCCAATAAACAAGGCATTGATTACTGGTCCAATAATATTCGCATAACAACCTAATACTAAGACGATTCGCGCCACGCCAATAAGCGCGCCACGTAAATTGATACGCAACCAAATACCGGCCACGGCCAAGACCAGCAGGCCATTAATGATGCCCTCCATATGGGCGAATCGCCACGCGCCGTAGCTTGGATCGCTAGTGTCCACGGTGGCAGCGGCGTAGGAAAAACCGATACCCGCCAGCAAACCTAGAAATAAGATGATAAAGCCATGCATTGCCAAACGGCGCTGCTGATCACGGGCCAAAGGTGAGTCCAATATCGTTAATCCTCTGTGTTATCTGTTGCCAACGAGCATATAAAAACGGGAATATCGCGATCAGTCCGAGCTTGGTACTGGTCAAAATCTGGGTATAGACTCAACAGGTGGGGCCACAGCTCACGCTTTTCTTCTGCGCTGGCCTGACGCGCAAGATAACGCTGGGTGGTGCCACCAACCATAATATCGATATTGGGGTCGGCAGCGATATTAAAATACCACAGCGGGTGTTTCTCCATTCCGCCTTGCGAGGCAACCAACAGCTTTTTGTCATTCCAAGGCAGGTGGATCAAGGCTATTTCCCGACGCTCGCCGGATCGCCTACCCGTCATCCCAACGATACAAATTGGAAAGCCGCCGGGGAAATTCTTCATTAAGCGGCCACTGCTTTTCTTGTATACCCAAACATTAAAGCGGGTGAAATATTTCATCACACGCTGGACAGTAGCCTGCCATTTAACCGGGATAGCGTCGACTTCGTCGCGACGGGTTTTGACGTAATCAAATTTGTTCGTCATTTTATTATTCTCAATCTTGAGTTTGGCAACGACCTATACCAATCTACCACGTAAGAAACCAGCTGCCAGTTGCAAAAAAGGCCATGCGCTAGTGCAATTTCTCACTCGCGACATGGCCTTAATGTTGTGGACAAACCTTACTGTTGTTAACCGATCCAGTTTGGCTTACGACGCAAATCCAATGTATGGGGATACTCCCCCGGCGCTTCCTCCGGCGGCGGCGCCAAGGGGCGCGGCGGCTCAGTAAAGAACTCCCGCACTGCGTCCAAATCCGGTCGTGGCGTATAGGGACCGGGGGTATGCTCTAGCGTGCCAAAGCGATTGCCACGCCGAGCCTCCGCTTCCATTGCATTCACGGGGAAGGTCTCGTAGCTGCGCCCGCCGGGGTGAGATACATGGTAGCTACAGCCACCCATAGAGCGCCCAGTCCAGGTATCGATTAGATCGAATATAAGCGGCGTGTGCACTCCGATGGTAGGGTGCAAGGCGGATGGCGGCGCCCACGCGCGGTAGCGCACACCGGCCACATATTCACCGTGCGTGGCGGTATTGCGCAGCGGCACGCGCCGTCCGTTACAGGCAAGTATATAGCGGCCATCGGTTAGCCCAGTGACCTTCACCTGCAAACGCTCCACCGATGAATCCACATAGCGAGCGGTGCCGAAACTACCCACTTCCTCACCCAGCACATTCCACGGTTCAACCGCCCAGCGCAGTTCAATTTCAATCTCGTCGAGCTTTACTCGGCCATAATGCGGAAAGCGAAACTCCTCAAAGGGTAATAGCCACTCCGCCTTGAAGGGATAGCCATGCTCCTGCAGGTCGGTGACGACTTCGTTCATGTCCTGCCACAAATAATGCGGCATCATAAACTTGTCGTGCAAAGCCGTACCCCAGCGCACCAGCGGCTTTTTATAAGGTTCAGCCCAAAATCGACCGACCAAGGTGCGAATCAATAGTGCCTGAACCAGCGCCATGCGGCTGTGCGGCGGCATTTCAAATCCGCGAAACTCTAACAATCCCAAACGGCCGGTAGCGCTATTTGGCGCATACAGTTTATCAATACAGAATTCAGCGCGATGGGTGTTGCCGGTGATATCAATCAGCAAGTTCCGCATTAGCCGGTCAACCAGCCAAGGCTGATCCGCCAATCCTTCGGGCATTTGCTGAAAGGCTATCTCCATCTCGTAGAGCATTTCGTCCCGCCCTTCATCGACGCGGGGCGCCTGACTGGTTGGGCCTACAAACGCACCAGAAAATATATACGACAAGCTTGGATGGTGCTGCCAAAAGGTGACCAAACTGCGCAGTAAGTCCGGGCGGCGCAGGATCGGGCTATCGGCCGGCGTGGCGCCGCCAAGGGTGATATGGTTGCCGCCGCCGGTACCGGTATGACGACCATCGAGCATAAATTTTTCAGCGCCCAAGCGACACTCTCGCGCTGCTGCGTAAAGCTCAGTCGTGTTTGCAACCAGCTCCTGCCAATTCGACGTTGGGTGTACGTTCACTTCAATGACGCCTGGGTCTGGCGTAACCAGTAGCTTTTGGATACGTGGATCACGAGGTGGTTCATAGCCCTCAATGATGACGGGCACAGCCAGCTCATCGGCAGTTTCTTCAATAGCCGCTACCAGTTCAATATAGTGTTCTAAACTGTGTAAGGGCGGCATAAAGACATGGACTTTACCGCCCCGCGCTTCAATACACATCGCAGTGCGAACCAGTGGCACACTGTCGTCGACTGCGTCAGCAACTGCCCTACTCGCAGCGTGTAATTTCTGCGGGGTTGGCGGGTTCGATTCCAGTGGAAAATGAATATCCTCTCGTGTCTGTAAATTACCACGAGGATCAAAGGGGTCGCGATCAGCGGGTATATCTGGTGCTGTTGATTCAGGCAAATCTCCTAACGGCAGGCGTAAACCCATTGGCGAATCACCCGGTGTCAGGATAAGGCGCTCACGTTTTACATTCCAAATACTACTCGTCCATTCGCCACTAGCGGGATCGCAAGCCAAAGGCACTATATAACCGCTAGGATCTTTAAAACCCTGTTCTAGTAGCCTAGCCAAACGGCGGCGACCTAAATCGTCACTGATTTTGGCGGCGAGAATATCTATATTTTTAGGAATTTTTTGTTCTTGTAAAAGATAGTGCAGAGCATCTTCGTACGCGGGCTGCACATAGTCCTTGGGCAAGCTCAATAATCCAGCCAATGTAACGGCAAATTTTTCCGCGTTTTTAACGGTGTGGCCATAATCCTGATCAACCCGCGCTAATAATTCAGGCTTGGTCCAAAGCGCCTCACCATCTTTACGCCAAAATAGACCCAGCGCCCAGCGCGGTACTTCTTCACCGGGATACCACTTGCCTTGGCCGTAATGCAATAAGCCCATGGGCGCAAAATGATTGCGCAATTTCAATAATAAGGTCTTAGCCAAACGCAGCTTATCGGCGCCAAGGGCGTCAATATTCCACTGCGCGGATTCCATATCGTCTACCGACACAAACGTCGGCTCGCCTCCCATTGTTAGGCGAACATCTTTGGCCACCAGATCGCGATCAACCGCATCTCCAAGCAAAAGAATATCGGCCCACTGGGCGTCGCTATAGGGCTTGGTGACCCGGGGATCTTCATGGGCACGCTCAACTTCATTGGAGTAGTCGAACTCTACTTCACACTCATCGGTGTAGCCTTCGATCGGGGCCGCAGAGACCGGGTCCGGCGTGCATGCCAGCGGTATATGGCCTTCGCTGGCAAACAGGCCAGAAGTAGGATCTAGCCCTATCCACCCTGCGCCCGGAATATACACCTCGCACCAGGCATGCAAATCGGTAAAATCCTTTTCTGGACCACTGGGGCCATCCAAAGATTTCTCGTCAGAGCTCAGCTGCACTAAATAACCCGACGCAAAACGTGCAGCTAAACCTAGATGACGGAAAATTTGTACTAACAACCATGCTGAATCTCGACATGATCCCTTGGCGAGGCTCAGCGTTTCTTCTGGTGTTTGCACACCTGGCTCAAAGCGTATGCAATATTCTATTTTCTTTTCGAGTATCTGATTCACTTCAACCAAAAAGTCGTTCATTCTTCTTGGCGCTTTAGAGATCGACCTTACTAGCTTATTAAAAACTTTCCCTTGTTTTTCCTTTTCCAAATAGGGAGCAAGCTCTTTTTTAAGCTGTTTCTTATAGTAAAAGGGGAAGTTTTCAGCGTATTCTTCAAGAAAAAAGTCAAAGGGATTTATCACCGTCATGTCGGCGATAACCTCTACCTCAATAGAAAACTTATCGGTTTTCTCAGGAAACACTAAGCGGCCAAGGTAATTCCCAAAGGCATCTTGTTGCCAATTTAAAAAATGCGCCTCTGGAACGACCTTCATGCTATAGCTATGAATTGGGGTGCGGCTATGCGGCGCTGGCCGAAGGCGAATAATGTGAGGTGACAAGTTAACTAAACGATCAAACTTGTAATAGGTTTTGTGGTGA
The DNA here is from genome assembly GCF_001586255.1 of Zhongshania aliphaticivorans. Classification (NCBI taxonomy): domain Bacteria; kingdom Pseudomonadati; phylum Pseudomonadota; class Gammaproteobacteria; order Cellvibrionales; family Spongiibacteraceae; genus Zhongshania; species Zhongshania aliphaticivorans. The sequence continues at coordinate 3,716,958 of NZ_CP014544.1, forward strand.
ATTGCCACGCGAATTGTCATTACATCTCCTGCGGAAACCGCATTTCAATCAAAGCTGATTGATCATTAAGTGGCCAAGCAATCGTCCACCATATCGCCCTTATCTCAGGGCAACGGCAGACCCGACAAAATATACGCCTACCCTATGCAATAGCTACTGCATTAGTGTGACACGGCCTATGCCTTTATGCGCAGACAAGCTTGAACAAGCATATTCCGCGCCACTTTTAATGCACGGTATTCAATTCGACTTAGCACAAACCGAGAGCCGCACTGAATATTCCGGTAACGCTAAGATCGATATTATTGTTTAAGCAAGCCATGGCTAATGGGAAAAATAGACGTCCAGCTTAATAGTAAAGCTCGCCTCGGCATTCCATCCATCCGCTTTAGGAAAAAAGACTTCGGGGCTTGCCGTTACAAAAACCCACTCTTCATAAAGTTTGTAGGTGTAACTGGTGCCAACGAAATAGGCTGTTAATTGAGCTTGAAACTCATTGGAAAAAACCAAGCCCGCGCGGTACTCCATGGCAGTCCGATCCGAAAGCCCCTGAGTTAAGGAGTAGACATGCACGTTTTGGAAAAAATCATACTGATCTTCATACTCAAGCACCGTCCAATAGCGCAAGCCCATGCGCTCACCTAAAGGTCTCGTCAGCTCAAACTCCGAGGTCTCACCCCAGCCTCGGTCGCTGAAATACCAAACTTCCTGCAAAAACTCAGGCGTCCATTCGCCCCATTTATCAAAGGGTCGGCGCAAACGATAGCGACCAAAACCAACCAGTGGCGCGCGCAATTTGACACCGACACGAGCGGATCGTTTCCATTTATGCCACTCACTATCAGGGCTAATTTCGATCCCTGACACAGATTCTTTGCGATTAAAACGTTCGCCGGTGGAATTGCTCCGCACCCGCTCTTCTAGCGAGTTTTCACTCGCCTCGTCGCTGCTAAAAAACAATTTCATTTTGCGCTGAGTATTGGGTAAATCAAACTTCGCTTTCACCCGGACGTCAGTCTGAATTTCGCCGTGTTCCTCCCAGGTCTGCTTAAATTGGAGTTTCACGTAGCTTTCATTTTTGTAATCTGGGGGGGCATCCTCTTTACTGAAGTAGCGGTCGACGCCTTCGGCAAAATCGACCCAGGACTCTGACCATTCATCACGAGTCTCTTCAGCGCTTAATAACGATCGAGTGATAAAACTAGACTGGGGAGTATCAGCGTCGAGTGAGCGGGCGAAGGCAGGGGGAACATAAAGCAGGGCGATAGCACAGTACAGCATCATTATATATCTGCACCGACGGCAAAAGCTCAAACCCATGACTGCTACCAACTTCATTGACGTCTAAAGACTATAGAAAGCGCAGCTGTTAACGTCCACTAAACAGTGCAAAATACACAAACAAAAAAGGCACCCGCAGGTGCCTTTTCACAAAACATCAAGTTTAGATCAGCCGTCTTTCAAGGCTTCTTGACGCTCCAGTTCTTTTTCCATGAACTGCATCCACTGCTTAGCATAGTCCTTGGATTTCTCGCTTTTTGCTGCTTCTTTAAAGGCCTTTTTGGCACCCTCGTATTCCTGCAGGTTAAAACGAGCCATACCCAGCACTAAATAGGCGGTATCTGGACGCTTGAGGTCACCCTTTTTGAATGCGTTTTCAATTGCCTTTTCAGCTTTATCAAACTCATCATTATCGAGGTATATATTCCCTAAACGCGACCAAAGCTCACCTTTATCAGACTTGGCAGCCGCTTTTTCCATTTCTGGAATTGCGCGCTTTAGCTCCTGAGCCTGACGCCAAGCGTTACCCAGCAATTCGAGATTCTTAGAGGTAGCAGGGATATCGCCTTTCTTAATCCCTTTATCCAGAACCTTAGCTGCTTTATAGGGCACTTCCTGAGACAGGAAGAGATACGCCATGTTAATTAGCTCTTTGTCATTATCCAGAACACCTTCGGTGTATGCCGTCTCCATTGCTGCAGTCGACTTACTCTCCATTTTCAGCTCGTTATACATGGCTGAAAGTTGAAGCCAATAGGCTTTCTTCTGGTAGTGCTTCAGCGTTTCTTCAAGAATCGCAGTTACACGTTTAATGTCGTTCTTTTCATAGTACAAATAGCGCTGCAAGCCCCACCATTGCTCTTTAGGAACCTTGCCTCGGCTGGTGTAGTCATTGATAGCGACCTCAATGTACTTCAGCGCCTTGTCTAAGTCCTTTAGCTGGTAGTAACCCTGCGACAATAATGCGTAAGCACCAGCGCCCGGATCTTCTTGCATCTCTTGCTTTGCCTTAAACCATTCCAAAAGAGTGTTTACACCGTTTCTGTAATCCTCTTTCACGAAGTAAAGCTGAGCAATGGTGTATTTAGTATTTAACTCCATCGCTTCCGGAATATCCGGCTGCTTAACCACGTTGCGGTATGCATCCAAGGCCAAATTGTACTTTTCTTGCGTAAAATAAATAAACGCGTACATATTATAGAGGTTGGCAAGCTCATAGCTATTGAGTGAATTCCGTCCTTCTTTATCGCGGAGTTCATTCAGTAGGTTAATCGCCTGACTGTATTTTTTTTCGTCCGCAGCCATCTGCGCTTCATTTAATTTTTCATAAATTTTAGCGCGGATTGCTGGTGTTCTACGTGTGCTACGCTTGGGCTTCTCTGATCTGTCGGCAGCGTGGGCAATACCCACGCTTAGCTCACCAACCAGCGGCTGCACGGCGGTGCTTACCACCGGCAGAGCTAGAACAGTGGCAACACCTAAGACCAGAGAGCAGCCCAGCTTGACCAACACCGGACGCATCGCTTTAGTGCTCGAGTGATAATCAGACATTATTTTTCCAACTCATAAGTGAACCGGTTTTGAATGCCCGGCACCTCAATAGGCTCGCCGTCGGACACACGCGGTTTGTACTTAAACTTCTCTGCGGCTTTTATAGAAGCGCGCTCAAAATAACCGGACGGCTCGCAGTCGACTGCCACGATATCACGGGTAGTACCCGCTTTTGTTACCGTGTACTCAACCGTACAATAACCCGTAACACCTCGACTCTGCGCACGACGCGGATATATCGGTGCAACTTTGACGATTGGCAAATATTCACCATCTGAGGCGGAAAGCCCCCCGGCGGTATTTGTTAAATCGACACTCTGAGCTGGCGTCATATTGACAACATCCATATTTGGATTGATGTCTTCCATCTCAGGCTGCTCCATATCCGGCGGTGGCTCATCTGGCTCCTTCGGCTTATCGGGCTTGCTGTCCTTCATTGTTTCAATCTTGGTGTCCGGCATTTGAATATCGGCCAGCTTTGTACGCGGTTTTTCATCCAGCGTTTTATCAGCCATCTCGATAAGCGATGGCATTATGATGAACAGCGCTGCTGTCACCACAAATGCCAATGCGGCACCATATAAAAGTCGAATATTCATATTGATCAGCTGTCTTCAGTGGCCAATGAAACATCGTATACACCAGCCGACCGGCTAGCGTCGATAACCGCAGTAACCGTCTCGGTATTCGAGGCTTTATCAGCCTGAATTACCACGGCACCTTTTGGATTTTCGGCGTGCATCCGCTCTACAACTGAGCGAACTGCGCGCTTATCTACCCGGCGCTTATCAATCCATATTTCGTTGGTTGCTGTGACCGCAATCAGAATATTAACATTCTCTTTTTTACTTGATGTTGATGCGTCTGGGCGGTTCACCTCGACGCCAGCTTCCTTGATAAAGGACGCTGTTACAATAAAGAAGATCAACATGATAAACACAACGTCGAGCATCGGCGTTAAGTCTATTTCAGAGGGATTATCCTCTTGTCCGCCTCTTTTATTCCTTCTCATGTTAGCTCTCTTAGTGATCTGTTGTCAGATGGTCTTCCAAAAGCTCGCTCTCACGCTCTGCAATACTTTTAACATAGGTATTGATAAAAACGCCTGACAAAGCCGCAACCATACCCGCCATTGTCGGGATTGTTGCTTTTGAAACACCGCCGGCCATCGATTTAGCATCGCCGCCACCCGTTACCGCCATGATATTAAACACTTCAATCATACCGGTAACAGTACCCAACAACCCTAACAGTGGGCACAGTGCCACCATTGTCTGGATCATTGGCAAACTCGCATTAATCTTAATTGATACTTCAGATATCAATTTTTCGCGAATTCGCTTGGCATTCCAGGATTTACGCTCTGTGCGTTTCTCCCAGCTGCCAATGGCACCGTTGACGTCTTTCGACAACTCAAATTTGTAATACCAAAGTCTTTCCAGAGCGAGAGTCCACATCAAAAATGTCAGGCCGGCGATGGCCCAAAGTACGTCGCCGCCTGCATCCATGAATCGTCGAATTATCTCCGCCCATTCATTCAGTAGGTACATCGCTTAATTCCCCGCGTGACCTTCCGTGTGTTCGGCAATGATGCCCGTAGTTTGCTGGTCAAGAACATGGATAATCTTCTTGGCCCGACCGCTCACAAAAGTGTGCAGTAGAACTGTTGGGATCGCTACCACCAGACCGAGTACAGTAGTTACCAGTGCACCAGAGATACCGCCAGCCATTGCTTTCGGATCACCAGCACCAAAGATGGTGATGGCCTGGAAGGTGATAATCATACCGGTTACGGTACCCAGCAGACCCAGTAGCGGGGCAACTGCGGCGATAATTTTGAGCAGGTTCAATGAGTTCTCTAGGCGCGGAGTCTCTTTCAGAATCGCTTCCGACAGTTTCAGCTCCAGAGTTTCAGGATCCATGCTTGGATTATCTTCATGAACTTTCAATACACGACCAAGGCTGTTATTGGTGTTGGCTTTTTTGGTTTTCAGCTGACTAGCAACTTTCATGTCTTCTAATGTAAGTACAATCAGACGCCAAATCGCGATCAACATAGCCAGTGCACCAACTGCAGTGATGACGTAACCAACCACACCACCCTGATGCCAACGCTCAGTTAAGGTTGGGCTATCAATCAACGCTGCCAGGTAAGAGCCACCGGTAGGACCAGTAGGGTCAACACCGAAGGGGTGCATGCCTGAAGTAGCGTTCGCCAATTCTTCAGCCCAGCCCATGTAGCGAGTTGGCTGACGAGACAACACAGCTAAAGTGCCGTTTTCTGCGATATATTGCAGGTACTCACCTTCAGTATTGACTGCGTTGAAGGTACCAACACGGACAACGTCCTGCTCGCTCTTCTCGCCGCCAGCACTGGTTACAGTAGTGCGGAATTTAACAACACGACCAGACTCAGTCATTTCGCGCTGTAGTTCAAACCATACTCGCTCAATCTCTTCAATGCTTGGCAGCTCTTCTGCACCAGACATCTTAGAAATCAAATCGTCGATAAACTGCTCACGCTGTGGGAACTGGATACTAACGAGTGACGATTGGAAGTTTGAACGTAAATCACCAGCAGTAGACGTCAGGTGACCAAACAGCTCAGTCAATGTACCCAGACGTTCCTTAAGCGTACGCTGACGCTCAGTGATCACGGTCTCATTTTCTTCAAAGGTTTTTTCCAAATTGGAAGAACGCTTCTCTTCTGCAGCCAAGGTACGTTTCGCTTCATCCAGCGTTTTTTGCTGGTCGTAACGGGCTGCAACAAAGCGCTGTTCGCGCTCTTTGTTTTCACGAGCGTCGGTCGCATAACCCTGACGAACCATTTTAAGCAGTTCATCTAGAGACTTGGCGTCCTCCGCCATAGCGGGCATCGCTGCAACAGCAATCATACCGCCAAAGGCAAGCACTGCGGCTTTAAATAGATTACGTTTCATTATTTCGCAGCCTCCGGAGCAGGAATCGGGAGTTTCATAATATCGATAGAAGCCTGCTTATTGGAAATCCGCAGACCCTTTTGGATCGCGCCGCGGTAGTCGCCAGCATCCAATTCAACCCAGCTGCGCTTGTCTTGATCCCAAGCACCAGACTGTTCACCGTCTGTGGTTTGGTACATTAAGCCAATGCGACCAATACGCAAGAAGTTAACATCACGCTCAGAACCAGCAACAAGCGCTACGCCTTTGTAGCTATCAATTTTACGACCGTATTCGTTCTCGATTTTGTATGCTTCAAGAACTTGACGGAATTTCTCAGCAATCGTGATATCTGAGCGGTCCATATTGCTACGCAGGAACTCAACACGCTCTTTACGCTCATCGATATGGAACGGCACGTCTAAAGAAACGAACTGCTCAAGACCGTCGATCATACGAATCAATAAAGGAGTAATCTGACGCTGGATAATCGTTGCTTCATCAACAGATTTTTCCAGGCCAGCAATACGGCGCAACTGGCCGGCAATTTGCTTTTCTAGACGAGCATTGTAGATGCGCAAACCATCTACCTGTTTCATCACGATTTTATAATCTTGGAGCAAATCACCTGTTTCGGCCGCCAGACGGTCAATTTTGACCTGTGACTGTTGCGCTGCCTTCGTTCTCTTCTGACCTACTTCAAGAACTTTACTAACAGGAATCAGTGGTTTAGGGGGTGGCAGTTGTGCTGCCGCATCTTGTCCAGCAGTTGAATCAGCTGAGTAGGCCGGCGACGCAGCCAGCATACCAACAGCCATACCGACCGCTAGCGCGATTGTTTTCAATCGTTGCGTTTTCATGGGAATTGCTTTTCCTATTTGGGACGTTTAGTGAAAGCAGAGCTTATTATCTTGTTCAGCCGTACGGCCAGTCGTAAGACCGTGCTTTCATACAGCGGAGCTTATTTTAATCACGAGCAATCATAAGAATCAACGAGAAAACTAAATGTTTCGTAATATAAAATAGTTTGCCTTCCGGCTGGGTTAATGTGTTACAGATTCGAGAATTAAGGTAACAATATAAATATTATAAGTAACGCCCGAAGCGGGCGCGATTTTGTTATGACGCGAAACACCTGATTGTTATTTGTACAAACCATCTACGACTCAGCCGAAACGCGCTCCAATGTGACGAAACTATAGCCTAAACCTTCGGCACTTGTTATGGGGTAACACTCTCTCGCCGTCTCGCGCCACTGGGCATCCACCAATTCCGGAAACCACGCGTCGCCATCAAGACTGATATCTACCTCGGTAAGATAGATTTTTTGCGCCTCATTGAGCGCACTTCGGTAAATGGTTTCACCACCAATCACCACAATCTCAGCCAAACCCTCCGCTAGGGCATGCTCACGCGCCAACGCCAAGCCTGCACTTAAGCTAGGCACCACATAAGCCCCCTCAGCCACATATTCAGGCTGCCGACTAATAACAATATTTTTCCGACCCGGCAGTGGGCGACCGATTGATTCCCAGGTTTTACGCCCCATCACAATAGGCTTACCCAAGGTCGTCGCCTTAAAATGCTTCAAGTCCGCCGGTAGATGCCAAGGCAATTGATTGCCCACACCAATGACTCGGTTATTTGCCATAGCAACAATCAAAGAAACCGTAACCGTCATGAAATCTCCAAAATCAGATTGCAATTGGGGCTTTTATGGCCGGATGAGGCTCATAGCCCGCAAACTCAAAGTCGTCAAAATCATAGTCAAAAACCGATTCAGGACGACGCTTTATCAGCAGTTTTGGCAGGGCTCGCGGCGTGCGACGCAGCTGCTCTTCAACAATTTCGTCGGTTAGGTGATTTTGATATAAATGGCAGTCGCCAAAGGTGTGTACAAAATCACCTACTTCTAAATCACACTGCTGGGCGATCATATGGGTCAACAGTGCATAGCTAGCGATATTAAAAGGTACTCCCAGAAACAGGTCTGCACTGCGTTGGTAGAGCTGGCACGACAGCTTTCCGTCAGCCACATAAAACTGGAACAAGGTATGGCATGGCGGCAATGCGGCGCGACCACGACGAACATTTTCTTGGGGACTCAAAGACTCATCGGGAAGGTCAGCGGGATTCCATGCATTTACCAGCAAACGACGAGAGTCTGGCTTGCGACGAATCATCTCAACGACTTCACTAATCTGATCAATCGTGCTGCCATCTGGGCAGGCCCAACTGCGCCACTGCTTGCCGTAAATCGGGCCCAAGTCACCATTCTCCAGCGCCCACTCATTCCAGATCGAAACACCACGTTCCTGCAACCAGTTATTGTCACAACTGCCCTGCAAAAACCAAATTAGCTCGCAAATAATACTGCGTAAATGTACCTTTTTAGTTGTTAGCAAGGGAAAGCCCTGCTGCAGATCAAAGCGCAGCTGGCGACCAAATACTGAGCGTGTGCCCACCCCTGTACGGTCTCCCTTATCAGTGCCATTGTCGCGAACATCCCGCAGCAAATCCAAATACTGTTGCATACTATTTTCCTACTTTCTTCGTTGTTCTGCGCTTCACTGGAGCAGTCGCTGCTGTACCACTACGCGCCGATTCATTGCGGGTATAAGCCCATACCAACAAAAATCCGCCAATAATAATCATTGGCAGCGACAATTCCTGACCCCGCGTGAGCCAGCCCATGGCGTCAAAACCAATATGGCTATCAGGCTCACGTACAAACTCAACCAAAAAGCGGAAGCTGCCGTAACATAGTAAAAACAAGGCGCCCGCAGCCAACGGTGGCCGCTGCTTACGCGTAAAGAAGAACAAAATTGTAAACAATACCACGCCCTCTAGCGCGAACTGATATAGCTGCGATGGGTGTCGAGGCAATTGTGACGGGTCGCGGGGAAACAGCATGCCCAAAGGGCCATCGGTAGGGCGACCCCATAACTCTTGGCCGATAAAATTGCCAATGCGGCCCAAGCCCAAGCCAATGGGCGCCAACGGGGCGATAAAATCCCACAGAGCCGCCACCGGCACTTTAATTTTGCGCGCATACAAGGCAACCGCGACAATCACGCCAAGCAAACCACCGTGAAAGGCCATGCCACCTTCCCAGACTCTGAGCAACCACAACGGATCTTGTAAAAACTGAGGAAAATTATAAAAAATAACATAGCCAAAGCGGCCGCCCAGGATCACCCCTACCGCGCCGTAAAAAATCAAATCTTCAACCTGGGCCTCATTAAGGGGGCTCCAGGGCTGGTGGCTGCGACGCTTAGCCAAAAACCACGCAGCGGCAAAGCCCGCTAAATACATTAGCCCATACCAATGAATGGACAATGGCCCCAACTGCAAGGCAACTGGATCGATATCAGGATGTCTCAACATGCCCTACAGTGCTCCCCAAATAAATTGACTACCAACCACTAACAAAAAACCGGCAAACGCGCGACGAAGATGTGTTGCAGATAAGCTCTGCGCGAGACGCGCACCCCATTTCGCGCAGGGCGCACTCAGCAAAACCAAACCCAGCAGTGCAGGCCAATACACGAACCCGGTGCTATAGGCAGGCAAGCTGCCATGACCGTAACCAGCAACAACATTACTCGACGCCCCCACAATCGCAATGGGCAAGCCACACGCGGCAGAGGTTGCGACCGCCCTCTGCATCCGCATATTGCACCAACTTAAATACGGTACGGTTAACGAGCCACCACCGACACCAAACAAGGCCGAAAAATAACCGATGCCCACACCCGTCGATGCCAGCCCAAGCGTTCCTGGCAGCGCCCTACTTGCCGCAGGTGTAATTGCGAGCCCCATATAGCCGGCAATAAGCAGGCAGAAAATACCAAAGGCCAACTTCAAACTCTCGGCCTCCATGTAACTCGCTGTCCCCACGCCAAAAACAACACCAGCAGCGATCCCCGGCGCCAAGCCTCGCCAACTCGACCAATCAATATTGCCCAGTTGGTGATGGGCACGCACCGAGCTAATCGACGTGACCACAATCGCCGCCAAAGACGTCCCCACCGCCAGTTGCATCGCAATATCCGGGGACACGGCCAGCACTGCGAAGCACGCCACTAGGGCAGGCACAATGACAAGACCGCCACCCACACCAAATAAGCCCGCAGCAAAACCAGCAATCGCGCCCACCCCAAGATATATTAGCAATACCATCACACAGTAGACTCGCATCAAAGCTGCTATTATGACGGCCTCCACCGGCAAACAACAGCGTATGACTCCATGTGTTTAATTTTATTGTCATGGCAGCAACAGCCCGACCGGCCATTGATTATTGCGGCAAATCGCGATGAATTCTATTCACGACCAAGCCTCGCCGCTGACATTTGGCCAGACCATCCGCAAATATTGGCGGGGCGTGACTTAGAACACGGCGGCAGCTGGCTCGGCATTAGTCGCAATGGCCGCTTTGCCGCCGTTACCAACCTCCGAGAAGTCGAACACAGCGGCGAGCATAGCCGAGGAGACCTCGTTAAAGACTTTTTGCTGAGCGAAAAATCAACAGCTGATTATTTAGAACAGCTAGAGGTAAAAAAAAGCATCTATCGGCCATTTAACTTTATTGGCTTTGACGGCCACCGCCTAGGCTACAGCAATAACAGCGAAACTGGCTGGCAATTATTGCCGCCGGGCTGCCACGCCATCGGCAATATTCCGCTAAACAGCACAAATGAAAAAACCGCCAAAGGCAAAATCGATATGGACGTCGCAGTTAGCACTAAAGCCGATCACTTAGCACTACTCGCCATGCTGCAAGATAAAAGCCCGAACGGACAGCACCAAGATGCATTTCATCATGCGCTGTCTTGTCGCTTCGTGAGCGTAGCCGATTTCAACTACGGCACCCGCTCAAGTAGCGTGGTAAGTCGCCACCAAAATGGTCACTGGGATTTCTGGGAGCAGCGCTATAATACCAACTCGGCGGACCCGAACTTCCTGCAAGTCAGCGCACTGAACCATTTTCAGATCTAGAACACGAAATGGACGCTATGCACTGCCAGTCGGCTGCAATAGACGTTCCATGCCAACACCAATCATCGCTTTGCGCAAAAGGGCTTTCACCTCGTCAGCGGTATCAACCACCATCACGCCATCGAGCAAACCCTGCAAATCCTCAAAGCGACAGCTGCGAATAACCGCCTTAACCCGCAGCAGGCTGTTATCGTTCATCGATAACATATCGTAACCCATAGCCATAAGAATCAAGACTGCCGCAGGGTCTCCAGCTAGCTCACCGCATATACCAACAGGCTTACCCTCGGCGTGAGCGGCGTCAACAACCTGCTGGAGACTGTTTAAAACGGCGGGGTGATAAGCGTGGTAGAGATCGGCGACACGGGTGTTATTGCGGTCGACCGCCAGTAAATACTGGGTTAAATCATTTGAACCTACCGACAAAAAGTCGACCCGGCGCGCCAGCTGCCGCGCCTGATAAACCGCAGCAGGCACCTCAACCATCACGCCAATGGGCGGCAGACTAATATCCCAGCCGTCTTCAAGCAATTCGTCAAACGCTCTGCGCACCAGCTCCAGCGCTTCATCAACTTCCTGCACATTACTGATCATCGGCAGCATAATGCGTAAATTATTCAAGCCCTCACTGGCCTTGAGCATCGCGCGAACCTGCACGAGAAATATTTCCGGATGGTCCAAGGTTACCCGGATCCCCCGCCAACCAAGAAAAGGGTTTTCCTCCTCAATGGGGAAATAAGGTAAGGCCTTATCACCACCGATATCTAAGGTCCGCATCGTAACCGGCAGTGGCGCAAAGGCAAGCAACTGCTCACGATAAATAATGCGCTGCTCTTCTTCACTTGGGAAACGCTCGCGCAATAAAAACGGGATCTCCGTTCGGTATAAGCCAACACCTTCGGCGCCCCGATCCAGTGAGCGGGCAACATCAGCCATTAAGCCGGTATTAACCCACAACGGCATACGATGACCGTCAAGCGTCTCGCTAGGCAAGTCGCGTAAAGCCTCCAAGCCCTGATTCAGCGCGTGATCTTCTTCAGAGACCGAGCGAAAATGCTCGTAGACGTCAGCCGTGGGATTATAGTGCACATACCCCGAGTAGCCGTCGACAATGAGATTGGCATTTTCAATTTGGGTATAGGGTAAATCGCTGGCCCCCATGACGGTTGGAATGCCCATTGCGCGGGCCAAAATTGCCACGTGGGAGTTACTCGAGCCCCGCACCGACACCATGCCAACCAAGCGATCTCGAGGCACGTCACCTAGCATAGAAGCGGTGAGTTCCTCGCCAACTAAAATCGTTTTTTCAGGGTATTCCGTAGGCTCTACATCGCTGGCTTGCAGATACGACAAAACCCGGCGCCCCAAATCCTTGATATCCGTTGCTCGCTCTTTGAAATAAGCGTCTTCCATCATTTCAAAGGCGCGAACATGGCTCGACATCACCTGACTCAAGGCACCTTGCGCCCACTCGCCCGCCTCTATTTTAGCAACTACCTCAGAAGCCCACGCCCCATCATCAATAATGCGCAGATACACATCAAATAAGGCGTGTTCGTCTGCGGGTAATTGCGTGAGCAACTTATCGCTTAAAGCGCGAATATCGACGCGAACAGCGTCCAGCGCCTCAGCAAAGGCTTTGAGCTCTGCCTGCGGGTCGTCGCTCTGACGGCGAGGCACCGAGTGCAATTCAGCCAGGGGCACGATCACCACTGCCTGACCTATCGCCACCCCGGTCGCCCCGGCAATCCCCTTAAATGACGCGGTAGCACCAACGGTATTCTGCGCGGTATTAATTGAGCCCGTCGCCCGCGCGTGGGCGATAACCCCAGCTAGCTGAGCCGACATAGTGACGAGAAAAGCCTCTTCATCTTCGTCAAAACGACGACTGTCTTTTTGCTGAACGACCAGCACTCCCATCACCGAGCGCTGATGAATGATCGGTGCACCAAGAAAAGAGTGGTAATGTTCTTCGCCGATACCAGGCAAAAACAAGAAATTAGGGTGTTTCTCGGCGTGGTCTAAGTTAACCGGCTCCTCACGGCGAGCCACCAAGCCCACCAAGCCTTCATCTGGCCCCAGACTTACCTTGCCAATCAATTCTGGGTTCAGACCTTGGTTAGCCATAAAAATCAGGCGTTTAGAGTCGGGGTCACGCAAATACACCGTACACACTTCGGTATCCATTACTTCGGCGATACGGCTAACAATAATATCCAGAGCAGACTGCAAGTCACCGGCGGCATTAACCGCCTGAACAATACTACGTAGCGCTTCTAGCATCATCGCAAATCACCTGCGCAAAGATCCCCGCCGCTATCTTTCACTAAGCGTGCATGGCGTGGCGCAAGCTCTTTCATGGCCCGCCGATACACCTCACGCTTAAACGCCACAACCTGGCCAAGGGGGTACCAATAGCTCACCCACTGCCAATGATCAAACTCTGCCTTATCGCCGCAATCGAAACTGACTTTGGCATCATCGGTTTTCATTTGCAGCAAAAACCATTTCTGCTTTTGGCCAATACACAGGGGCTTGTTCTCGCGCCGAATCAAGCGCTGAGGCAGACGGTAACGCAGCCAGCCACGGGTGCAGGCGAGCAATTCAACGTCGTCTTCACGCAGTCCGACTTCTTCATAAAGCTCACGATACAGGGCCGCTTCAGGTGTTTCACCCTCATGAATACCGCCCTGCGGAAATTGCCAAGCACTCTGACCAACACGGCGCGCCCACAAAACTTGGCCCTGCTCATTAGCGAGCACGATACCAACATTTGGGCGAAATCCATCCGAATCGATCACTAGCTCACCTATAGTTTTGATTTTATGTCTGTTTTCTATTGTTCCACAAATTCACCACGCTGGGAATTCAGCAAATGAAGTCCGGGCGGGAAAGATGAAATTGCACGCTACTGACGCTATGCTAGCCACCCAATTCAACCTCCTTCACGAGACTTACTATGGCCTTGGCAATTTTTGACCTCGACAATACCCTGCTCGGCGGTGACAGCGACCACGCCTGGGGTGAATTCTTAGTCAGCGAGGGCATTGTCGACAGCCATGAATTTCAACAGCAAAACGACGAGTTCTATCGCCAATACCAACAGGGGGGCTTAGATATACAAGCCTATCTCAGTTTTGCGCTAGCGCCACTGAGTCGTTTTTCCAGCGCCGAGCTCAGCAAACTACACCAGAGCTTTATGAGCAAATACATTACGCCGCTGCGCCTACCAAAAGCCGATGCACTGATAAAACAGCATCGCGAGGCCGGGGACTTTCTTATGATTATTACCGCGACCAATAGTTTCGTGACAGCCCCCATTGCCGCCGCCCTTGGGATCGATACCCTCCTCGCCAGCGAAGCCGAAATTATCGACGGTCGCTACACCGGCAAGCCCTCTGGCATGCCCTGTTTTCAAGACGGCAAAGTTCAGCGCTTAAAAGAATGGCTTGCGGCCAATAAGCAAAGTCTCGATGGGAGTTATTTTTACAGCGATTCTCACAACGACTTACCGCTACTCAAGGTTGTCGATAAACCCTGTGCCGTCGATCCGGATGAGAAACTAAGACAGTACGCGGAAACAGCTGGCTGGCCGGTAATCAGTTTGCGCTAGTCGCAAAACAAGCAACCAAGTAATTTGCTAGCGTGACAGCGCCGCCCTTGGCTGCCCAGTCACGCCGTGAAGCAGACGATACTACTCGTCGCACTGCTCGTCATAAGCCTCGGCGTCGAGCAAATTATCTAGCTCGCTTAAATCCGAAGGCTGTATGCGGAAAAACCAACCGTCACTATAGGGGTATTCATTGACGGTCTCAGGGCTCTCATCAAGCGCCTCATTAACTTCAATAATTTCGCCCGAAACCGGCGCGTAAATATCTGACGCGGCCTTTACGGACTCGACCACGGCAGCTTCATCGCCAGCAGAATACTCTGCGCCCACTTCTGGCAATTCGATAAAAACCACATCGCCCAAGGCGTTCTGAGCGTGGTAACTGATGCCCACAGTAACGGTGCCGTCAGACTCAAGACGGGCCCATTCATGGGTGCTAGCGTATTTCAATTCGCTGGGGGTATTGCTCATTTAAGGCCGTCCTCTACAAACGTATGCGTAAGATGGGCGCATTTTAACGCCGTAGCGCATAAATACAAAGTGCTCAGTGACGACTTTGGCGGATACTGATAATCACCGGGATTAATCCTGCCGCAACCAGTGCCAAAGCGGGCAACGCTGCCAGCTGCCACTGACCCTCTGCAGTCATTTCGTAAATCCGCACCGCCAAGGTATCCCAGCCGTAGGGCCGCAGTAATAAGGTGGCCGGCATTTCCTTCATAACATCGACAAAAACCAGTACCGCCGCCGTTAATAGACCCGGCCGCAGCATGGGCAGATAAATTCGCCACACCAATGTCGCACCTTGCGCACCCAAGGTTCTCGCAGCCTCAGGCAGGCTTGGGCGAATGCGCTCGAGGCTTGACTCTACCGGACCCGACGCCACCGCAAGAAAGCGAATCCAATAAGCGGCCAAAAGCGTCAATAACGAACCCACTAATATTGGTGTCGGCACCATTCCAAACACGCGCTGCAGCGGAATAAAGAACTGATTATCGATATAGGTAAACGACAGCATAATACCCACCGCCAACACCGAGCCCGGCAGCGCATAGCCAAGATGCGCGGCGCCAAAGACCGCGCTAAAACGCCCTTTTTGACGGCGATTAAAGGCCAGCACCAGCGCCAGAATAACGGTAACCAGGGCCGCAATACCCGCCAACCACAGCGAATGCGCTAATAATTCAAAAAAACGACGGTTGAGCTGTTCGGCGCCCGCACCTAGCGCCCACAGCATTAACTGCAGCACTGGGAGAACAAACGCCATGAACAAGACCACTGAACAGATCAGGGTCATCATCCATGCGGTTAGTGGTGACACAGCAAACCGAAAGCGGTGTTGAAGCCGAGCGCCCTGTACAAAGCGCCGCCCGCCCCGCGAACGACGCTCTGCGAACAAAGTCAGCGCCACAAATAACAATAAAATCGACGCCAATTGAGCGGCGGCCTGCAAATTAAAAAAGCCAAACCACGACTTATAAATTGCGGTGGTGAAGGTATCGTAATTGAAAATAGCGACGGTACCGAAATCGGCAAGGGTTTCCATTAAAGCCAGGCTCACCCCAGCAATAATCGCTGGCCGCGCCATTGGCAGCGCTACCCGAAAGAACGCCTGCCACGCATTGCAACCCAAGGCTCTGGCCGCTTCAATGGTATCGCTACTTTGAGACAAGAACGCACTGCGCGCCAGCATATAAACATAGGGATAGAGCACCAGCGAGAACACCACAATAACCGTGGGTTCACTGCGCACATCAATACTGCCGTAGGCTTGACCAACATGGTCTCTTAAAAAACTCTGTAGGGGCCCACCAAAATCGAACACTCCCAAGGTGACAAACGCCATAACATAAGCGGGCACGGCCATTGGCAGCATCAGCAGCCACTCAAACCAAGCCCGCCCAGGGAAATCGCACATCACGGTAAACCAGGCGAGGGCGATACCCAGCAGGCTCACCAATATTCCGACCCCCACTAACAAGGTCAATGTATTGGCGAGCAAGCCACCCAGCTGAGTGGCTATTAAATGCTGCCAGATATCTGTTTGCTCAGAAGACCAGCTGAATACAACAACCAAAATTGGCGCTAACACACCCAGTACCGCCAGCAAACCAACGGCCCGCAGCAACCATAGCGCCGCAGTGGATCGACGTGAGGTCGGCGCCACTAACACAGAGGCCTGCACTCAGCGGTATCCCGCCCGATCCATCATCTTAATGGCTTCGCCCTGCAAGCGGCCCGCCTCACTCATTGGCATGGTATCGGCATTGAAACTGCCCCATTGCTGAATGAGTTCAGACGGCGCAGTCGCGTCATTGACCGGATACTCTTGATTCAAACTCGCAAAGTCATATTGGGCCGTAGGACCAGACATCCACTCTAACAAACGCAGCGCCTCGGCTTTATGCTTGCTCGCCTTGGTTATACCTGCACCAGAAATATTAACGTGTACACCGCGGCCTGCGGGCGCCTCACCTTGCTGGTTGGCCCAAAACAAGCCCACGGGCAGTTCGGGCTTGTCGGCCAGCATTCTCGCCAAATAATACGTATTCACTAAACCAACGTCGCACTGCCCCGCTTCAATTGCCTCAATCACTTTATTGTCACTGGCAAAAGGTGCAACGGCTAAGTTATCGACCCAGCCGGTAACAACCTGTTCCGCCTTTTCTTGGCCCAACGCCACAATCAGGCTAGCCACAAGAGATTGGTTATACACTTTCTTTGCGGTACGTAAACACAGCCGCCCCGACCACTCGGGATTCGCAAGGTCTTCATAGGTCGACAACTCATCAGGCTTAACTCTATCGGTGGCATAGACAATGGTCCGCGCACGAATCGATACGCCGAACCAACGCCCCTGCTCATCCCGCAATGCCGGCGGCACATTACGAGCAAGAATGGCTGACTCGATAGGCTCTAGCACCCCAAGCTCAGCCGCCTGCCATAAATTACCGGCATCGACCGTTATAAGCATATCAGCAGGTGAGTTTTCGCCTTCGGCGCGCATACGCGCGAGCAACGGGCCTGCGTCATCGGTGACATAGCGAATGCGAATGCCGGTTTCTTTGGTAAAGTCGTCAAAGATGGGCTTGATGAGCTGTTCAATGCGCGAGCTATAAACGACAAGCTCGGGACCGGTTGTACTGTCAGCGGGAGGCGTGCTGCGACCACAGGCGGCTAAACCCACTACTACCAAAATTGCCACTAGCCGTGCCGCGACTCTAAACATCATCAACGCCTCTCATATCAAACTCGGGCGTAGATGATAATTATTATCATTCAAATTCTCAATGCATTCCGCAGATTATTCAAAATTAAGAAGGTGTGGTGATAGCAGTCAATCCTTGCGCGACACGTCCGACATCAGACCTCCGACGCCAGACCTCTATTTGCAACATCACAGCGGCCCAGAAATACCCATCGCTTTCGCGATAATCTGCCGCTTTAGCGGTAATGCTTTATTCAGCCAACTCATACCGCTATTGCGCAGCAAGCGCAGCGGCATAACGGGAGTTTCAAACAAATGCTGAAAACCTTCCATCATCGCCATCATCGCTAAATTGCCGCCTTTGCGACGGCGCTGGTAACGATTCAACACACCGGACTCGATCAAGGATAAGCCCCGTTCATGGGCGCGACGACACTCTTCAGCCAATACCATAGCGTCTTGAAAACCGAGATTAATACCCTGCCCAGCAAGAGGATGAATGGTATGCGCAGCGTCACCGAGCAGAACAACGCCATCGCTCACATAGTCGGCTGCGTGACGCTGGCGCAGCGGAAAGCTCAGCCGCCGACTACAAGCGATAATGTTGCCAAGCCGATACTCAAATTTTGCACCCAATTCCCGGCAGAACGCCTCGTCATCCAGTGCCATTAATTGCTCAGCCTGTTCTGGCAAGGCCGACCACACAATGGAGCTGTAACGCTGCTCTCCAGCCGTATCAGGCAGTGGTAAAAACGCTAGCGGGCCTTCGGGCTGAAAACGCTGCCACGCGGTATTTTGATGAGCTTCGGCGGTTTCGATGGTCGCCACAATCGCGTGGTGGTGGTAATCCCACTCACGCGTCACAAAACCCGCCCAATCGCGAATACGAGAGTTAGCGCCGTCGGCGGCAACCACCACTGGGCTGCGCAACACGCGACCATCGGCCAAGGTCAAGGCCACGCCGCCGCTCTGCTTTTCTAAGCTGGCAACGGGATTGGCAAAATAGCATTTCACCCCCGCCGAATCTCGCAGGCGATTCATTAACGCGGCATTGAGCAGGCGATTTTCAACAATATGCCCCAGCGCTGCTCGCTTAACTTCGCTGGCCGCAAAATGAATACGGCCGGTGCCCTCGCCGTCCCACACTTCCATATCGGTATAAGCGCAGACCCGCCGATCACAGATCTCTGACCACACGCCAAGCTGCTCAAGAAATTCCCGAGAGCCTTCAGTCAGCGCGCTAACTCGGCCATCGTAATCAAAAACACTTTCCTCCAGCGGCGGCCAGCCTTCGCGCACCGCCTGCCCCTCGATTAAAGCCACTTTCAAAGGCAGATCGGCCAGGGCTACCGCCAATGCGCCGCCGGCCAAGCCAGCGCCAACAATAATCAGATCAAATTCGGTGACGCTTGCCGACATTACAAAGACTCCGCTGACGAACCCGGCATAATACCGGCGGCCCGAGCCACAAAACGCGATTTTGCCGCGGGTGTGACATCTAATAACAATAAACCCAAGTTACGCACCACACTCAGCACCGGCTGGCGGTTGCTAAATATGCCAGTAAGCTGGTCAGAGAAGGCCGTGGTCAACCGTTGATCCACTTCTTGGCTCGCCACATAACGCTGCAATAAATTCAATTCGCCCAAGGCGCGCTTCTCGCTATGTGCTTTCGCCAGGAGTCGGCTGAGGCTGTCGGCATCGCGCAAAGCGAGATTAAACCCCTGCCCAGCGACTGGGTGCAGGGAATGGGCAGCATTGCCCATCACCACCACCTGGCGGCGCACCTGCTCCTCGGCCTGCATTAGCTGTAAGGGAAACGATGCCCGCTGCCCGACTTTTTGCAGTCGTCCCAGCCGGTAGCCAAAATTGCGCTGCAATTCAGCCAAAAACGCCTCATCAGACCACGCCATAACCTCATCTGCCATTGCTTCAGGGAAGGTCCACACCAAGGCCGAGCGGGACTGGCCACTGCCGTCATCAACCAATGGCAGCAGCGCCAAGGGGCCACGCTCGGTAAAACGCTCGTAAGCATAGCCTTTATGAGGCTGCTCAGTGGCCACGTTGGCGATGACCGCGAGCTGATGATAATCCGCAACGGTGGCGGCAATGCCTAATTGATTGCGCAAACCCGACTCTGCACCATCGGCCACGGCAACAAGCTGAGTTGTGATGTCACGCTGACTTTCGCCTTCTTGCAAACTCAGGGTGGCGTAACCATCCCCGACATGAATAGCACTAACCTTGGCGGGAGACAAAAATTCAATATTACTATGCTGGCGCAAATGGTTGAGCAATACATTGCCCAGCCACATATTCTCCACTACATAACCCAGCGCTTCCCAGCCCTGGCTCTCTGCGGTCATTAACACACTGCCAAAATGACCTCGATCCGACACATGGACTTTGGCGATAGTACTCAAGTGTTCTTGCAGCAAAGGCCAAATACCCAGCGCCTGATATATCTGCTGACTACCAAAGGACAGCGCCGTAGAACGCGCGTCAAAGCTAGGGCGATAGGCTGGCACACCCGACTCTGCCAAGGGCGGCAGCGGGAAACCTTCAACGACCAGCACCCGCAAACCACCCTTGCTATGCCCATAAAGGCTCAGGGCCAAGCTCGCGCCGACCATGCCCCCCCCGGCAATCACTACATCGTAATCAGTGCGCGGCAAGACGGGCCTCCGCCATTAACGCTTCAATCTCGTCAATTTCCTTAGGCACCGCCGCCGTTAAAATATCGCAGCCGGTTTTGGTGACGACCACGTCATCTTCAATACGAATACCAATACCTCGCCACTTAGCGTCGACATCGAGATTATCCGGCGCAACATAAATGCCGGGCTCGACCGTCATCGCCATACCTTCTTCTAGCACCCGCCACTCACCGCCGACTTTGTAGTCACCAACATCGTGTACGTCCATACCCAACCAGTGGCCAGCGCGGTGCATATAAAAGGGCTTGTAGGCCTCACTGGCAATTAAGGCATCGACCTCGCCAGCCAATAAACCCAAATTGACCAAGCCCGTCGTAATTACCCGCACCGTCGCATCGTGGGCCTGATTCCAGTGATTACCGGCCTTAATCGTGGCTATCGCCGCTTTTTGCGAGTCCAAGACCACCTCGTAGAGGGCGCGCTGCTCGGGAGTGAAGCGGCCATTTGCTGGGAAAGTGCGGGTAATATCGGCGGCGTAGTAATCCAGCTCACAACCCGCGTCGATCAACACTAAGTCACCATCGCGAATCTCACAGCTGTTTTCTACGTAATGCAAAATACAGCCGTTTTTACCGGCGCCAACAATGCTGCTGTAGGCAGGATAACGGGCGCCATTGCGGCCAAATTCGTGGAGTATTTCCGCTTCCAGCTGATATTCAAAAACACCGGGACGACACAAACGCATCGCGCGGCAATGGGCCGCAGCGGAAATTTCACCGGCGCGGCGCATCACTTTTTGCTCAGCAGCCGACTTATACAAGCGCAGATCATGGAGATGGTGATCTAAATCCAAAAACTCACCGGGCGGTTGAGCGCCAGTGCGCACCTTGGAGCGAATCACATTCACCCACTGCATCACCTGCTGATCAAACTCAGCATGGCGACCCATGGCGTAATACACCCGCTGCCGCCCTTCTAATAAGCCCGGCAAAATATCGTCGATATCGGCAATGGGAAACGCATCATCGGCGCCGTAATTTGCGCAGGCACCGTCTGGCCCAGCGCGATAACCTGTCCACAACTCCATGGCCGGATCCCGATCCTGGCAAAACAACACCACTTCGCCGTTGGCGCGGCCGGGTAGAAGCACCAGCACTGCGTCTGGCTCGTCAAAGCCGCTGAGATAATAAAAGTCACTGTCTTGACGGAAGGGGTATTCAGTATCGCTATTGCGGCTCACCATTTTAGCCGCCGGAATAATGGCGATGCTGCCAGGCTCCATCAAGGCCATTAGATTTTTACGACGACGGGCAAATTCCTGCTTGCTTATGCTCATGTTTATCTCATTGTTCGCAATATAGATCGCTAAAATCGCTCTAAGTGTACAATCGGCTTAAGTGCAAAACTCAGCACCGAGCTTATCACAGCGCAAGCCTAACAATTAGCCGCTCACATCAGTGCAGTCGGCCGCTGGCATCCTCATCACCATAGTTTGGCGACAAGGCATTAAACTCGGCAAAGATGGTCATGGCGGCGATGCGCACATATTCGCTCACGGCGAAATAATCCTGCTCGCCCTCTTCGTCGTCGCCTTCATCAGCCGACACCTGCGCAATGGCGGCGATATCGCTAATCGCCTCGGTCAGCTCATCAGAGTAGCTTTTGTCGCCATCGACTTTTTGCTTACCCGCCATAGCAAAACCAGTTAAATAACCCTGACACCACTGACCGAGACTGGCAATGCGCTGATCTAGGTCAAACTCATCGTCAGGCAGCAGTAATTCTAAATCCATCTCACCCGACTCCAAGCCTAGCAGCGCGGTACAATACACGGTATAGAGGGCATCGCTTTGCTCTGGGTTTGGCGCCTCGCAGTCCAGCAGGTCTACACAGTGCTGCAACCAGCCATCCTGCTCTAAGCGACCACCTACCGAAATAAAGCCCGCGGCATAACCGTGCAGCTCAGCGGGTGGCTGCAATGCACCGAGACTGAGAAAAAGATTCGCGAGATCGTCGTGTTCTAAACTGGCGGCCATGATAAACGTCCATTAATACGGGTAAGCCCGCAATGGTAGCGCTGCACAGAACTAAAATCGAATATCTAATGGGATGAATAATAAAGATTTATCGCTAAGTAGACGCAATTACGGCACCGCTTAATTGCATTGACCCACATACGAGCCACACTCTACTATAATCTGATCTTTTTCTGGGTACGGACGCGATCTAAATATGGATGAGCGACAGCTGCAACTTGTGGAACGAAAAGTGGATGAGCTTGTCCAGTTGTGTGAACAATTAGACAAGGAAAATCGCGCTCTTAAAGCCGACGCCAGGCACTGGCGTACCGAGCGCGAACAACTGATCGAAAAAACCGATATTGCCCGCGCCAAGATTGAATCTATGATTCAGCGGCTACGCGCACTGGAGAAAGAATCGTGAGCACCCCAACCGTCGTCATAAAAATTCTCGACAAAGAATACCAAGTTGCTTGCCCGCTAGAAGAACAGGGCGCACTTATGCAGGCCGGGCAGTATTTAGACAAGCAAATGCGCGGTATCCGCACCTCAGGCAAGGTTATTGGCCTAGAGCGCATTGCGGTAATGGCGGCACTGAATATCAGCTATGAAATGCTGCAAAATAAAAAGCATGCAGCGCCTAGCGAGGCCGAAAACGCTGCGGTGAAACGCATTAACGACAAAGCGGAAGAGACCCTTCACCGCTGCCGCCAAATGGATATTAGTTAAATCCCCTACTCCCCCGGCCTGTTATTGGGCCAACGCTGGCGGTATACTGGTCACCACCCTGGGATATTTGCTAGGCCGTCTAGACCCCTGAGCCGATGCTTTTATACCCGGAGCGCTTTAGCCGAGATCTGTGTGCATGTCCGCTTGTCGGAAAGCCTAACGATCTCGCGGAGTGCTCCACCTTGAACCGCTGGGTTCAAGGGCCACGCGGCCAGCGGTATCTTGGGGCTTTTACGACACTCCTCGCATTCTCTCAATCTTAAACACTTATCAAGACTAGACCTTCTGACGCTATAATGGCTTCATGAACTCAGCGCTTAAAAACCAGCTACGCCAAAGCCTCAGAGCACGCCGTCGGCAAATTTTGCCCGACCAGCAGCACTTGGCTGCCCAGCAATTAATGCGGCGCGTCATCAAACTCAGCGCCTACCGACGCGCCAGTCATATCGCCGCTTACACGGCCAGTGATGGCGAAATTTCGCCAGAATACCTATTGCGCCACGCGGGCCTGCAGAAAAAGCGCTGTTATTTACCACGCATTCATTTAGGTGGCGCGGGCCAAAAACGTATGAGCTTTCAGCGCTACTACCCGCGGCAAACCCTGCGGCAAAATCGCTATGGGATTGGCGAACCCGCCGGCCTGCGCTATTGCGCTATCGCGCCGGCGCAATTAGACATTGTATTGCTTCCCTTGGCGGGTTTTGACAAAAACGGCGGGCGACTAGGTATGGGGGGTGGCTTTTACGACCGCTGTTTTGCCTTTAAAAAGCGCAGCGCGCAGCAAAAGCCATTATTGATTGGCATCGCCCATCACTGCCAAGAGGTCTCGGCACTGCCAGTAGACAACTGGGATATCGGCTTAGACATGATTATTACCGACCGCGCGGTGATCATTCCTAAGCGCGGCCGGGGTAAAGCCTAGCAGCGCGCCTCAGCTCAAAAACAATTTATACGCTGGGTTGTCGCTTTCTTCGTTATAGGGATAAGCCAGCTGATCGAGGAAGGCCTCTATTTCCTTGCGCTCCGCTTTTGTTGCCTGCAAACCGACCAACACCCGACCATAGGCCGCACCGTGGTTGCGATAGTGGAATAGCGAGATATTCCAGCGATTGCCCAGCTTGGTCAGAAAATTCATCAACGCACCGGGCCGTTCCGGAAATTCAAATCGGTACAGCAACTCATTTTCAATCGCAGCAGGGCGATGACCACCCACCATATGACGAATATGAAGTTTGGCCATTTCGTTGTCGGTGAAGTCTGCCACCGGATAATCTAACTGCTGTAGCGCCGCCACGAGCTCATTGCGATCTCCACCACCGGCGGCCACCGACACCCCAACAAAAATTTGAGCATCGCGATCATCGCTATAGCGGTAATTAAATTCAGTGATGTTGCGTCGCCCTAATGCCGCGCAGAACTTCTTAAAACTGCCCGCCCGCTCAGGAATGGTAACGCTGAGAATGGCCTCGCGCTGCTCGCCAATCTCGGTGCGCTCGGCAATATAACGCAGGCGATCAAAATTGGTATTGGCGCCGCTGTCGATAGCCAGCAGCGTTTGACCGCTGCAGTCATTCTCTTCAACGTATTTCTTCAAACCCGCCAATGCCAACGCGCCCGCAGGCTCGGCTATAGAGCGTGTGTCGTCAAAAATATCTTTTATTGCCGCGCAAATCTCATCGGTAGTTGCGGTCATGCAACCATCGATGGTTTTGCGCAATACCCGAAAGGTTTCCTTGCCGATTTGCGCCACCGCAACACCGTCGGCAAATATACCGACCTCGGGCAATGTCACCCGCCGACCTTTTTCCATGGCCAGCTTTAAACAGGCGGCGTCCTCAGGTTCAACGGCAATCACTTTGACTTCGGGGCGTACATATTTGATATACGCCGCCACACCAGCCGCCAAGCCACCGCCGCCAACGGGCACAAACACCACATCTAAGGGGCCAGTTACCTGACGCAAAATTTCCATGCCCACCGTGCCCTGGCCAGCGATGACCTCTGGGTCATCGTAGGGATGGACGTAAACCATGCCTTTTTCTTCAACCAGCTTTTTAGCTAAGATTGACGCCTCATCAAAGGTATCTCCATGTAAAACCACTTTGCCGCCACGGGAGCGCACCGCATCCACTTTTATTTGCGGTGTGGTTTTGGGCATAACGATAGTGGCCTTTACGCCGAGCTTTAATGCCGCCAAGGCCAAACCCTGAGCGTGATTACCCGCCGAGGCTGCCACCACGCCCTTGCGGCGATCCTCCTCGCTGAGGCTAATCATTTTGTTATAGGCGCCGCGCAATTTAAAAGAGAATACTGGCTGTAAGTCTTCGCGCTTAAGCAATACATTATTGGCCAAGCGCTTGCTCAGCAGCGGCATTTCATCCACGGGCGATTCAATGGCCACGTCGTAGACACGAGCTTTGAGGATTTTCTTTATATAGCTTTGGGGCATCGCTTTACGCAGTCTCCATTAACACGCCAGCCGTGGCTGCAACGCTAAAATTCCAGCGGGCAAGTCTACCGCGTCTCAAGCCAAAGCGCAGCATTAGCCGCCATCCACCCAGCCCAAGTAATCCAGCTTTATAGTAACCATCGAAATCACCCATCTGAAATCCACCTCGCAATTAACCGCTGCAAATTTTATAATCACGGACTAAGGATCTCTCGCAGCAACGCCACAACAAGGGCCAACCATGACACAAGATGAGCTAAAACTCGCGGTAGCTCAAGCCGCGATCGACCACATCAAGCCCGCTATTCTAGATGGCGAAATCATCGGTGTTGGCACCGGCTCTACCGCCAATTTCTTTATTGACCTGCTTGCTGATTTCAAAAATGAACTCAAGGGCACCGTTGCCAGCTCCGAAGCCTCGGCCCAGCGCTTGCGTAAACACGGCATTGAAGTACTGGAGTTAAACAGCTGCGGCACCATTGCGGTCTACGTTGACGGCGCCGACGAGACGAATGAACGCCTCGAGCTAATCAAAGGTGGCGGCGCCGCCCTGACCCGCGAGAAAATCGTCGCCGCGGCTAGCAAGCAGTTCATTTGCATCGCCGACGGCAGCAAGCTGGTTGACCGCCTAGGCGCCTTCCCCCTACCCGTAGAAGTCATCCCCATGGCCCGCAGCTACGTGGCGCGGGAACTGGTTAAACTCGGCGGCAATCCGGTCTACCGCGAAGGCGTGATCACCGACAACGGTAATATCATTTTAGATGTTTACGACTTTATGATTGCCACCCCGCAAAAAACCGAAGAGCAGATCAATAATATTACCGGCGTGGTGACTAATGGTTTGTTTGCCTGCCGGCCTGCGGATGTGTTGTTGCTGGGAACGGCAGAAGGCGTGAAAACCCTTACCGCTTAATGCTGGACGGGAGACGGAAAACGCAAAGGCAGCGTACTGCTTTTATCTTAGCGTTTACCATCTCCCGTCAAGCGTCTCCCGCTAAAGAACAACCGTCTCTACCTTCAGCAATCCTTCCAACTCACACAGCAAATGATCACCACTGCACAGCGGCCCGACCCCTGCGGGGGTACCGGTTAGCACGACATCGCCGGGCATTAAGCTAAAGTTGTGACTGATTTCGCTGAGCAGGGTTTCGACTGAGAACAGCATATCGGCGCAGCTGCCTTGTTGTTGCACGCCGCCATTGCGCGTTAAGCGCAACTTTAACGAAGCAAAATCCAAGTCTTGCTCAAAGGGAATGAACGCCGACAGCGGGCTAGCGCCATCGAAGGCTTTGGCGCGCTCCCAGGGTTGGCCTTTCTTTTTTAACTCGCTCTGCAAATCCCGCAGAGTGAGATCCAGCGCTAAACCAATTCCCGCAATCGCAGCGCGGCACTCACTAGGCGCGGCCTTGCTCAAAGGCTGAGCAATGAGCAAAGCTAATTCCAGCTCGTGATGACAGCTGCCATCGCCAGCGGGTAATTCCAAGGGTTCAGCCATAGCCACCATGGCAGTGGCGGGTTTAATGAATAGCAGCGGTGTGTCAGGGATCTCGTTACCCAGCTCTTTAGCGTGCTCGGCGTAGTTGCGACCAACACAGACCTGCTTGCCCGGCGCGGCGGCAAATTCACTGCCGTCGATAAAGTGGTGACGATACAAATTCATTACAGCCGCTCCGCCTTAGTCGAATATTTTGCCGGGGTTCATCAGCCCTTTCGGGTCGAATATCTGCTTCACTTGGCGCATCAAGGAAATTTCTGTCTCTGAGCGCGAGTAAGTCAAATAATCTTTCTTCAACAAGCCCACTCCGTGCTCTGCCGACACGCTGCCGCCAAATTTCTCAACAATTTCAAACACCCCAACACTGACCGTGGCGCACTGGGCGAAGAAGGTTTCTTTATCCAAGTCATCTGGTTTAAGAATATTCAGGTGCAAGTTACCGTCGCCGATATGGCCGAACCAAATAATTTCAAAATCGGGGTACTGCGCAGTTACCAGCTTCTCGACGGCCTCAAGGAAATCCGGCACCTTTGAAATCACGGTGGAAATATCGTTTTTATAGGGCGTCCACTTAGAGATCGTCTCGGAAATATCCTCGCGCAGGCGCCACAAATTTTTAAGCTGCTCTATGCTTTGGCTCATCACGCCGTCGCTAACCCAACCCTCTTCCACGCAGGCTTCAAACAGGGCCATAGCCTGCGCCTCAACCTCATCGTTAAGGCACTCGAATTCCAGCAGCGCGTAATACGGGCAGACCGACTCAAAGGGCCGAGGCACTTTGCTGTGGGCCACCACTTTTTGCAGGGCTTGCTCGGAGAAGAACTCAAAGGCGGTCAGGTCCATCTCAGCCTGAAAGCGATTAAACAAATTCATAATGCCGTTAAAATCTTCCACACCCAAGACAAAGGCAGTGAGATTTTTGGGCTGACGGGTCAGCTGCATGGTAGCCTCAACAATCAGCCCCAAGGTGCCCTCTGCGCCAATAAAGAGTTGCCGAAGGTCGTAGCCCGCGTTGTTTTTCAGCAGACCGCGATTCAATTCCAACAAATCGCCATTGCCGGTAATCACTTTTAAACCCGCTACCCAGTCGCGGGTCATGCCGTAGCGAATAACCTTAATACCGCCGGCATTGGTGGCGATGTTGCCGCCAATCTGCGAAGAACCCGCCGAGGCGAAGTCTACTGGGTAAAACAGGCCGCGATCTTCCGCGAAGCCCTGTAACTGCTCGGTGATCACGCCAGCTTGGCAAACCACGGTGCGATCAATGGGATCGAAGTCGCTGATATGACTCATATAATCGAATGACACCACCACTTCGCCGTTAGCGGCAACAGCGCCACCACTCAAACCGGTGCGGCCGCCCGAGGGCACAACGGCAAACTCTAGGGTATTAGCCAGTTTAACAATGGCCTGCACCTCGGCCACCGTGCGAGGGAAAACCACCGCCAAGGGGGCTGGAGTGTGGACTTTGGTCCAGTCGCGACCGTGGCTGAGCAGGATTTCAGCATCGCTGCGGACCTTGTCCTCGCCCACAATGGCTTGTAAGTCTTTAATTACGCTAGCAGAGGACGGTATTTGGCTCGCCGACATGGTAAAAATGCCTCTCAGAATCGCACTTGGGAAAGTGTAATATGATAACATACTGCGCTTTCACTTTACCTCAGAGTGGGGCTAGCAAATTCATGGCAAAAACATCCCTCGACAAAGCCAAAATCAAATTCCTGCTATTGGAAGGACTTCACCAGTCCGCTGTCGATGCCCTACACGCGGCCGGCTATACCAATATCGACTACTACCAAAAGGCCCTGCCCGACGAAGAGTTGAAGCAAAAAATTGCTGACGCCCATTTTGTTGGCATTCGCTCGCGCACCCAGCTCACCGCTGAAGTGCTAGATGAAGCGAAAAAACTGATTGCGGTAGGTTGTTTTTGCATAGGCACCAACCAAGTTGACCTGCAAGCCGCCACCGAGCGTGGTATTGCGGTATTCAATGCCCCCTTCTCGAACACCCGCTCAGTTGCCGAGCTGGTTATTGCCGAAGCGATTCTGCTAATGCGTGGCCTAGCCGAGAAAAACGCCGCCGCCCACCGCGGCGAGTGGATGAAAACCGCGGTTGGCTCCTACGAAATCCGCGGCAAGCGCCTTGGTATTATCGGCTACGGCTCAATTGGCATGCAGTTATCTGTTATCGCCGAAAGCCTAGGCATGGAAGTGTGCTTTACCGACGTGGTCAATAAACTGCCACTAGGCAATGCCAGCCAAGTCAGCATGGGCGAACTGCTGGCAACTTCTGACATCGTCACCCTGCACGTGCCAGAAACCGTATCTACCCAGATGATGATGGGCGCAGATCAGTTTGCCCAAATGAAAACTGGCGCGATTCTAATTAACGCGGCCCGTGGCACCGTGGTCGACATCGACGCGCTCGTTAACGCCCTACGCGACAACAAGCTCGCTGGCGCCGCCATTGACGTATTCCCCGAAGAGCCACGCAGCAATAATGACGAGTTCATCTCGCCGCTGCGCGAGTTCGACAATGTGTTTTTAACACCCCATGTTGGCGGATCGACTGTTGAAGCCCAGCTGAATATCGGCATGGAAGTCGCCGATAAGCTGGTGAAATACTCAGACAACGGCACCAGCACCTCCTCAGTTAACTTCCCTGAAGTGGCGCTACCGGCTCACCCCGGCAAGCACCGTATTCTGCACATTCACCACAATGTGCCGGGCATACTCAGCGCGATTAACCTGATCTTTTCGGAGAACAACATCAATATCGCCAGCCAATACCTGCAAACCAGCGAAAAAGTTGGTTACGTAGTTATCGATATAGATGAAGCCTCTAGCGAATTTGCGGTAGAGAAATTGCTCGACGTGAAAGGCACTATTCGCTGCCGCGTATTGTTCTAAACCACCTGTCGCGTTAAGCGACAGAAACTGCAAGGGCAACGCCATTTATGTCTGATATTTTAAACGCCGAACTCGCCGCGCTGCTCGATAAACGCGCACTGGTCGGTATAAGCTATTACGATATCAATGGCGACACCCTTCAGCAGCGCATGCTCGCTGGCACCGTGGTGCGGGTAACCGCCAATGACGGCATTACCCTGCGCCAGAGTGACGAACAAGAATTCACCATTCCCTCCTCAACTGCGCCTTGGTTTATTGCCCCCGCGGGTAATTACAAAACTGGCGACGGCGAAGCAGTTAACAACCCAGATTACCTAGTAACGTGGGATGTGCATCGCTGCCAAGACATGGACAAACCGGAAGGCGAGCACCAGTGGTGGGAATGGGTGGCGAATACCACGCCGCCGTCGGTGGGTTGAGTTGCGGGAGGCGCTAGACGGGAGATGGGAGATGGGAGACGCTTAATAGCATTCGCTGCGCTCACATGGATACCTTCCTACGAAGGTATGACTCCGAATTTTCGTAACGCGTCGCTATTTTTTGCGTTTACCGTCTCCCGTCAAGCATTCAGCGCCTAAAAGTAATCATCACAGGCCTGCCACAG
The DNA here is from genome assembly GCF_001586255.1 of Zhongshania aliphaticivorans. NCBI lineage: Bacteria > Pseudomonadati > Pseudomonadota > Gammaproteobacteria > Cellvibrionales > Spongiibacteraceae > Zhongshania > Zhongshania aliphaticivorans. The sequence continues at coordinate 3,747,388 of NZ_CP014544.1, forward strand.
CTGCTCCCGATACACTTCGCTCTCTTTTGCTAAATGGTGATGTGCGCCAGGCACAAACACCACTTTGGCATTCGGAAACTTCTGCTTTATGCGCGGCAGATTATAGCGCCACTCGACGGTTTCATCGGCATCGCCCTGCAATATTAAGACCGAGCTATTGACCGGCGCTTGCTTGAGAAACCACGGCTGCCATTTTTTCAGGGCGCCCACCCAACTAATCGGCAAGGTTCTGGCCTGTAAGGGGTCGCGCTCGCGGAGAAATTCCAAAAACGCCTGATCATCGGAGTTGTCGGCAAATTTACGGGGCAAGCTGTGAATAAAATACTTCAATACGGCGTGAGCGGGTTTGCCCCACCACCAATCGCAGGGCTTTAACAACGGCGCCATTAATACCACTCGGTCAAAATCACCTTCGCCGCCACTAAGCAAATGCGACATGAGCACGGCGCAGCCGGTACTCTGCGCGAGACCGACACGTCGCGCTGGCAGGCCGAAATTGGCGACCACCGTAAAAGCATCGTTCAGCACTTGGCGGTAACGCATAAAATCGTCAATCGCCGCAGCTTCCCCGCTAGACAAACCATGGCCCGGCATATCGTAGGCCACCACCGAGTAACCATGTTTTAAAAAATAATTAATTACGTTGTCGAATAAACCAACATGATCGTAGTAACCATGGTAGACAAAAGCGGTGCTGTGGGCGTTGGGCAGCAAAAAAACCTGCATAGCAATGCGTTCACCGGCACTGTCAAAGCCACCGATCAAATGCCTCAGACCACTATATTCTCGCCGAAAATCAATGCCATAATAGGCGCTGTAATTCTCCGCCCAAGACAGGTTGGCAATGTCAGCGTCAATCCTTATATCAGGCAACGCAGGAATGGCTTGGCGTTCTAGCTTGGGCGACCACAGCATTATGACAACACTCTTCTTATTTAAATTTTTCGGCAGAAGCACATAGTGCCTGATGAGCCAATTGACGACCATCATCACCAGGAACACAGATAACAGCGTCATTATCGCTATAGAGTTCGCCCAAACTGAACGCCACAAGCGCCTCTGCCGTCCACCACATATCCTCAGGCACAGCACTATTATCTACACCGGTCAGCGACTTTCGCAGATGAAATTCACTACGCGTATAACTAGGGCATAAGCACTGCACTTTTACTCCATCGCGACGCACTTCTAATTGCAATGCCTCTGAGTAAGCATTAAGAAATGCCTTGCTAGCGCCGTATACCGCCGAATTTTTTAACGGAAAAAAACTACCCAGTGATGACACATTAATAATTCGACCGCCGCCGTTTTCCTTCATATAGGGCAAGGCTGCACGGCACAATGCCAAGGTAGCATTGCAGTGCAAATTCACCATAGCCTGCTGCTCGTCCAGACCGGCTTCGGCAAAACGACCAAGAGTGCCAAAGCCCGCATTATTAATCAGCAAGCTAATGGGGCCCTTCTGACGAATTGCTTCCATTACCCTCGCTACACCAATACTGCTGCTTAAATCTAGGGCGAGGCTATAAATCGTTAAACCATTTTGTTTAAGCCCCTCAGTCAGCGCAGCCAATTTGGCCTCATCGCGCCCTACCAGCACCATTGCCTTACAACGCGGCGCCAAGTGCTCGGCATAGGCCTTGCCAATACCTGCCGACGCACCAGTAATTAAGGCGATCTCTGTTCTCTGTTCAGTTGTCATTGCTACAGCCATTATATTTATTCACCACCGCAACAGCTGAGCCTACAATCTATACTCAGCACTGTTACAAACATTGTCTAATAAACGTCATTTTGCCCCTTATTGCGCCACGCGGATACCACTAGGCGATTACTAATTCGTAAGGCGCAAGTTCACCACGTAGCGGGGTAATATATCAGCTACTATATTCGCCACACCCTATAAGCAATGCGGTGCGCTGCAATACCTAAATCTAAAGAGAGTCCCCATGAGAAAATTTCTGATCTTTTTTGCCGCAGGCTGCCTAGGCGCTCTTGTGAATAGCCTGGCCATTTGGCTGCTTGGCGACCAAGGCATAACCACTCGCCTAGATATTGCCATTGCGCCCAATCTAACGCCAAGCTGGCTTTATCCACGCATTGTCTGGGGAGGAATTTGGGGTTTATTGTTTGTGCTACCGATGCTGACGTCCCGCCCACTTAGCAAAGGCTTAGTGCTGAGTCTATTCCCGACGGCCGTTCAACTACTCCTCATTTTCCCGCAAGCTCAGAAAGGTTTAGGCGGCCTAGAGCTGGGTCTATATACCCCAATCCTGGTGTTAGCCATCAATGGGGTCTGGGGAGTAACAACCGCACTCACGATCCGCTACGCCCGCTAACAGCGGCAGAGAAATCAGCCCGCACCGCCGCGACTTTATTTAGCGGCCTTTTTGGTCGCACCGCTGATTGCATCTGGCTCGGAGCCATCTAGCCCCGTAACGATGGCCTCGGCGCGCAGTACACATAATTTTGTAATCGACAGTAGCAACTCAATTTCATCGAGCATCGCCGCCTGATAACTCGCTATTATCGAGCGCCCCTGCGCTGTTGTCGCCGCACCGCCGCCCGCTGCCTCAATATAAGTATCAGCGGCAATTAACGCGCCAAATTGCTTCGTTTTCCAGTCGTCGAACATCGCGTTCCACGCCCTAATTTCAGTTTTTAACTCATAATCTCGGCGACTAACAAGCCGCTTATTCGCCTCAATAACAGCCGTATCCGTACAGGGCGTGTCACAGGGCGCCATGCTCCTACTGATCTCCAGCTGACTCCTACCAAAAGCCGCCTGTAGCCAACGCTTGCGCTTGCCTAACACCGCCTTAGGCGCGGCATCACCCTGGGCGTGCGCCAAGTAGTCAGCAAAACTGCGAGCCGCCGCCTGCACCTCAACGCTATCTGAAATACTAGTCGCTACGCTTATTGGGATGCTCGGTATTGTGCCGCCATTCAGTGTCGCAATTTTTGTGCGTTCAGCAGCCAAGGCCGCCGCTACGGCGACAAACTTGGCCTGCACTATTTCTCCATCGCTGACCCACGTAAGCGCCTCGGTGACATCCGCTGGCGGCCTTGGTACTGCACTGTACAGCTCAGAAAGTGGCGTCGCGGCATGGCCAACAATCGCGGCAAAACAGAGAGCTATCGCTAAAGCTCGACGTATAAGTAACCAAGATATCAACATCATTATTTGCTTTTCCAAAATCAACAGGGATGGCTTAACACCATACAAGCAAAAATGGAGCCTAGATTTACCCCAGACCTAAATTCACGCTAGCGCCTCGCCTACCAAGCCTTTGCAATCGGCTGGCCTGATTTACTAATCACAACACCATTGCCGCGCACCAAAGTAGGCCACAGAATCAACGACACTCTTCAAGAGAAGCGCCAAAATGGGCAGCGCCCTGCGCATTTGCTGGCATCGTCGGTAATTTACTTCTATAAATAAACTCGACCGCGGCGGAACAGCCGCGTTACACCAACTTGCAATTCACCAAGAGAGCCAAAGCTATGTTCACCGAATTTAAAAAATTTGCCATGCGCGGAAATGTTGTAGATATGGCCGTGGGTATTATTATCGGCGGCGCCTTTGGCACCATTGTCAAAAGCCTAGTTGCTGACGTGATTATGCCGCCCATCGGGCTATTACTCGGCGGGGTCAACTTTGCTGATTTATTTGTCATCTTAAAAGACGGCGCCGTTGCAGGCCCCTATGCCAATTTGGCGGCCGCCCAGGCTGCCGGGGCAGTGACCGTCAATTACGGGGTGTTTTTCAATGCGGTGTTCAGCTTTATAATTGTCGCATTCTCAGTTTTTATGCTGATTAAAAACATGAACAATATGCAAAAAGCGGAGGAGACTGCCCCCGCGGCACCGACCACCAAAGACTGCCCCCAATGCCTATCTAAAATTGCGATAAAAGCCAGCCGCTGCCCGCACTGTACCTCGACGCTAACGCCGTAGGAGATGCAGGGCGCTAGGCTAAGGCTGAGCATCAGCCATGGGTTTGTCCATTGGCATATTGAGTTTGCGCCAGACGTCCTTGCCCAAGGAAGCAATTATCTGCGCTTTGTTTGCCGCTAAAATTTCTCGTCTTGCGGTGTAAACCATGCCCGACTGAAGTTCAGCTTCCACCCCGGCCAAGACATAGAGGTGGCGCTGGGGGCTCACCGCTTTATCGAGCACGCTAATGCCTTTAAAGCGCGCCACTTGCGCCCAGTCGATACGATTAGTCACGGATAATTGCACGCTCTCCGGTAGTTCCGCCTGTAGTTCGGCGGCGGCGTGAGCATAAATTTTAGATACCACAGCGGTCATTGCGCTTTTGCCCGCCAAGCGGTTTTGCAATGAAATCGACGGCATCCGGCTTTTGTCGCCAACCGCCAAGAATCCGGCCCCCTCAAAATCACCTTCACCACACAGCCAATCTGGCGCTTGCCCGCGATCACTATCTGGGTAGCCACACTCGGCGTGTGCTGGCGCACTCACCACGAAACAAAATACTAAACACAGCGGCAATAATGCGCGCATTGATATCTCCATTTGCTTTGCACGGGCCAGAATCGGCGCGCTTAAAAAGATGAGCCTGCCGTTTTCAAAAAGGCGACTTCGGCGGCCGTCGATTCGCGACCTAAAATAGCATTGCGGTGGGGATAGCGGCCAAATTCGTTGATGATCTGCTGGTGCTTTATCGCAAAACGATAGTTATCAGCCAAACCCAGCCCCTCGTATAAGCGGAGCGAGGCATTTTGAATAGCCTCCGACTCGCTGTGCATATAAGGCATATACATAAACACCCGCTGCTGTTGACTCAAGTCTTCGTCGGCGCGCGCCCGAATTGCTTCTTGCGCTAAAATCAAGGCCTGGCCGTCGGCGGCAAACGCCTTGGCCTGATCGCGGTAGATATTGCGCGAAAACTGATCGAGTACGATGATTTCCGCCAAGCGGCCCAAGGCCTTATACCGCCAAGAATACAATTCGCCAGCAACAGCTGCCTGATGAACTCGACCAAATTGCTTGGCTATATATTGATCAAGATCTGGGTCTTTACGAAAATGCGCCGCGGCGGGTAGCTCATTGAACCAAAAATCGATTACTTTTTGAAAATGCATTAAACCCTTCGCCCATCCTAACGATTCATCAGCATACCTTAGCCCTCTTTAGGCAACCATAGTAAGTTCGCAATTACCCTCATCTCCCCGACACTGCTAGAATAGCCGAGCTCAATACGCAATCATCGCAATACTTAGGGAGCATGGCATGGCCAAGGCAAAAACAGTGAATTTTGAAACCGCCCTTGCTGAGCTGGAAAAGCTCGTGCAAAGCATGGAATCAGGGGATCTCAGTCTCGAACATTCATTAAAAGCCTTTGAAGATGGCATGCAATTAAGTCGAGACTGCCAGCAAGCCTTGGCCGACGCCGAGCAGAAAGTACAGCTGCTAATGAACAAAGACGGAGAAATCGTTAGTAAAACCCTCGTTGCGGAAGATTGATTAATGACCCCAGATTTCGCCAATTTCCTCGCGCACTGCCAACAACGTGTCCAGCAAGCACTGCCCAGCCTACTTGCTAATATCGGCAGCGAATATGCAGACGCAGATGCCAGCAGCAGCCTACAAAGGCTGGGTGAGGCCAGTATTTACAGCGTACTGAACGGCGGCAAACGAGTGCGGGCAAGTCTGGTATACGCCACAGCCCAGGCCCTCGGCCACGACAGCCGCGCCGGATTGAACGAGATTGCCAGCGCAATAGAAATGATCCACGCCTACTCCCTTGTTCACGACGATCTTCCCGCCATGGACGATGACGACTTACGCCGAGGCAAACCCACTTGCCATATTGCCTATGACGAAGCCACCGCAATATTGGTTGGCGACGCACTGCAAGCCCGCGCCTTTGAAGTTATTGCCACCCTGCCCGGTACAAATACCGAGGCCAAGCTCGCCTTAATTCAGCAATTAAGTGCCGCGGCGGGCCCCAGGGGCATGGTTGGCGGTCAAGCGATTGACCTCGCTGCCGTGAATCAGCAGCTGGATCTCGACGCGCTACAAACCATGCACCAATTAAAAACCGGCGCCTTAATCCGCGTCGCCATTGCGATGAGCGCCACCTGGTGCGAGGCTGACCAGCAGCAACTCACTGCGCTAGACCGCTACGGTAAAGCCATCGGCCTGTCCTTTCAGGTGCAAGACGACATTATCGACATCGAGAGTAATACCGAGACCTTAGGTAAAACGCAAGGCGCCGACCAAGCGCTAAACAAACCTACATTTCCAGCCTTGCTAGGTATAGACGGCGCTAAGCAGCTAGCGCAAGACCTCCATGCCGAAGCGCTACAAGCCTTGACGGGATTCGACGAGCGCGCCGCACCACTGCGGGATCTTTCCCACTACATCATTGCGCGCCAGCACTGATACGCAGGCCGCTTTAAATAGGTAAATCGCCGCAAATTCGTTTACAATCTCGACCTTTCATCGGTTCAGGGCCCCGCGCTTAATGTTTCAGGAAATTCCCCTTACAAGACCTGCCACGCCACTGCTCGATCGCATCGACAGCCCGGCAGACCTGCGCCGTCTCGACGAAGCTGAGCTAGCAACACTGGCCCTCCAGCTGCGGGAATTCCTGCTCTACACCGTAGGGCAAACCGGCGGCCATTTTGGCGCTGGACTCGGAGTGGTCGAGCTGACCGTTGCCCTGCACTATATTTACAACACGCCGGACGATCGCCTAGTTTGGGATGTTGGCCACCAGTGCTACCCCCACAAAATACTCACCGGTCGCCGTGAGCGAATGAACGGTATGCGCAAGGCCAAGGGCTTGGCAGGTTTCCCAAAGCGCGAAGAAAGCCCCTACGACACCTTTGGCGTGGGCCACTCCAGCACCAGTATTAGCGCCGCACTGGGCATGGCCATTGCCGCCCGCCAACAAAATATCGACCGCCACACCGTTGCAGTCATTGGCGACGGCGCGATGACCGCCGGCATGGCCTTTGAAGCCATCACTCACGCCACCCACACCGGCGCCAATATGCTGGTGATACTCAACGACAATCAAATGTCGATCTCAAAAAGCACCGGCGGGCTAAACACCTATTTTTCTAGAATGTGGGCTTCTAAAACCTACAACCAGATACGCTCTGGCGGCAAAACGGTGCTAAAGAAGTTCCCGCGCTCGGCAACGGATCTCGCCGCCCGACTCGAAGAATATATGAAGGGCATGGTATCGCCAGCCACCTTGTTTGAAGAGCTGGGATTCAACTATATCGGGCCTATTGATGGTCACGATCTCGATGTATTGGTGCCTACTCTGCGCAATTTGCGCGAGCTACCCGGCCCGCAAATGCTCCATATCCGCACCCAAAAGGGCAAGGGCTTCGGCCCTGCCGAAGAAGATCCTGTCGGTTTTCACGCCATCTCTAAAATCGAGCCAAAACCCAGCAACGGCCAAGCACCGATTGTGAAACCCACTCTAGCGAAATATCAGGATATTTTTGGTCGTTGGCTTTGCGACCAAGCCGAACAAAGCCCGGAGCTCGTCGCCATAACCCCGGCCATGTGCGAAGGCTCAGGAATGCTCGATTTTTCAGAGCGCTTTGCCGACCGCTTTTACGACGTTGCCATTGCCGAGCAACACGCCCTAACCTTGGCCGCAGGCATGGCCTGTGACGGCTTAAAGCCCGTTGTCGCGATTTACTCCACGTTTTTGCAGCGTGCCTACGACCAGCTAATTCACGATATTGCCCTGCAAAACCTCGACGTGACCTTTGGCATTGACCGCGCGGGACTCGTTGGTGAAGACGGCCCTACTCATGCGGGCGCCTTCGACCTCAGCTTTTTGCGCTGCATTCCAAACATGATCGTCATGGCACCTGCCGACGAAAACGAAACTCGGCAAATGTTACACACTGCCTACCATTACCCCGGACCAGCAGCGGTGCGCTACCCACGCGGCACGGGGCCGGGCGTAAGCATTGAACAAGACATGCAGCTGATGGAAATTGGTAAAGGTCGCATTCAGCGCCAAGGCCAAAAAATCGCCATTCTCAGCTTCGGCACCCTACTCGCTTCGGCGCTAAACGCCGCAGATGAGCTCGATGCCACCGTTGCCGATATGCGTTTTGTAAAACCCCTCGACACTGACTTAATTGACGCCTTAGCTGACGACCACGACCTTCTCGTCACCCTAGAGGAAAATGTCATTGCCGGTGGCGCCGGCAGCGCGGTAAGCGAATACCTAAATCAGCAAAATCGCTGGATGCCGGTGATGCAACTGGGCCTACCCGACGCGTTTATCGATCACGGCAAACACGCTCAACTACTCAGCGATATCGGCCTAGATACCCCGGGAATACTTGCCAGCATTCGTCAGCGGACAGCGCAAATAGCGATGTTTCAGGGCAATAGCGGCGGCGCGGCGGAATAATTATTATGGTGGCCAGCCAACACAACTGAAGTCACTGCCCTAGCGCACAATCGACATCACCCAAATCCACCACATCCTCTGCCATGATGGTGCCGAGCCTGATGGTGCAAAGGCTAATATTGCCGTTCAACACGCTTATTTCCTCACCCTCGTTGGCATCAAGCGTAAAATAGCCACCATTAGTCGTGCGGTCTCGCCCTCGACTACTGCGCAGCTCAATTTCAGCGCCGTTGGGTACATCCGCGATCATTACCCGGCCAAACACCGCCAAGAGCCCTTTAGCCTCCCAGCGCAAAATAGGGACATTGCCGGGATACAGAACAATTTCGCGCGCCGGATCACTAAATTCTACCGGCGCGCCGCCCAGCACGCGCAGCTGTATGTTGTAGCGGCGGTAATACTGCAGGGGAACAAAATACCGAGTCCCGATTGGCACGATAATACGGCGATCATTAATCGCGACCTCAATGGGATAATCACCTCGGCCACTAAGCTCTACCACAATACCGGCACGGCGACCGCCGCCAGCAAATACTTGGGCACCACCCTCGCCAAGTGAAATATTGCTCCGCAAAGCGAGATTCGCCTGACTTGCGCTAACCTCGCCGCGCTCTTGGGAGATCGCTACTGCGCCATCCACCACGCTGCCGTAGTAATCCAAACTCGCCCCCACATTTTCCCGCCCCCGCCCCTGCTCAGCGTCAAGCTCATAGCGTAAACGGCTGTTATCCCGATCGACTCGGCTACCGACAATACCAATATGCTGACTACTGCCGCTTGCCCGCCCGAGGTCTTGTTCTGCAGCAAACCACGCACTGTGTTTGTCGCCACGCAAATAATATCGGAGTGACAATTCACCACGAAAACCGAGATCGCGATCATGCCCCAGCGCCACACCAAGGACTAAATCTCGATAACGCGGAAATGGATAGGCACTCACACTCGCACCCAAGGACAGGCCTCGGCCCGCAGACGAGTCCCTATATAGGATCTGGCTACGCCCATGCCAGTTTTGGCCACTAAACCCATAACGTAAATTCAAGTGCTGCCCCGAATTCGCATCTCGCCGAAAATACTCTTCGCTGTATTCTCGATCAGCTTGGGAGCGATACCATTCCACACCAATATTTCCGAAGCGCACCGAGGACCACTGCCACGTTAAGGCATAGGCAACATAACCGTCGTCACCCGCGTGCACGGCCAGTGCGCCGTCGCCTACCGCAGAGAACCATTGATAACTGCCCTGCAAGGCCTGCCAGTTTAGGGTAGCGTAACTCTGCACCGCCACATACCGGTCGTCGCGCCAGCGGTGGCCAAAACTAAAGCGCATGACCTCTCCGTTTTCGCGCAAAGAAAAATCCTCTGGCGCCGAGGCAACACCAAAATCAAAACCGTAATAACTTTCACCCGGCGCCGGTAATTGGTTTGATTTAACAAAGAATCGCTCCTCGTCTAAAATCACCTCTCCATGAGCATAGGCGCGAATCCGAAGCATATAAGCGCCCTCGGGCAAACGCTCAACATCAAGCTCGCGACTGCCTGCTTCGTATTGCTGGGAGCTAAGTAGGCGGCCATTACGCAACACATCAACTCGACAGTCGGCGGGCAAATACACCTCAAGGGAGGAGCCGCCGAGCTGCTTGAGGTCCAGCCGCAGGTCGCTAGTACTGTTTACACTCAAGCCGGTGATAAGCGCCCCCTGCATAAGAAAATCGCCGCTAATATCAAAGCGCCCCGCGCGCAAACGCTCCCCGCCTAAGTCATTGATAAAATTTAATTCTCGGGTATAGATACCACTACCTGACGAAAACAAACCACCATTCCAGAGCAACCGCCGATTGCCCGCACTCAGCACCTGCTCACTACTAAAATGCCAGTTCTCTCGGGCATCAGCGGCCTGTAATTGGCTTTGGTTATAGAGCAAATCCACCGCCGCAAGATAAGACAGGCTGTGATCCGCAGGCGGTAAATAGGGCTCAGTCGCGATTTTTTGAATAACGAGCGCGGCGGGGTTTAAATAGATTTGTGCACGAAAATTAAGGCGGTCAAAACGTAATTTAACCACCTCATCGTCACTGAAACAGCTTTTTACCGTCAACGACGAACAGTGTTCTGCATCCTGATACGCAATAGGAGCAGCAAAATAACGAGACACCAATTCAGGCTGGTACACAGAGGGCAAACCCTGGACAAACTCTCCAGGAAAGCTAAACAGAATACTGTCTTCGTCAAACTCGGCGAGGGACGACGCCACCAGCGTTTGCCCAAAATAGACGTCAACATAACTCAATTCACGGGCAGCGAGAGTCGGCGTCGCTAGCAACATAACCCCTGCCACACCGACTAAATACCCCCTACTCCGCAGCCACCACCAGCACCAGGGTGTCTGCGTAGCGGCCAACCACCCCTTTTTGTAATGCCTTGCTGTCGACATGCACCGCCAGCTTGGTGGGGCGCGCTTGCGCATTGGCGTCACTGCAACTGGATGATGCCGCTGCCGCCGCCAAACCCGACACCAATTGCCCATGCACCAGACTACGCTGATTCGAATCCGCGTCAGTCCATTGCACAGAGTAAACAATATGCACGTCATTTGGGCCAAGCAGCGTAAAATCGCCTGCCACAGGATTGGTAGATAGCGCCGTTAACGAATAAACGCGACTACTGGACCACACGCAAATGTCTTGCTCACCATCCAAATCATCCTTGCCAGACCAATAACCTAATGGCATATCATCCATTTGACTAATACGGACTAACTGCGGAACCACAATACTTACTGTAGATTGGGCGCTGCTTTCCGCTGCCACAGCGGTGCCCAGCGCGCAATAGAGCGCCAGGTAAAAAACGAAACACCGCTTACAAGTAAATATCGGCATGGTGCGCAAACAACCTCACACATCGAAACTCTTACCAAGATATTAGACGAGAAATTCCGAGTTTGCGTAGAAGTCAGCGGCGCGCGGCAAATTTGCCATGCGCCGCCAATCCTGTGATTTGCGCTTACTCCGCAACCACAAATAAAGTAACGGTGCCGGTGTAGTTATCGGCGATTGCCGCCTCTAAATCAGCCTCAAGAATACTGACCGCCAACGTCGAGGTCTCGTCGTTGGCGCCATTACAATTCGCGCTTTTTGACACCGCACTCAGATTGCTCACCTTTTGACCCGCCACAATAGGAATCGCCGCATCTGAGCCATTAGTCCATTCCACAGAGAACGGAATTGTCGTCTCAGTTGCCTCACCATTGCTCACGCCAAAGGCATTGCCCGCGAGGCTTCCGGTTGCTGTCAGGCTGTATTGGCGCAGTGTAGACCACACACAGATACCACTTGCGCTACCACTCTGGTTACCTGTGCTCCAAGTACCAAGGTCAATATCGGAAAGATTAGTAATCTGAATTTTACCAGGAACATTGGTAGAGACTTCAGCGCTACCCGTTGAATCTGCGCCTTTGCTACCGTCGGACGCTGCGAACGCAGCGCTAGAAATACCACACAAGAAAACAAATGCTAATTTACTAGACAAGCTTGAGACATTTACCATTTCCGCAATCCCCATAGTGAGTACAGTGCCAGAGCACACGCTCTGTCACCTGATTGAGTAATGTAAATGCCCTCCTTCATTGGCCACGCTTTACCCTGACGCAGCCCCCTCTTCTTTAGAAGTCGAAATCCTTTTCTAAACAAGCGCGACGATTATTATTTGACTAGGGGGCATTGTCAATCATGTGTGTAATTATTTGTTGAGCTTTGCAATTTTAGCCTTCAAGATATTTAACTTATTATTTTAAATTAAAGGCATCGTCCAATTTACTCCTCGCGGATGGACGGAGGCACTTCACATAAGGACATGGCGTGAAGCATATTCTTTTTATTTTTCTATTCATCGGCCTAGCAAACTCTGGGCAAGCGCAAATTACGGTAGACCGCAATATTATTGATCTAAGCGCTGGTGCCCGCCGCGCCGACATCAATGTGAGCAATACCGGGAAAAATACTGAAACCGTTGATATTTCACTTTTCGCCATCATTGACCCCGGCCTAGACAGCGAGCAGCGCCACAGTCCAGAAAACCCCCGTGAATTAGGCGTGCTTGCCACCCCACGACAATTCACTTTAGCGCAAGGGCAAAGCCGAAAAGTAAGAATTTCTTTTTTAAAAACGGCGACGGTAAAAGACGGTATTTATCGAATGCGGGTAACACCCAGAAGTGAATCAAGCGGCAATAGCAAGCCAGCCGGCACCGCCGTCAGCATTGCTATTGCCTATGAGCTTTTGCTGATTTTACGCCCCCCCAAACCCGATGCCCGCCTGCTGGCTCACCGGGATCAAAAATCACTTACCGTGAACAATCCCGGCAACAGCAATGTGATGCTATTTGATGGCAAGCAATGCAATAAACTTGGCGAAGCCTGCCAGCAGTTGGCGGGCAAACGTATTTACAGCGGAGCAGGCCATGTCTTCGCATTACCCTACCCAGATACACCAGTCAGATTTATGCTCGACGACGGCAGCAATACCCGCGGAGTGGAGTATTAAAACAGGTATCAGCTACGCTGAACCCGCTTCCAGCATTAGCGCAAATTTTAAAACAAATGCCCCAGCTTACCCGACTTAGTCGCGAGGTATTTGGCATTATGGGGGTTCTGGCCGGTTTGCAGAGGAAGCCGCTCAACCACGTCAACACCCTGATCGGTAAGGGCTTTGACCTTACGCGGATTGTTAGTCATCAGGCGAACTTTAGTGATTTTCAGGTGTTCACACATAACGGCCAATAAACTGTAATCGCGCATATCGGCACCAAAACCAAGCTGCTCGTTCGCCTCAACAGTATCTGCACCGGCATCTTGCAATTTGTATGCGCGAATTTTATTCACCAAACCAATACCGCGACCTTCTTGGCGCAAATAAAACAATGCGCCACGCCCTTCAGTGGCAATAGCCTCAAGCGCTGCACGCAGCTGCGAGCCGCAGTCACAACGCATACTAAATAGGGCATCACCTGTTAAACACTCGGAGTGCACCCGCGCCAGCACAGGTTCACCGTCGCCTACATCACCAAGCGTAAGCACGACATGTTCCTTACTGTTTTCTGTGTCCTCAAAGCCATGTATATCAAACACGCCCCAGGGGGTGGGAAGCTTAGAGGATTCTATAAAACTAACCGCCACGGGTATCTCCACGAGCAAAACCGGTCGCGCATTTTACCAGCAGGATGCTCCCGAGGCGACCATTGTTGGCGTATTCAGTGATGACGAGGGGTCAGAGTCAGAATATTATTGTATTCCTGCAGGTTTACATGCTCTAAAAAGCTCATTCCTAGCAGTACTACGTGGGGGTAGTGACCTTCGATAACGACCGCATTGACATGGGGAACGGCAATCTCACCCAGCTGCACTTTATTCAGTGTTACGGCGTAGCCATCGCTCATTCCGCTCGCGGTAGCAACGACGGTCGGCACGCCCTGCTTATAGGCAACCCCCAGCCGCAGCGCCTCTTGAGAACTCATTGCCAAAATTGTCGCGCCAGTATCTATAAGCGCATCAACCCCACGGCCATTGATACTGATCTTCATCCGGTATTCATTGCGGCTATTTTTACGCAGTACCACGGTGGTAATCGGCGTTTGCTCATAAATCGCCCCCACCTGCTTATTCAAACCGAGCACCTGCCGCTGCCCCCCTATCTCGACCACAGCCTGCATTGGGGTCGCCGAGATCAAGTGCACACCCGAGGAGTCTCGCTGGCCATTGCGCAGCAATTGCCGACGACCATCGATTTCGAATAAGGCCGCTTTATCAAACAAACCTCGCACCACGATATTCGCCGGCTCAGACCAGGCGAGGGCAGCAAAAAACAGCAGCGCACCTGCAAGTACAAATTTCATTGCGACGGAGCGCCGTCGATCATCGCCATAAGCTCCGCGACAACGGCCTCAGGGTTTTCAGCTTGCGTAATAGCACTGATCATTGCGATGCTTTTTACCCCGGTAAGCAAGACTTCCTTGGCCCGCTTTATGTCGATTCCGCCAATCGCAGTCAGTGTGTAATTATCCCCCAAAACCCCCACCCAACGCCGTAACTGCATCAAGCCTTGGGGACTGTAGGGCATGTCTTTGCTCGTGGTCCGGTACACCGGCCCAATTGCAATATAACTGGGCTGCAAACCATGCGCCCTCGCTACCTCATAATAAGTGTGGGTACTCACACCCAATCGTAAGCCAGCGCTGGCAATTGCCTCAATATCGGCAATATCCAGATCCTCTTGCCCCAAGTGAACCCCGTAGGCTCCCTCCGCAATGGCCAGCTGCCAAAAATCATTGATAAATACTCTGGCGCTATATTCCCGGCCAAGTGCCACCGCGCGCGCCACTTCCTTGCGAAGCGCCTCGCCCTGGAGGCCTTTAACCCTTAACTGGATAGTTTTTACCCCACAGGCCAATAAACGTTTAATCCAATCGGCGCTATCGACTACGGGGTATAAACCAAGCTCCCCCTCGCATGAAGGAAATACCGGCCGAGGCCCGCTTTGCGGGAGGCGTCGACTCAGACTCGGAAAATCAATTAATTGCTGAGGCCACCCAACATGGGCAACAGGACCCGGCCCGCCTCCTAGCTGCACCCCCATCCGCAAACCCTGACTAACATAGGCTTTAGCAATCACTAATGCATCTGGCAAGGCATAGCCACGCGCTAAGCTTGCGGCAATGGCTGACGACAAGGTACAACCGGTACCATGGGTATTTAAGGTATCCACATTGGCACCACTGAGCCAAAACCCGTCGATACCGTCGGTCCAATAATCATGGCGCTGGTTATTGCGGGCAGTAAGATGACCGCCCTTAATCAGCACCGCACGGGCGCCGAGCGCGACAATATCGGCCGCCGCGCGCTCAACATCATCTAAGCCTTTGATCCGACGATTTAATATCGACTCCGCTTCGCTTAAATTGGGCGTCAGCAAATCGCAGCGCGGCAGGAGCTTTTCGATTAAACAGGCACTAAGGTTTCCATCCGTTAAGTCGCCACCGGTACTTGAGCTCAGCACCGGATCGCAAACAACAAAACCGCGGTAGCTATCCAGGTACTTCGCCACCATGCCGACCACACCTTCGTCAGCGAGCATACCGAGCTTGATGACGTCAGCCTGCAAATCACTGTCTAGCGCGTTAATTTGCGCTGCCAAGGTCCGCCGCGGTGTGACAGAAACATGACCAACAGCAAAACTATTCTGCGCAGTAATGGCCGTAATAACCGTACAGCCGTGCACACCAAAGTCATGAAATGTCGCTAAATCAGCCTGAATGCCTGCACCACCACCAGAATCGGAACCCGCGATACTCCACACAATTGGTTTTTTACGACTGGCCATAATTTCTCAATATTTTTTGTCAACTAACATGCAGTATAGCCGCCACAGAAAGAAGGCAACACCGTAATCGCATATTCTCGAGCTACCGCTGGTTTTGGATTTTTAATGCGTACTCCACCATACTCAGTTCATCGCCACAAATGCCTAGGGGCGCCTCATGGCCAATAGCATGCCGCAGGATCCGCAAACCACATTACTCATCGTTGACGATGATCTCGCTGTGCGCGAATCAATGGCGGCGTGGCTAGAGGTCAGCGGCTATAGGGTATTTCAGGCGGCAGATGGGATCTCGGCTATTGAACACTGCCGCCTAAACCCACCAGATCTTATGCTCTGCGATTTACAAATGCCCAATATGAATGGATTGCAGGTGCTGGCAATCATGGCAAAAGAATTCCCAAACCTACCTGTGGTGATGCTGTCTGGACAGGGCGAGATGAGCGACGTTATTCAATCGCTCAAACTTGGCGCCTGGGATTATGTGACCAAACCTATCATCGATATTGAAATGCTTGAGCGCGCAATGCAACGCTGCCTCGAGCGAGCTAAGCTCATACAGGAAAATTGCGCATACCAACGCAACCTTGAGGCTGCCAATGTAAAACTACAGCAAGCCCTCGAGCATATGAGTGCGGATGAGCAAGCCGGTCGGGAGTTGCAATTTCAAATGCTCCCGGAGAATGGCGCGCAATTCGATCAGCTGCAATTCTTTTACCGCTTATTATCTTCATCAACCTTGAGCGGCGACTTTGTCGATTATTTCCGAATCGACGGCAATCACATTGGATTTTACTTAGCCGATGTCGCGGGCCATGGTATTCCATCTGCCTTGGTGACCGTCATCTTAAAAAATACCATGGGCCGCTTTTTAAACGACTGCTGGCAGCAAGGTGACCATCTGTTGCTCGACCCCCAGCAAACCTTAAGCAGACTAAACAATCTCTTTCTCGAAGGCGGCCTGCACAAGCACGTCGCTATGTTTTATGGCGTCATTGACTTAACAGAGAATAAACTGACCTATAGCAGCGCTGGTCATTTTCCCCATGCCATCCTATTTGAACAAGGTAGCGCACGTTACGAGGGCTATAAAAGCCCACCCGCTGGGCTATTTAGCCAAGCAAACTACCCAAACCACGAATGCGTACTGCATGAACGCTTTGCGTTGTTGCTGATCTCAGATGGTATTTTTGAAATCATGCCACAGCCGAGCTTATTAGAAAAAGAAGCCGCGCTACTCGCAATGATTGACAGCGAAGCGCTAAATCTCGATGATCTTATTCAAACGCTAGGCATTTCTATTGAGAGCAGCGACTTACCTGACGACATTACATTCTTATTACTGAAACGGTAACAGCACATGATTCGCTATGCGGAGACTGACAACACCCTGGTACTGCATTTCGGCAATGAGGTACGCTACACCCAATGCGGCCCATTAAGTACATTATTAGATAATGTATTCTCGCGCGGAAAAATAAAAAATGTGCTTATCGATCTCACTGACGCCACTAGCATAGACAGTACAGGGCTTGGTCTACTCGCCAAAATCAACAACTATATTGAAGCCAATTTTCAGCACAAAACTGCAATTTTCAGCACCAATCCCGACATTACTCGCACATTAGACACCGCCGGCTTCAGTGACATATTTATCATTCTCAAACAAAAGCCACAGTTGGCGATTCAAGAAAGCGAATTACCTGAAAATATTGGTACAGACCGCGAAACAGCGGAAATGATTTTAAATGCCCATCGCGACCTTGCCGCGCTCAATGAACAAAATTGGCAGGAATTTCGCGGCGTGGTCTCCGCACTTGAAAAAGAACTACACCGCAAATAAGTAGCACCGGACATAGATTAGCAACGCCACGCTAGGCGCTAACATGGTCGGCATACAATGATGCACTTTATATGGAGCCAACAGTGGCAACTCAAAAAGAAATCGCCATTTTCCTAGCCAAAGAATTTCCCGCAAGTCCATGCACGGTCGATGAGATTGGCCCTCAATCTGCGGTTGTTCGCCACAAAGTCGACATCAGCGCGCTGCGACCCGGTGGCACAGTGTCCGGCCCAGTACTGATGACCACCGCAGACCTCGGACTTTACGCGGCAATACTCGGCGAAATTGGCATTGTGCCACTGGCGGTCACCACGAATCTCAATATCAACTTTTTACGCAAACCCGCAGCAGGCAAAGATATTATCGGGGTTTGCAAATTGATTAAAACTGGTCGTTTACTGATTATTGGCGAAGTTTCCCTCTATTCCGAGGGTGACGACCGAGCCGTCGCTCACGCCGTCGGAACCTATGCCATTCCGCCGCGAGGCTAAGTCTAACCCCGGCCCCGCGCAGAGCTACTGAATAACATCAAGCAAGTACGCCAAGGCCACCATCAAATAAAAGCTTGACGCCAACCACAAACAAAAAGAAATAACAGATCCGATAAATTGTGGCTTCACTGACCTTGTGCAACAGATAAAAGCCGAGCCGCACCCCAAGCGGTGCAATCGGCATTAATATTGCCGCCGTAAGTAAATTAGTACGATCAAAACTACCCTGCAGACTATAGGGTATTAACTTCACGACATTGACCACGGCAAAAAATATCGCCATGGTTCCCATCAGCAGCGATTTTTCTAAGCGTTGTGGCAGCAAATAAATATTAATTGGCGGCCCTCCGGCGTGAATACCAAAGCTGGTAAATCCCGCGACCGCGCCCCAAAAACCACCGCGAATTTTGTTTGGTTCACGTCGAACTGCTGAAGTGGGCTTAAACCAATAATTCAAACAAAAGGCGACCGCAATAAAGCCAATTAAAATGCGAATCATGTCCTCGGATAAATAGCGAAAGCCAATACTGCCAATGACAATGCCAATCATTGCACCGGGCAAAATAATTTTTAAATTGGGCTTACTCCACTGCCCACGAAAACTCCACAGCGCCACCGCATCCATAAGCAATAATATCGGCAGTAAAATTGCGGCCGCCTGAACTGGCGATATTGCCAAGCTCATTAACGGCACCGACACCACGGCGATACCACCGCCAAACCCGCCTTTGGCCATACCAAAAATTAAAATAGCGGGGACGGCGCATAAGTAAAAAAATGGATCTTCGATCACAGCCCACGCTCCTCAATTACGTCGGCATCGAACAGCGCCTGCAACTCATCATGAGCGTCGCGGGCACTTTGCAGCAGTGCTTCACGGTCGTTAAAAACCTGGTGCTGCTGGGCCAGCAACGCTTCATCATGCTGTTGAAAACGGCTGATTCTGGCCTGCGCACGCGCCTCACTCAAACCTAGCCCCATCAGAGCTATACGACTCATCTCCAAGCTTGAGTGAAATGTTTCCCGAATTGGCGTCGCACCCAGCTCCAGTAAGCGGTGAACGTGAAACCGACTTCTAGCCCGCGCAATAAACTTAATATGGGGGTATAAACGACTGACCAATTCCGTAATTTTAATATTGGTTTCGGGGTCATCCGCCGCCAGCACAAAATACTCGGCCTTGTCGGCGTCGACCGCCCGCAATATTTCCGGGCGCAGTGGGTCGCCGTAAAACACCGGCATACTATCAATACTGCGCGACAGTTCGATCGTGTCTACCGACAAGTCCAATGCGACAAAAGGCACCCGTTGGGCGCGCAGAATTCGCGCCACAATTTGCCCCATGCGGCCCATACCAACAATAACCACCCTCGGCTGGTCACTCTCAATTTCTTCGTATTCCGGCGGCACGCTTTGCGGCTGGGCCTTGGGTTGTAACACCTTGGCAATGAGAATAATCAAAAATGGCGTTAATGCCATCGACACCGTAATGGCCAAAATCAGCATACTGTGCAACTCGGCGCTGAATAACTGCTGCTGGCGAGCAATTTGAAAAATAACAAAGGCGAACTCACCCCCCGCCGCCAACACAATGCCCAATTTCAAGGCGCTACTGCGGTCTAAGCCCCCTAATGTTTTACCAAGCAAAGCCAGTACTGGCAGTTTGATAATCATTAACAGCGCGCTTAAGCCGAGTACCGTTAGGGGTTCTTGCAACAATAGGTGAACATCGGCGGTCATCCCCACGCTGATAAAAAACAAACCGAGTAACAGTCCCTTAAAAGGCTCGATCTGCGATTCCAACTCATGGCGATACTCCGAGTCCGCGAGCAGCAATCCCGCGAGGAACGCCCCTAGGGCCATCGACACCCCGGCCAAGTCCATTAACCAAGCAGTGCCAATCACCACCAACAATGCCGTCGCGGTCGAGACATCCTGTAGCCCCGTTCTGGCCACCATACGAAACACCGGTCGCAGCAAATAGCGACCACCGACGACCACTGCCGCGATACACAGCAGTATCCGCACAACCGATGTACCGGTTTCGGCACCGTCTGCGCCGCTATTGCCACTAAGCAATGGCACCAGCGCAATGAGTGGAATCGCGGCAATATCTTGAAATAATAAAATAGCAAACGCCAAGCGCCCATGGGGACTGCCCAGCTGTTTACGCTCAGCCAGAATCTGCAAGCCAAACGCGGTCGATGACAAAGCCAAGCCCAGCCCTAAAACAATTGCCGTGCGAATTGGCTGATCAAAACTAAAATACGCTACGGCGCCGATTAAAAGACCACTGAGCGCAACCTGCGCAAACCCCACCCCAAACACCGCGCGACGCATAAGCCACAAGCGCTTTGGCGACAATTCCAAGCCAATAATAAACAGCAGCAACACCACCCCAAATTCAGAAAAATGGGCGATATTTTCAGGATTGTGGATCAGCTCCAGAGCCGCCGGGCCAATAGCGACACCGGCTATTAAATAACCCAATACCGCACCCAATTGCAGACGTTTGGCCAGTGGCACTACGAGTACGGCAGCCAACAATAGAACCACCATTGCCTGGAGCAGGCTGCTTTCATGGGGCATTGAAATCTCCAGAATAAATTACGAGGTGCGGGTTTGTCGCATAACAAAGCCCCGCCGCAAGTTGATGACGGCGTTATTTTTACACGATAAAAGCTGGCGTCCTAAGTGTTTTATCGGCTAATCACTATTCCCGCCACGGGAGCGGCGGTGCAATGAGCGGCGCGCCGTCAAACCCGGAAATACTGCCGAAACGAGAACTCCCTGCCTCCCAATCCCGCTGGGCCTGAGTAATTTCGACGCGACTGTGACCAACAAAATTCCACCACAGCGTAATATCACCCGCAAAAGGCTCACCGCCTAAAAAGATAATTTGGCTATTGGGGCTTAGCGTTACCTGCAGCTCATTAGCACCAGGACTAAAATACGCCAAATCATTCTCTACAAAGCGCTGACCGCAGACCACAATGTCGCCTTGCAGCACCAATATGCCGTACTCAAAACGCGTGTCCAAAGGCAAATAAAGCTCGTCGCCCGAGGCACTGACAATATCCACCGCCAGTAGCGGCGAGTAAATTTTTGCAGGCGACTGCTCGCCAGCATAGCGCCCGGCTAGCAAGATAAGCTGACTATCTCCTTGCCGCCAGACTGGCAGCTCGGGGTAGTGATCGAAAGCGGGTTCGCACTCTCGATCTTGATAGGGCAGCGCAATCCAGAGTTGCGCGGCGTGCAATTGCTCGCTACCGGCCAAAGACTCCTCGGTGTGACTAATGCCGCGCCCCGCTGTCATCAAATTGACCTCACCGGGACGAACCTCTGCCACGTTACCAAGACTATCGCGGTGCAAGACCTCCCCCGCCACCATCCAGGTAAAGGTTTGCAAACCGATATGGGGATGGGGGCCCACCTTCATGCCCGTGCCATCCCGGAAAACCGCTGGGCCAGCATGATCAAGGAAACACCAAGCGCCGATCATGCGCCGCTGTCTTGAGGGGAGAACGCGATTGACCGTTATACCGCCGCCAATTTCCGCGCTGCGAGCACTAATCTTTTGAATGGGGTCTATATGGCGTGGGCAATCTGAAGACTGCGAAGCCTCTGAGTCATGCTGCTGATTACTCATAATATCTCCATGAAGTAGACACTATTTTCCGCATTAGACCTCAAAGACTAGCAGCAAGCCTCACAACTGAGCAATGATCTTAGAGAAGCGCTCAATCATTGGCATCACAATTTCTGGTTTATTCCAATTTTGCATGCCCACGCCGATATTACAGCGGTCTACGCCGCAATCGCGATAGTATTTAAGTAAATCTGGGGTCACCTCGGACATAACCACCAAAGTAACCTCCACCTCATTCGGCTTGCGACCAAATTCAGCGAGCAAATCGTGAAACGCCTTAATGGCGGCCTTCACATCGGGCAGCGCTACATCCACAGGCATCCAACCGTCGGCCCACTCCGCCGTGTGGCGCATACCCAACGGCCCCATTGCACCAAAAATCATTGGTGGACTGCGCAGCGGCTTGGGCTCAAACCACACCGGGTCAAAATCGATAAACTCACCGTGAAATTCCGGCGCCTCATCGGCAAACAGGGCCCGTGTCGCCGCCACGGTTTCCTTTAATACCCCGTAGCGACGTTGCCATGGTTGCTGACTTACATTTTCAAATTCCTCTTGATTCCAGCCCACGCCGCTGCCGATCAGCACCCGCCCGCCGGACAAACGGTCTAAGGTCGCGATGGTCTTCGCCTGAGAAAATAGCTCTCGCTCCATCAATAGAGCAATGCCGGTACCCAGCTTTAACCTTGTCGTCGCAGCGGCCGCCGCCATCAACGAAATATAGGGATCCATCATTTCTTTATAAGGCTCGGGCAGTTCACCCCCCGCCGGATAAGCGGTGCTTCGGCAGCGCGGAATATGACTGTGTTCGCCATACCACAACGACTCAAAGCCGGCGTCTTCCAGTGTTTTAGCCAACTCCGCCGGATCCGGATCATTTACTGTGTTCATCGAACTGAAGCCAAGATGCATAGTCGCGTCCTATCTTATTATTGCTGTGTAGTCGCTTAGTCTAGGTGCAAGCGCGTCGTTGCAGCTATACCTCACATTGATGAGATGAAAACCACTACTGTCATCAACTTGTCAACAGAGTGTCTTATTGTCTACATCAAGACTATTGCAAACACACCGTTGCTCGCTAGCAAAAGGTATCCCACCGACCTCTATGACTCTAGCAATTCGTGAGCCTATGCTACCGTTTCGTTTTTTTAGCGCTAATCACACTACGTACCGCGCCGTCATGGGTCTTGCTCTAAGCTTGCCCATCGCCCTTAGTGTGTGGATGGCAAGCCGCCCCCTACAAGCGCTTAGTTTGAGCGACTACCGCAGCTACCAGTGCAGCACCCAGGGCGCGAGCACAAAACCAACATTTAAAATTCTCACCTTGTTTTACAATTATGCCACCGACTTTGCCGACTATTTATGCGCCAGCACACTGTTAGCCAAATCCTATTCTGGCGTTGAGATACGCTGGCGACCGCGGGCCTACCTAAGCCCGCAACATATTCTGGACGAAGAGTTCGATATCTTTTGGAATCGCCACCATATCGTGGCGGGCTTGGTGCCGGAGTTCAGCAATTACTACCGTGTTTTACAGCAAACACCTAACTACGCTCTGTACTGGATTAGCCAAGACAGCACACCTCAGCTAAACAGCGACTACCTTCAAGGCAAGGTGATCGGCTTCTCCCGCGACAGCCAAAGCCAAACCCATTTCCTGCAACCCATGGCGGCCTTAAAGCAGGCGGGTATTAATCTTAACGCCGACCAAAAAAAGTTTTATACCGACCCCAGCGCCCTTTACGCCGCGTTTAAAAATCGCGAAGTCGACATGATCAGCACGGCTATTTCGCAGGCAGACAACTTAAATTTAAGCACGTATTACAGCTTACTTATTAATCCCGAGGTGCCGTCGGGGGCGTGGTTTATCAAAAACCAACTCCACCACAGCCACCATCGCGCATTAGAATGCGAAATCATCCGCGGCCTTCAGGTTTACGCGCCCTTGCTCGCCCCCCTGCAGCAACTAAGCGCCCAAACCGCGGACTGCCCATGAAATCACTGGGGCTATCTAAGCCGAAATGGCTTATCAAGTTAGCGGTCGTGGCTGCTGCTAGTATCTTCCTTATCGCCTTTAATCACTGGCTTAGCCTTAATTACCTCAGCCGCTCACTGGCACAGCAACTGCGAGAAACCCTGCCAAATAAGATTATTGAAGCGGGTATTAACGAGTCTTTTCACGACAGCCTTAACGACTATTTAGTCAAACGCCTCAATCACGATTTTGCTCAACTTCACGTTAACAGCGCATTTAGCGCGGTACAGCAATGCCAAGCCCAAGTGCTGCGCATTCATAACAAAACATACGCCAACTCTGCCAATACAGCGCGAATAATTAGCCTGCACTGGCCAATTAACGACCATATTCAAGAGTTGAAGCTGGGCCTCGCCTGCCAGTGGCAGTGGCCAAAACTGATTGCCAGCCAATTATTCCTGAGCCTACTGGGCTTGCTGATGTGGACCGCTGTCGCCCCGCCACTGTCGCCGCGCAGAAAGCAGCTGCTTCGCGCCCTGACCGAACAAGGTGTAAATCGGCGCCAAGCCGAACAGCTCAGCAGCAAAGCCGACGACTACTCGCCGAGCCAGGAGCAGGCCTTAACACTGTTTTTACGCAGCAATTATCCCTACCCCAGCCACTACCTTGCGCATTTAAACACCGGCGGCTTTAAACACTCCTCTCCCAGCGCGCTGGCGTGGTTGGAATTTGCACTACGGCAGCGCCCCAAGGACATCGCCGATGCCATCGCCATCGCCGAATCCCCAGCAGAGCTTAGCCTCTGCCCCGCCACCAGCACCGTCATCGTTCATGGCTATGCGCTTAAGATGTCGTCTACGCCATTTATGTACTATCTCTGGTATGCCTACCGCCGACGCCAAAACCCAGTCGATGGCTGGTTTACCAACCCCCCTTCCAATCGCCCCGATCGCAGTGCCAATCAAGAAATAATTGCCCTAATGCAGCGCTACGGTGGGCACGCCAAAGCCATTAAAGATTTAAGTGAAAAAGGCCTGCGCGCCAAAACCTTGGATCAGAATCGCAGCAAAATTAAAGATGAACTCTGCCAATTATTCGGCGAAGAACTGGCCTCGCCTTTTTTATTTGAATCTGCGCGCGACCCGCAAACCGCACGTTCGCAATACCGTTTAGCACTGCCCGCTACAGCCATAAGCATTCATGCCCCCAAGAGCACATCAACGCGTATAGCAACGCCAAGCAACTAAATAATTCCCACGCAAAGTGCCCGTAAATAGCGGGCTGCGAGGGAGCAGGCGCGTTTAGAGATATCTCTAAACCCCTGTAGATGTCTTTGTCACAAAGCCGACACACGCAGCCACGACAATCCCCCTGACATATTTTCGTGGCCATTTTGACGCGCCGTTCACCAACACCGTAATTACATCATCAACAGGAGTAGCCAATGAATTCCCTCGGCAGCAAACGCCTATCGTATTACCTCATGACAGGACTAGCGGCAGGCATGCCCAGCCTCGGTTTGGCGCAAAACAAACTTGAGATGATTACCGTCACCGCTGCGCCTATCCGCGACAGCCAGCAAGCGGCTTTTGACGCTAAGAAATTTGCCGACAATTATGTAGAGATTATCTCTGCCGATACCATCGGTCGCTTCCCCGACCAAAACCTCGCCGACTCCCTTGGCCGCCTACCCGGCTTGGCAATAGAGCGCGACCAAGGCCAAGCCCGCTACATTAATTTACGCGGCGCACCCTTTCGCTATACCAGCATCGCCTTTGACGGCATTGATGTGCCCGGTGCTGAAAATGGCCGCATTCCGCGCTTCGATAGCATCCCTTCAGTTATTACCCGCACCGTAGAGGTGAATAAAGCCATTCTGCCTAGTATGCCAGGAGAGGCGGTGGCGGGTTTTATTAATATTAAAACCTTTAGCCCCTTTGCGAATGAGGGCTGGTCTTTCGCCGCCGATGTCGGCTTGGGTGAACAAAAGCTCGGCGGCGGTGATATTGAGAAATACGGCTTGCGCACCTCGTGGTCGAATGAAAAATTTGGTTTTGTCGCCTTTGTCTCAGAGAACAGCCGCGAACAAATTACCGACAACCGCGAATACGATTTAGAACGCGATGCCACCACCGGTGAGCTGATTGTGAATGAGCTCGATTTTCGCAGTTATAAAGTGACCCGCGAAGATTCGGCCTACGGCGGCACCTTAGAATATCGCGGCGACGACACCGTGCAACGCCTGTTTATTTCCACGCTCTACAGCGAGTTCATCGACAAGGAGCAGCGCAATCAATTTGTATTTGCGTTTAACACCCCCGCAACCGGCGTCAGCGGCAGCAATCAAGACGTGAGCGTACAGCGCTTGCTGGAATACGGCCAATACGAAAACTCAACCGAGTCGAATACCCTTGGCGCAGATTTCCAATTGGGCGAATGGCTGCTTGAAACGCGGGTAAATGGCACCGACACCGAATTTAAAATGAACCTGCCGATTCCCCGCAGTGTTGGTGGTAGCGCGGTGGCAAGCTATGACTTGAGCGATATCGAAGATCCAAAACTCTATCTCGACCGCGACCTTGCCACAATTAACTACGCCAGCACCATTGGCATTCACTACGGCCAATTGCTCGAAATTAATGGCTTAAAAATAAAAGCCGACGCCGAGCGCGAACTGAGCTGGCTTGGTAAGAACATGGTGCTAAGAACTGGCGTGCAGCGCGATACCCGCGATGCCGATGGCTTTGTTGCTACCCCCGCTATTAAATCCTTCCCAGCCTCGGTAAACATCGACGATTACAATACCGGCAATCCCTGGGACAGTAATACCACTAACACTATTGGCGCCACCTATTACAATAATATCGGCCTGCGCGGCGCTTGGGCCAGCACCGGCGGGCTCGGCCCAGTCACCCCTAGCGAAGACGGCCAGATTGCCATTAATGAGGAAATACTCGCCGCCTATGTGATGACCACCACTGAACTCGACTGGGGTAATGTTGTGGTCGGCGCCCGCATTGAGCAAACCGACTACCGCAGTAAAGGCAGTGTTAATGGCGACCCCATCTCGGTCAGCGACGACTTCATTAATGTGCTACCCAGTGTTCACTTCAATATTAATTTGCAAGAAGACCTCAAGCTGCGCGTCTCGGCCACAACCGGCTTAAACCGCCCCACCTACGATGAATGGCGCGCCGCCGCTAAAGTGGATCTAATCAACAAAGAAGTCACCGGTGGCAACCCAACCCTCGAGGCCGAAGAAGCCACTGGCATCGACACCTCCTTAGAGTGGTATTTTGCACCGGCCAGCATCCTCTCTGCTGGCGCCTTTTATCGCACTGTCGACAACGTGATTTACGCCGACACGAGTACCATTGATGGCGGCGTTTACCTGCCTAGCGCGGCAGGCGAAAGCTGGACATACAAAGGTTCGGTAAATGGCGACAATGGCAAAATGCACGGTGTGGAATTGAACTTTGTCGGCCACGCCAGCGACCTGTTCAACGCCGCTCACGGCTTTGGTATTAGCGCCAACCTAACCGTGCTCAACAGCGAGTTCCAAGCCCTAAATGGCGACCGCCACGACCTGCCGGGCACCTCGGACCTCCTCTACAATTTCTCGGTATTTTACGAGGACTACGGGCTATCGACCCGAATCAACTACCAGTATCGTGACGAGTGGATTTCACCCATCGAAGACCCAAATGAAAAATGGGGCGAGCAACAGCGGGTAGATTTATCGCTGAGCTATGAACTGCCCTTCGACTTTGACGGCGCCACCATGTCGGTCTACGCCAACGCCAATAACGTAAGCAATGAAACCGATGTGCGCTACGCCAGCAACGGCACCATCAATCAGTCAGAAAGCTATGGCCGCCGTTATTTGCTCGGTGTGCGCCTGCATTTTTAAGTGCGGTTCAAACGGTGGTGCAGAACCGCACCACCGTAAAATTGATTTTCCAAGCCATTAATTAATTCAGGAGTTCAACCCATGAAAATCCAATCTCGCGGTATTGCTCTCGCCATTAGCGCACTACTCACATTCAGCACAGCGCCATATTTACAGGCCGAAATCCAAACGGCGCCACAAACTAAAATAGACGATTCCTCGCGCTTACTCGCCCTCGAAGGCGGTTCCAATTTTAGAGACCTCGGCGGCTATACCACCGCCGACAATAAAACCGTGCGCAGCGGCGTATTATTTCGCTCTGGCACCATGAGCAGCCTTACGTCCGCCGACGAAAAAACCTTAAACAAACGCCATTTTAAAACCGTGGTTGATCTGCGTTCGCAAGAAGAGCTAGCGCTTTACCCCAACCGCTGGGTGAGTCACAACCCGTCAATTCGCTATATTAACCATTCCTATAGCATGACCACCATGAACCTCAATTCGCAAAAGGAAGCAGGTAAGCCGATAGGCATTGAAGGCTTTTACGGCAATATTGCTGAGCTATACCAACCGCAAATGAAAATGTATTTCCAAGAATTGCTAAACAACAACACGCCATTGGTGGTGAATTGTTCGGCAGGACAAGACCGCACTGGCTTTGCCTCTGCCCTCTTGCTAAGCGCGCTGGGTGTGCCACGAGAGACGATTGTTCAGGACTATTTGCTGTCTACCCAATACCGCCGGCCAGCCGTAGAGCGGGGCGATGTCGATTTAGAAGCCGCCGCCAAAACCAATGCCTTCGCTAAAATGATGCTGCATTACAATAAAAAAGAAAGCAAAGGCCCGATGCCACTCATCACTGCCGACGGCACACCGTTTATCAACATCGCCTTTGCACATATTGAACAGAAATACGGCTCGGTGGAAAACTATCTAGACCAAGCGCTGGCCGTAGATGCCACCGAGATTAACAAGCTCAAAGCGCTGTATTTGCAGTAATCACTGCCTTATCGCTACGGTATTATTGCTGATGCCAGAAGGGCATACCCAGGGTTGGGGTGGATGGCGAAGCGGTTTGTCGCTCCGGCATCGCCCCCGCCAAGGTAGCTTGACGGCCCGCCGCAACGGCGTCGCGAAAGGCCCGCGCCATCAATACCGGATTCCCCGCCTGGGCAATGGCGGTATTCAGCAGAATACCGTCGTAGCCCAATTCCAAGGCCTGCACCGCGTGGGAGGGTTTACCAATACCGGCGTCGACAATCAGCGGCAGCTCAGGTATCCGCTCGCGAATGGTTTGTAAATTATAGGGATTCATCAAACCCCGCCCAGTGCCAATTGGCGAACCCCAGGGCATCAAAACCTGACAACCGGCATCACGCAGCCGTTGGCAAACGACCAAATCATCGGTGCAATAGGGAAACACCTTAAAGCCGAGTTTTATTAACTGCTCGGCGGCCTCCACCGTGCCCAGTGGGTCGGGCTGTAAATTATAATCATCGCCCACCACTTCCAATTTTAACCAATCGGTTTCAAACAACTCCCGCGACATCTGCGCCAAGGTCACCGCTTCTTTCACACTGTGGCAGCCTGCCGTATTCGGCAATAAGGTTTTATTCAAACTTTTTAACTGCTGCCAAAAACCCTCGCCACCGGCTTCGCTCGGCGACTGCCTGCGCAGCGACACGGTAATAATCTCCGAACCCGAGGCAGTAATCGCTTCGCGCATTACTGCTGGCGAAGGATACAGCGCGCTGCCAATTAAGAGGCGGCTGTGGAAGCTTTGGCCGTAGAGGGTCCAGTTATCTTGATTTTGCTTCATTGCTAATTCCTGCTTTACGCTCGATGGGAGACGGGAGAGGCTAAAAAATTAAAACCCGCACTATTCTGTTTCCTTTGCGTCTCCCATCTCCCGTCACGCTTCTCCCGTCATTCAGCCGCCTTGCACTGGCGCCAACACGTCCACTTGATCACCTGAGTTTAAACGTAAATCCCCATACTGTGATCGCGGAACAAAGTCGCCATTTATCGCTATCGCAATTTTCTCGCACTCAAAACCCCATAGCGGAAGCAGCTCAGCTAGCGCTAAATTCGCATCGCATTCACAGCGTTTGTTATTCACACTAATTGAAATCATTTGGGCACTCTATCCACCAATTTTTCACTTATACCGCAACGCTAGTCTCGGTTTGTTCCGCCAGCATCGCCAAAGCATTCTCCGCTAACTGGGGGCTAAGCAAGTAGCCGTGGCGGTATAAGCCATTCACCGTTAACAAGCCCGCCTCGCAGTTCAGCACTGGCAAATTATCGGGCATCGCCGGGCGGCAGTGGGCAAAGGCGTGAAGCAAGTTCGCCTCGGCAAAACCGCTGTGCACACTGTAAAGCGCAGACATTAATTCTAGGGTCGAGCGCACGGTAACGGGCTGCATAGCTTCACTTTCAATTTCCGTCGCGCCAATCACATAGCGATTGTTTGGGCGCGGCGAAATATACAATTTATAACGCGGGTGCATCAGCCGCACCGGCCGCTGTAAATTCACTTCCGGCGCGTGTACCCACAACACTTCGCCGCGCACACCGCGCAAGCCTGGCAACTGAGCTTTAGCACCAAGACCACGGCTGTCCACCACCCAATCAAACGCCAAGGTTTCATTGCTCAAAATAATACGCTTGGGGGCAAGACTGACGACCTCGCTATACTCAAACCACTTGCCCCCCAGCTTAGTAATCGCAGTCTCCAATGCCGCCAACAAGGCCCCGTTATCAAGATAACCTTCGTCGGCAAGAAACAGCCCCGAGCTATAACGTCCGGCCAATTCAGGCTCTAAATCCCGCAAGCGCGCTCGGTCAATACGCTCGACTCTGTCGCGATGATCGGGCACTTTAGCCTGCAACTGCTGCTCAAAATGTCGCACGCTGGATTTATCCAAATCGTGAGCCACCACCACACTGCCATCCATGCCGTAACTAATGCTTTGCCCAGTTTGCTGTTCTAATAATGCAATCTGCTCCGGCCACCAGCGCAGCGCCATCAAACCCCAGTCAAACACCTGACGCTCGGCACTGGCCACTTCGCTATAAGGCGCCAAC
The DNA here is from genome assembly GCF_001586255.1 of Zhongshania aliphaticivorans. Classification (NCBI taxonomy): domain Bacteria; kingdom Pseudomonadati; phylum Pseudomonadota; class Gammaproteobacteria; order Cellvibrionales; family Spongiibacteraceae; genus Zhongshania; species Zhongshania aliphaticivorans. The sequence continues at coordinate 3,778,108 of NZ_CP014544.1, forward strand.
ATCGACGCCGCCACCCGCGCAGCACTTAACTCGCCAGCGCGACTACCACGATCAAATAAACTCACGCGGTGGCCTTGTTGCAAGAGCTTCCACGCGAGGAGGCGACCGAGGAGGCCTGCACCGGCTACCGCGATATTCATCGCTGAATGCTGGACGGAAGACGGAAGACGCTAGTACCGCGTAATGCTGGACGGGAGACGTTAACTCCGCGTAACGCTGGACGGGAGACGGAAGACGCTAAAGCATCATTTCTAACTAGCTCCCACGCGGGCCTGCAATTCACTACCATCTTCTGCTTCGCTTTTAGCGTCTTTTGCATCTCCCGTCTCCCGTCTAGCATCTTGCGTCTTGCATCTCCCGTCTCCCGTCACGCGTCTAGCGTCAAACCTTCTGATATATCTCACTGCCCAGCTCTTTAAACTCTGCAGATTTTTTCTGCATCTCGGCTTCCAGTTCATCCTCTTCTAGCTTGGCGGCGTAGTCGCGAACGTCTTGGGTAATTTTCATGGAGCAGAATTTGGGGCCGCACATGGAGCAAAAATGCGCGACCTTAGCCGATTCTTTGGGCAGGGTTTCGTCGTGGTACGAGCGTGCGGTATCGGGGTCTAGGCCAAGGTTGAATTGATCTTCCCAGCGGAATTCAAAGCGGGCTTTGCTCAGGGCATTATCGCGCAATTGGGAGCCGGGATGGCCTTTGGCCAAGTCTGCGGCGTGGGCAGCAATTTTGTAGGTAATGATGCCGGTTTTTACGTCATCTTTATTGGGCAGACCCAAGTGTTCTTTGGGGGTGACGTAGCACAGCATCGCACAGCCATACCAGCCGATTTGGGCGGCGCCAATGCCCGAAGTGATGTGATCATAGCCAGGGGCAATATCGGTGGTCAGCGGCCCCAAGGTGTAAAAAGGCGCTTCGTCACAGTGCTTGAGCTGCTCGGTCATATTCTCGTGAATCATTTGCATGGGCACGTGACCGGGACCTTCGATCATCACTTGCACATCATGTTTCCACGCGCGTTTAGTTAATTCACCTAAAGTGCGTAGCTCGCCAAACTGCGCTTCGTCATTGGCGTCTGCCACCGAGCCAGGACGCAGGCCATCCCCCAAAGAGAAGGACACATCATAGGCCTTCATGATCTCGCAGATGTCGTCAAAATGGGTGTAGAGAAAATTCTCTTTGTGGTGGGACAAACACCACTTCGCCATGATCGAGCCACCACGGGACACAATGCCGGTAACGCGCTTGGCGGTCAGCGGCACATAGCGCAGCAACACCCCCGCGTGAATTGTAAAATAATCCACGCCCTGCTCTGCTTGTTCAATTAAGGTGTCGCGGAAAATTTCCCAGGTCAAATCTTCGGCCACGCCGTCGACTTTTTCCAGCGCCTGATAAATCGGCACTGTGCCCACCGGCACCGGCGAATTGCGCACAATCCACTCACGGGTTTCGTGAATATTTTTGCCGGTGGACAAGTCCATCATGGTATCTGCGCCCCAGCGAATACCCCAAGTGAGCTTGGCCACTTCCTCTTCAATAGAGGAACCCAGCGCCGAGTTACCGATATTGCCATTCACCTTCACCAGAAAATTACGACCAATAATCATCGGCTCTAATTCGGGGTGATTAATATTGGCGGGAATAATTGCACGACCTCGCGCAACTTCATCGCGAACAAATTCTGGGGTGACTTCTTTAGGAATACTGGCACCGAAAGCATTACCGGGATGCTGAAAACCCAAGTCCCCTGGCAGCTCGCCCGCTTCTTTTGCGGCGGCTAAAGCCATGTTTTCGCGGATGGCGATATATTCCATTTCTGGGGTAATAATGCCTAAGCGCGCGTAGTGCATCTGACTCACATTTTTACCCGGTAATGCACGACGCGGATTGCGTTTTAGATCAAAGCGTAACTGTTGCAGGCTTAAATCGGCTGCCCGTTTGCGGCTGTATTCGGAGCTGTCACCAGCGAGTAGTTCGGTGTCATTGCGGTCGAGAATCCATTGATCGCGAATCGGCTCCAAACCTTTACGTATATCAATTTTAGCTTTGGGATCTGTATACGCGCCCGATGTATCATAAACCCGCACAGGTGGATTTGGCTCTAGGCTGGTGCTGCCATCGCGGGCCTGCACAGGGGTTGGCGTCAGTTTAATTTCTCGCATCGGCACCTGAATATCGGCGCGGCTACCCTGCACATATATTTTTGAAGAACCCGGTAATGGCTCAACTGAAGCGGCGTCTACTTGGGCGGTATCGCGAAGCAGTGGATAATCAGAACTCATTTTTTTCCCCTTTTGCGCGCAGCAGAGCGCAAGTCTTTAAATCGACAGTTTTAAAAATAAAACCAAGGAAGGAAAATCAGATCGCCTCTCAGACAGCACAACGCAGAGGGCCCCCTGCTGAGAAGATCTTGTTTCCTACGCTGGCATTATCCAGATCAGGTCTACGGGATTCGAAAACGATCTCAGCCATTGCGTATTTCATACGCGGGCACCCCGACAAGAGTGGCTAGTGTAGGACGCAAATTAGGGTGATAGCAAGAAGATAAATTTAGATTCACATTTGAAATACCTAATTTTTTATGGAACTTGGGTATTTTTATGAAAAATTATTTAAAAATAACATTACAAACTCACAGTTACAGCTTCAACGACTGCCAAAATTTTAGCTCTCGCTCAACAATATTACTAACTCAAGATAGCGCTATACCGACATGCCTCTTACCATCGATCTTAGACTGATCGGTGATAAAGACGATTTAATCGTTCGCAACACCTTATTCCAGTAATTTTCAAGAAGTGACGCTACTACCCATAGACACAGCAAAGCCCAGTCTGGCTTCTCAACCGCAAATCCAGCGGGGCTAAAACACCCAAAACTATTTTTAATCAGCCATATTGCTATTTAACTAACCTAAAAATAGCATAGCCCGACAAAAACCACTGCTGACTGCCATACCTAGGCGTCACTGGAACTCCCATAAGCACTCCTACAAATTTACGCTGCAAAGGATCGTTGTGGCAAACTACCTCTGCGCACAAATCAGGATCATAGTCATGCGCTATACACCTAATTGCTATTACAAAACAATTGTCAGTTATTTTTTGCTAGGTGTGATCTCGCTACTCAGTGCTTGTGGTGGTGGCAGCAGTCCTTCTGTTGGTACACCGATTACCCCGAGTTCGCTAACAATTAATCCGCAAGTAAATCAATTTGCCAAGGGCACCAGCCAACAATTTGCCGCTATCGTACAGTTTTCTAATGGCACCACTTTAGACCCTAGCAACTCTGCAAGCTGAGCCAGTACAATACAACCGTCGCCAGCATTAACGCGAGCGGCCTAGCCAGTTGTCTTAGTGTAGGTAAAACCACAATTAGTGCGACGTATCAGAGAATTACCGGATCTACCGTCGACGATGGCGTAACCGTAAGTGATACAGTAATAACCGCGCTGCAAGTTAGCCCCCAAGACACATCACTCGCCAAAGGCTTAACGAAACAATACCTTGCAACCGGTATTTTTTTAGAAGGCAGACATCAAAATGTCACTACCGGCAGCAAAGGGCGCCTTACTACCCAAGTTACTTGGTCGAGCTTTAGTGGCAATACCGTTGTGAATAATGCAAACGGATCTCGCGGCCTACTAACTGGCGTTAACGAGGGCAGCGAAGTCATTAGCGCGAATTGAATTAAGCCCCGAGAACAGTAGTGTCAGCGGTAATGCCACGGTGCAATATACAGCGACCGGAGTGTACACCGACAATTCGACTAGCAATTTGACTACGCAGGTGACGTGGGCATCCAGCAATACGAACGTCGCAACAATATGCAATGACGAAGGAAGCAAAGGTTTGGCCTACGCCAAACTTCAATTTGTCGCGACCACAACGGAGATTACCGCCTTCCATGCCAACACTAATATCACGGGCAGAACGAACTTGATGGTAACGGCTTTCTAGAAAGCGATAGCTTCATTAAATTTAAGCCCCACATTAATAAATTATGCGGGGCTTTTTTATTGAAAAATGCTTTAAACAAATCTGCCCCCTTTCTTTAAACACCAATTATCGCGTCCTGCCGACCAAGCAAAACTATGTAAAACCCAAAATCTAAGACCTACCCTCCATAATTATGACCCCCTATGATTCTCGTTATGGTTTTAGGTATTTTCATTCCGAAATAGTATTAGGCCGGAAAGACAATTTTACTAGACAATTCTCGAATCACTGAACTACTATCTGTGCAGGGTGACTCCTAGATTTTCGCGCTTACTTTTGTATGTAGTCGAAAGTAAGCCGTTTCAGACCCAAGGAAGAATATGATGAGACGGCCAAAACACCTACTTCCCCCTTATAATATGTGTTTTTAAAGTTTTCAGTGGTGGTAATTAAAGTATAAATCTGCCGCTATGCATTCAATAATGGCCTAGCAAGGTTTCTTCGCTTTAATCAACTGCCGTAGTTTTTGTGCTGAATAATCACGAGCTTTAAATAATATAATGGATTATAGCAACGAGGCTAAACATGCGAACGAATACTTTTGGAAAAGGCGTTTTAGCTATTATCGGAATTTTCGGTTCGGTTTTATCCTTCGCTGATAACACTCCGGTGGTTACCGTTGTTACAGAAGGCGACGACGTGAAATCGATTACCTATGAAGGGAATGACACAGTATACCATTTCGGACAAGGGGTTCTGGTGGGCAATCCCCGGGATCCATGCGAGGCGCACGATCAACCATACGTCAATAACACCACAGAATCAGAACCGTACTTTTTCCTGCGTATTACACCTGCCGATGGGAAAGTTGAGGTTCTTCAAGGCCGTTTTCCGCTGAGCCATTCATTTATCAGTGAATCTAAAATGCTTAATAACAATGAACGGGGGAAGGAGTTCGCGAAGGCTGGAATTGCGAAGGCGTTCGTTCGGATTAAATACGAAACCTACAATCCTGAAAATGGATTTACTGATATAGCCGGGTTTACCGGCATGATCACAACACTCCCTGAGGCGCTTGTTCAAGGAACGTGGGTTTATTCACGCACTTTTAGTGAAAGTGACACCTGCTCCTATGCAGCCCCATTACGAGGCCTATCAAAAACGACTCCGCAAGTTGCGGAACAACAATCAGGAATTATTACAACAATAAAACAGCTGGTATTTGAGTATTTGGTGAATGGATCGAAAAATGTCACCCCAAGTGAGAAGACATACAAAATGAAAAGCACTGTCACTGGCGTTCGGGGGTAAGACTATGAAGATATACGCAATCAGGGCTGTATTGCTTGTTACTTTGCTTGCTTCGTTTCCGTTAGCAAAAGTTCATGCGCAAGACAATGCCACGGAATTCACATTGATTGGTTATGCATTGAATACAAATTCTGATTCTGAAGAAACCCAGACTTCAGTCGCCGTATTTGATATATCACTCGATTTTGAAGATGAGGTCATAGAGTTCGCTTACAGTTTCATAGGGGCTGCAGACGCTAATGAGCTTCGTGTACAGTTTACAACAGCGGGTGTGACTGAAGAGCTTCCGCAATTGTCGGAATTAACAGAAACTGGCGAAGATAGACTAGCAACCCTGCTGCTAGACTCAGCAACAGTCGCCGGAAAAACGGGGCAACTCTCCTTCACCCTTAACAACAAAGCCTTGGAAGCGGGAGTTACGTCGCAGTTATTTCTGGTAGATATTGCAGAATCAAGTGCGGCAGCCCCAGAAGCATTCGCACCGCCACCCCCAATCGAATTGAAGCCGAGTGGCGGCCGCAGCGGCGGCGGCGCAGATTCACTGCTAATCTTGTTCTGCATTATCTTAATATTTTTGCGACTTGCATGGCCAAAAAGTTATACGGAAAGTAGGCGTTTTTAAATTTACAACATGCCCTTTATACCCTAACCACTATGTCATTTTACCTAGCACCAGCTCGCTGTTTTTCTATTGAAGGATATTGTAGTCAGGCCTGTGATTTATGATTTTTAATAACCCCAATTACATTTCCGCATGATAAACATGCGGGGTCTTTTTTATTCAGACTTCCTTAAAACAATATCATTAACGCAGCGCTACAAACTCACTGTAACAGCTTCAACCACTGCCAATGCCTTGGCTCGGGCCTCGTCAATATTGCCGCCGCGAGCAAGGGCTGCACCCATGCGACGTTTGCCGTCCACCTCAGGCTTACCGAATAAACGCAGCTGGGTATCGGGTACATCTAAGGCGTGGTCAAGATTACCAAAGCGAACGCGCTGAGAGCTGCCATCAACTAAAATAACCGCCGATGCCGAGGGGCCGTGTTGCTGAATATTGGGGATAGGTAAGCCGAGTATAGCCCTAACGTGCAGGGCAAATTCTGATAAATCTTGAGAGATTAAGGTCACTAAACCCGTGTCGTGGGGACGGGGCGATACTTCACTGAAGATCACCTCGTCGCCTTTTACAAAAAGCTCTACGCCAAACAAACCCCAGCCACCTAGTGCAGTGGTGACTTGCTCAGCCATCTGTTGGGCGCGCTGTAAAGCTGTATCAGACATGGGCTGGGGCTGCCAGGATTCTTGGTAGTCACCGTCTTTTTGCAAATGGCCAATCGGCGCGCAGTAACTGGTTGCGGTATCTTCGCCATTTGCGCCGCGGTGGCGAATGGTTAATAAAGTGATTTCGTAATCGAAATCAACAAAACCCTCGACAATTACTCGGCCTGCACCGGCACGGCCGCCCTCTTGGGCATAGGTCCACGCCGCGTCGATTTCAGCGGGGCGACGCACCAAGCTCTGCCCCTTGCCCGAGGAGCTCATGATGGGCTTGATCACACAGGGCAGGCCAATTTCCGCCACGGCGGCATCGAACTCGTTTTTGCTGTCGGCAAAGCGGTAGGCTGAGGTGGGCAGTTCGAGCTTTTCGGCAACCAGGCGCCGAATGCCTTCACGGTTCATGGTGAGCTGGGCGGCGCGCGCGGTAGGCACTACGTTATAGCCTTCGCGTTCTAAGTCGATCAAGGTGTCGGTGGCGATGGCTTCAATTTCCGGCACGATGTAGTCTGGCTTTTCCAGCTCGATTACCCGCCGCAATTCCGCGCCATCGAGCATCGAGAAGGTGTAACTGCGGTCAGCCACTTGCATCGCTGGGGCATTGGCGTAACGGTCGCAGGCAATGACTTCCACCCCTAAACGTTGCAACTCGATGGCCACTTCTTTGCCGAGTTCGCCCGCGCCACACAGTAAAACCTTACAAGCGCTGTCGCTAAACGGCGTGCCTAAAGAAACCATGATTGTCCTCGCAAATGCTTAATAATTAATTTTTTAACTCAACACATACAGTAATTGCAGCGTTAGATAAGCGTAAACACCGGCCAGCACATCGTCGATCATAATGCCAAAGCCGCCGTGCACCTTGGCATCCAGCACCCGTATTGGCCAGGGTTTCCAAATATCAAATAAGCGAAATAATGCAAAACCTAAAAGGATCCAACCGAGATGCATTGGCACCATAAACAGGGCAATCCACAGGCCGACAAACTCGTCCCATACAATACCGCCGTGATCGTGTACGCCTAAGGCGTCGGCAGTGGCGCCACAGAGATATACGCCAAGTATAAAGGCTAAGATCAAGACCACCACATAATAGGCCGGTGGCAAAAATTGCAGTACATACCAAAACGGCAGGGCGGCGATTGTACCGAAGGTGCCCGGCGCTTTAGGCGCCAGTCCGCTACCAAAACCGACGGACAATAAATGCACTGGGTTTTTAAGTAATGAGACGGGTATTTTCATTGGGTATACCACTCAAAAATGTTGGTAGCCAGCAGCAGGCGTTATCACACCGCCGTCGGCTGCGTAGCAGGCAAGGCCTTCACCAACGTCGACATAACCGACTTCAGTGAGGCGCAAATTTAATTCAGCACCGAGTGCCAGCGCTGCCTCGCGGTGTTCAGCGGGCAGGGTAAAACACAGCTCGTAATCGTCGCCGCCGCTAAGGGCAAACTCAATGGCGCGCTCGGGATTCGTTTCAGTGAGCGCCGCCGACAAGGCTAAGTACTCGGTATACAGTACCGCCGCCACGCCACTGGCCTTGAGAATATGACCAAGGTCTGCGGCCAAACCGTCAGATATATCGACGGCTGCGCTGGCGAGGCCTCGCAGCTTTTGACCTAGGGCCAAGCGTGGCTCTGGCGAGTGATAGCGGGCCAGCAAAGCTGTTTCTGCGGCACTTAACTGCGCCAGCGGTTTATCTAGGTAAGCCAGTGCTGCTCTCGCATCGCCCAGTTGGCCAGAGACAAACACCAGGTCACCGGGACGCGCTCCGCTGCGCAAAATGGCGGTGCCCGCTGGCGCCGAGCCCATAACTTGCAGACTTAAACACAGCGGCCCACGCGTGGTGTCGCCGCCCACCAGTGCAATACCGAATTCCGCGGCGGCGGCGGCCAAGGCATTGGCAAAGCCCGCCAGCCACGGCTCGTCCACCTTGGGCAGTGTTAAAGCCAAGGTAAAGCCAAGCGGTGTTGCACCACAGGCCGCCAAATCGCTAACGCACACAGCTAAGGCGCGACGGGCAAGTAAGTCTGAGGGGTAATTGGCGGGAAAGTGCACTGACTCCACCAAGGTGTCGACCGACACCAGTAGCTCGTCTTCTGGCGGCAATGCGAGAACCGCACAGTCGTCACCAATACCGCAACGTACCGGTGAATTGGGGCAGGCCTGCGCCGCAGCGACGCCCACCTTAAAATACTGCTGGATTAATTGGAATTCAGATACCGGCATAAGCTTCGCTAAGCGCCGACTTATTCGGCGTCGCTTGCTGGCTTGGGAGATTTACCGCGTTCCGCCGCGACTTCAACCGCGCGACACTCCATTGCCACTTTGTCTAGAATACCGTTTAAATAGCGGTAACCGTCAGTGGCACCAAAACGTTTACCGAGGTTGATGGTTTCGTTTATCGCCACTTTATACGGCACATCGATACGGCGCAGCAATTCATAGCTGCCCATGCGTAACAGGCACAATTCAATGGGGTCGAGATCGCTAAGCTTGCGGTCTAGGTGCTTTTCAAACAGACCGTGCAAGTCGGTGAGCTGGGCGGGAATGCTGTGCACCAAATCGTGGAAAAATTCTTTATCGACATTGCTCATGTCGTAGTCAGCTTGAAACTCAGCTTCAATAACGCTCAGCGCTTGGCCAGCCATATGCCATTGATACAGTGCCTGCATCGCGTAGTGACGGGCCTTGCGACGACCTGCGGCAAGCTGATTATGGGACGGACTTTGCTGACGATTAGCCACAAAAAATTACTCATTCACAGTGGATAAAACCACATTTAAAAAACCGCGCCACCGCTTACCAGAAACTGAATGGGCGACGCGAAAATCATTTACCAAAACGATCAATGCAACACTTAAAGCTGCTTAAGCAAGCTCACCATTTCAATGGCAGACATGGCCGCTTCTTCGCCTTTATTGCCCGCTTTAGTACCAGCGCGTTCAATAGCTTGCTCAATGCTGTCTACTGTCAAAACACCAAAAGACACTGGCACGCTGTACTGCATAGAAACCTGCGCCAAGCCTTTCACGCACTCGCCAGCCACATATTCAAAGTGCGGGGTGCCGCCGCGAATAACCGCGCCAAGGGCGATAATGGCGTCGTAATTTTTACTGTCTGCCACTTTCTGACATACCAGCGGAATTTCAAAGGCGCCGGGGGCGCGCACGATAGTGATATTGTCTTCTTTAACACCGTGGCGGCGCAGTGAGTCTAGGGCGCCTTCCAACAAGCTCTCAACCACAAAGCTATTCCAGCGGCCCACAACAATCGCGTAATTACCACCAACCGCAGTGAAAGTACCTTCAATCGTTTTCATAGTCGTTCCTTAAAGTCTTAATTAATTAGGCTTGGCCAACGTCTTCGGGGCTGACAAATTCCACTACTTCTAGGTCGAAACCAGAGATAGCATTGTATTTAACTGGCGCACCCATCAGGCGAATTTTGCCCACGCCAACATCGCGTAATATTTGCGAACCCAAACCGACATTAAAGTAGGTGGTTTGGTATTGCACACTGTCGCCCTGTAGCGGCGGCGTCAGACCTTGGGCAATACCGAGGTCAGCCAATATCGACTCTGGCGTTTCGCGGTGAGCGAGTAACACCACTACGCCACCTTCTGCGGCGACGGTGGCCAAACTGCGGTGCATATTCCAACCGGTAGTTGAACCCGGTGGTTGAGTTTGCAGTAAGTCGCGAATGGTGGAACCCAAATGCACTCGTGCCAGCGTTGGCGTGGCGGCATCGATAGCGCCTTTTTGAAGTGCAAAATGAATTTCGCCAGCAACGGAGTCTTTGTAGGCGTGCAGCTCAAAGTCACCAAAGTCGGTAGCGATGGTGCCACTGCTGATTTTTTCAATGGTCTGCTCATTCAACACTTGGTAGTGGATGAGGTCGGCAATGGTGCCCATTTTTAAATCGTGCTCGGCGGCAAACACTTCTAAATCTTCGCGGCGCGCCATGGTGCCGTCTTCGTTCATGATTTCGCAAATCACACCCGTTGGCTCAAAACCGGCCAAGCGCGACAAATCACAGGCGGCTTCGGTGTGACCGGCGCGGCTTAATACGCCACCCGGCTCAGACATCAGCGGAAAAATATGGCCAGGCTGCACAATATCGCCAGCCACTGCATTGCGGGCTGCGGCAGTGCGCACGGTGTGCGCGCGGTCAGCCGCCGAAATACCGGTGGTCACGCCCTTAGTCGCTTCAATCGACAGGGTGAATTTGGTACCAAAACCCGAGGCGTTGCGATCAACCATCAGGGGCAGGTTCAATTGCTTACAGCGCTCCTTGGTCATTGGCATACAAATCAAGCCGCGCCCGTATTTGGCCATAAAGTTGATGTCTTGGGGGCGCACACACTCAGCCGCCATCACCAGATCGCCTTCGTTTTCGCGGTCTTCGTCGTCTAAGAGAATAACCATCTTACCCAGACGAATGTCTTGAACCAGTTCTTCTACTTTGCTAAACGCCATAGTCATTGCCTTTATGTGCGCGCTTTATTTGCGCGCTGTCAAAAACCCATTTTCTGCCAAGGTGGCCATCGACACGCCTTGTGCCCGTGCGCCCCCCGCCTCGCTATTTTGCGCTTGTAATAAACGCTCCAAATAGCGGGCGACAACATCGACTTCTAAATTCACTGCGGCGCCGGGCCGGTAGTGTTGAATAATTGTTTGCGCCGCGGTGTGGGGCACGATATTGAGATCAAACACCTGATCTTCAATACGATTTACGGTCAGGCTCACGCCATCGACGCAAATTGAGCCCTTGGTCGCAATATAGCGCGCAAGCTCTATTGGCGCTTCTACCCGCAGCCGCACCGAGCGCGCATCTTTTTCACAGCTCACGATCCGGCCCACGCCGTCAACGTGACCACTGACAATATGGCCGTCAAACCGGCTACTCGCCAGCATGGCCCGCTCTAAATTTACCGCCTGCCCTACCTTGGCCTGCGCGAAACTACTGTGGGCCAAGGTTTCTCTAGACACATCAGCCCAGTAACCGTCAGCCAGCAATTCTACCACCGTTAGGCAAACACCGTTGGTGGCAATACTGTCGCCAAGTTTGACCTCGCGCATGGGCAAATCAGCACTCTGCACGCGCAGACGTAAATCGCCACCGCGCAGTTCAGTTGCGGCGATCTTACCGCAGGCCTCAATAATCCCGGTAAACACCTATGCCCCCTCTAATAATGCAGGTAGACGACAGTGAATACGCCAGTCTTTACCCACTGCGCGAATATCAACGATTTCCAACGCCTGCTGGCCAGCCATCTTGGTCATCGGCCAATCCACTAGGGGTCTGGCTGAGCTGCCCATCAAACTCGGCGCCATATACACAAACCACTCGTCTACTAGACCCGCGCGCAGCGCCGAACCCGTCAATGTTGGCCCCGCTTCGAGCAAGACCTCATTACAGCCCCGGTCCGCCAAGTAACGCATCAACGCGGGCAGCGACACGCGGCCATTACCGTCATCGTCAAGGCTGAGGATAATCGCGCCCGCCGCAGACAAGGGCGCATAACGCTCAGGGTCTTGCACCACGGTAGCAATAATAACCTCGCCACCCTCGTCAAACAGCTTGGCGTTGACTGGAGTGCGCAGCGTGGAATCAACAATAACGCGCAAAGGCTGCCGCCAAAATTCATTCACTTGCTCGGGGGCAAAACTCTCGGGCCGAACATTAAACAGGGCATTGTCGTGCAAAATAGTGTCAACGCCACTGACAATAACGCAACTCTGTGCGCGCAGACGCTGCACATCTTGGCGCGCCGCGGCCCCGGTAATCCACTGGCTTTCACCCGAGGCCATTGCGGTGCGGCCGTCTAAACTGCTGGCCGATTTCAAGCGCAACCACGGCAGGCCACCGTTAATACGGCGCATAAAACCTTTGTTGATTTCTATTGCCTGCTCGGCCATTAAGCCGACATCAACCTGAACACCCGCTTCTCTCAGGCGCGCGATACCCTGCCCCGCCACCAGCGGATTAGGGTCTTCAACGGCAACCACCACGCGGGCCACATTGGCCTCAAGCAGCCTGTCGGCGCAGGGTGGCGTGCGCCCCAAATGGCTACACGGCTCAAGGGTGACATATATTGTGCAATCTTCAGCGCTCGCTATTTGCGCGAGGGCATTCACTTCGGCGTGACCATCGCCAGCACGAATATGCCAGCCCCGCGCAATGACTTTGTCATGCAGGGCAATGACGCAACCTACTCTCGGATTTGGACTGGTGCTGTAACGGCCGCGCTCTGCCAATTGCAAAGCAAGCGCCATCATCTCACGGTCTATATCTGAGAAACTCATTACTCGTCCGATTTTCCTGTCCGAGGTTCGGCCGACAAACGGTCGATCTCGGCGCGAAATTCATCTAAATCTTGAAAGCTGCGGTATACCGATGCAAAACGTACATAGGCTACGTGATCTAGCGCTTTTAAGGCCTCCATCACTTGCTCACCCACATCGCGGCTGCCAATTTCGCGCTCACCCGTTGCCTGAATACGACGTTTGATGCCGCTAATTTCCGCCTCGATATGCTCAACACTGACCGGCCGTTTCTCTAAAGCCTTTAGCACCCCAGAGCGCATTTTGGCTTCATCAAAGGGCTCGCGAGAACCGTCGCTCTTGATGATTTTGGGCATCAAGAGCTCAGCGCTTTCGTAGGTGGTAAAACGTTCAGAACAAGACAAACACTCCCGCCGCCGACGAACCTGTCCACCCTCGGCAACCAGCCGAGAATCGATTACCTTGGTGTCGTCAAAATTGCAGAACGGGCAGCGCATGGTTTTGCCTCAGGGGCGTTTAATATTGCCGAAGTTTAGCACAGTGTGGGAGAGGCTTGATGGGAGACGGAAGACGCTAAGAAAACGGCGCGATGCGCCGCAACTGTTTTGCGTCTCCCGCCTCCCGTCCAGCATTAAGCGTAAACGGGATAGCGCTTACAGATTTCCAGAACCTTCACTTTCACTTCTTCGATTTTGGCCGTGGCATCGCCGGCTTCGAGCGCTTCAAGTACGTCGCACATCCAGTTAGCCAGCTCTACACACTCGGCTTCTTTGAAGCCGCGAGTAGTGACCGCAGGCGTACCAACGCGTAAACCACTGGTGATGAACGGTGAACGTGGGTCGTTTGGCACCGCATTTTTGTTAACGGTGATGTTTGCGGCGCCCAGTGCGGCATCGGCGTCTTTACCGGTGTAAGACTTACCGATGAGGTCGACCAGCATCAGGTGGTTTTCAGTACCGCCAGACACAATATTAATACCGCGACCAATAAAGGTTTTGGCCATGGCCTTGGCGTTGGCTACTACCTGCTTTTGATAGGTGACGTACTCGGGGGTCATCGCCTCTTTGAAGCTAACTGCTTTAGCCGCAATGACATGCATCAGCGGGCCGCCCTGACCACCGGGGAATACCGCTGAGTTCAGCTTTTTCTCGATCTCAGGATTGGCCTTGGCCAAAATCAAACCGCCGCGTGGACCGCGCAGGGTTTTATGGGTGGTGGTGGTAACCACGTCGGCATACTGAATTGGGTTGGGGTAGATGCCAGCGGCAACTAAACCGGCAACGTGTGCCATGTCGACCATCAGGTAGGCGCCAACCATATCGGCGATTTCGCGGAATTTTGCCCAATCAACAATACCGGAGTAAGCAGAGAAGCCAGCCACAATCATTTTAGGCTTGTGCTCAAGCGCCAGCGCTTCAACCTGGGCGTAGTCGATTTCGCCGGTTTCATTGTTCAGACCGTACTGAACCGCATTATAGGTTTTGCCTGAGAAGTTCGGCTTGGCACCGTGGGTCAAGTGACCGCCTGCATCCAAACTCATACCCAATACTGTTTCACCTGGCAGCACTAAGGCTTGGTATACCGCGCCATTGGCCTGTGAACCGGAGTGGGGCTGAACGTTAGCGTAATCGGCGCCAAACAGCGCCTTAGCGCGATCAATCGCCAAGGTTTCGGCTTTATCCACGTACTCGCAGCCACCGTAGTAGCGCTTACCGGGATAGCCTTCGGCGTATTTATTGGTCAGCACCGTACCCTGCGCCTGCATTACAGCTGGGCTGGTGTAGTTTTCCGACGCGATCAGTTCAATATGCTCTTCCTGACGCACTTCTTCCTCTTGGATCGAAGACCAAATTTCAGCGTCAAATCCGGCTATTGTCATCTCTTTACTAAACATCACTACCCCCGAGGCATACACAGGCTCTGAAAAGCCGCGCATTGTACAATAAATGCGCGTTATCGGCACCGTTTAATGTTGGCATAACAATTACATTCCCGTGTCTGAAAATGACGGCGCGCAAAGCGCGGCAGGCGCATTAAAGTCCAGTATTATTAATGGGCTATATTCGAAGGTGACGAAAAATGATTTCTACGCGATAGCTGATACGTTCAAAGCCAGCGCTCATGGAGTTTACTGGCACCCTGCACCTTGGTAACAACCTTGGAGTGATCCCCATTTGCGGCCATGGTAATGTCGATTTGAGCGCCACAGGCGGCGCAGCGAAACGTCCAAGGCTGCTGCGGACGATTAAACAGGGCGAGCTGGCAATGGGTGGTACATGCGCATTTGTCACAGCAAACACTGACATTGAATTTCATCAAGTTCCTCTAGGGCACACGCCAACAAGCAAACACGATACAAGCGGCACGAACCCCTACCAAGCCCACGAAACGCAGCTTTAATTGCCCCCCACATTGCGCGATGCAAATAGCGCACAACAACAAATAAAGGGCCTAGCAGGAAAACTCACGGAATATAAAACAAGGAGTATGCGCGCCATCCCATGGCTATTCGCTGCACACAGGTCGCAGCGGATACCCGCGCAGAATAACGCTAGCGAGCTTGTCGAGCAATATTATTGCCAGGGCGGCCCGCACATACCACTACACTGCGCCAATACCACCTTGCGCAATATCGTCGCTTTCGGTACCTTTCTTCCCTGTTTCTAAGCCGCCGTATACTGCGGCTTTCCGCTATTTTCAGGAGTCAGCATGGCGCAATTCGTCTATACCATGAACCGTGTCAGCAAGGTCGTGCCCCCCAAGCGCGAAATTCTGCACGACATCTCTCTATCCTTTTTCCCCGGCGCTAAAATCGGTGTGCTTGGCCTCAATGGCTCTGGTAAATCCACCCTACTGCGGATTATGGCCGGGGTTGATACTGAGTTTAACGGTGAAGCCCGCCCTCAGCCCGGCACCAAGATAGGCTATTTGTCGCAAGAGCCCGCCTTAGATCCAGCCAAAGACGTGCGCGGCAATGTTGAAGACGGCGTAGCCGAAGCCAAAAATGCGCTTACCGAGTTGGATCAGGTGTATGCCGCCTACGCTGAACCCGATGCCGACTTCGATGCCCTGGCCAAACGCCAAGCCCAGCTCGAAGATATTATTCAAGCCACCGACGCCCACAACCTCGATCACAAATTGGAAGTGGCGGCGGACGCCCTGCGCCTACCACCCTGGGACGCCGATGTAACGACGCTGTCGGGCGGTGAACGCCGCCGTGTTGCCCTGTGTCGCCTACTGCTATCTAACCCCGACATGCTCCTGCTGGACGAGCCCACCAACCACTTGGACGCAGAATCGGTTGGCTGGCTAGAACGCTTTTTATGCGACTTCCCCGGCACCGTAGTGGCCATTACCCACGACCGCTACTTCCTCGACAACGCCGCTGGCTGGATTTTGGAATTGGATCGCGGTCGCGGTATTCCATACGAGGGCAATTACTCCGACTGGCTAGAAGCCAAAGATGCCCGCCTTGCCCAAGAAGCCAAGTCTGACGCCTCGCGCAAAAAGACCATTGCCGCCGAATTAGAGTGGGTGCGCAGCAACGCCAAAGGTCGCCAGAGTAAGAGCAAGGCGCGTCTCGCTCGCTTTGAAGAATTAAACTCGCAGGAATTCCAAAACCGCAGCGAAACCAACGAAATTTATATTCCACCAGGACCCCGCCTTGGCGACAAGGTGATCGAGGTTAACGGCGTAAGTAAAAGCTATGGCGACCGCCTGCTAATTAACGACCTGAGCTTTGCCATTCCCAAGGGCGCGATTGTCGGCATTATCGGCGGTAACGGCGCCGGTAAATCAACCTTGTTGCGCATGATGACCGGCAAAGAACAGCCCGACAGCGGCGAAATTGTGATTGGCGAAACCGTTAAACTGGTGTCTGTTGAGCAAATGCGCGACGATCTCGACGACAAGCAAACCGTTTGGGAAGCCGTATCCGAAGGGCAAGATATTTTGCGCATTGGCAGCTATGAAGTGCCGTCGCGAGCGTACATTGGCCGCTTCAACTTTAAAGGCAGCGATCAGCAAAAGCGGGTTGGTGAATTGTCTGGTGGTGAACGCGGCCGCCTGCATTTGGCATGCACCCTAAAAGAAGGCGGCAACGTCTTGCTACTCGACGAACCCTCCAACGACTTGGACGTAGAAACCCTGCGCGCACTGGAAGACGCCCTACTCGACTTCCCAGGCTGCGCACTGGTGATTTCCCACGATCGCTGGTTCCTCGACCGCATTGCCACCCACATCCTGGCCTACGAAGGCGATAGTGATATTGTGTTCTTTGAAGGCAATTACGCTGAATACCACGAGGATTTTGTGCAGCGTAAAGGGAAAAATGCGGGGCCGAAGCGGGTGAAATACAAAAAGCTGAAGTGATGCAGAATGCTTGACGGGAGACGGTGAACGCTACTGCATTCGCTTTGCTCACATAGATACCTGCCTTCGCAGGTATGACTCACAGCGCGCTAACCTGCTTTTGCGTTTACTGTCTCCCGGTCACCCCTGCGAAGGCAGGGGCAAGCATCTTGCCGCGCTAGGTCATCTTCGACACAACGCTCAAAGGTAATACCTTCATTGCAAACCCCACGGCAACCCAGGGCCAGCCTGGCACTTTGGCTTCGGCGGGTTCTTTTTCTATGGCCTTAACCATTGCTTTACAACCGGTTTTTAAATCCACCCGCAGCGGCGCTTTTTTAAGACCCGAGTTGATTGGTGTAAGAATAAAGCCCGGCAGTATGCAGCTAACTTTAATCGGCGTGCCGATCATGTCGGCGCGAATACCTTCGGTCATATTGCGCAGGCCCGCTTTACTAGCGGCGTAAACATTTAATGCGCGTGCGCCGCCGCGCACTGCACTCATAGACGACACGGTGACTAAATGACCACTGTTTTGGGCGCGAAATATTTCCAGCGCCGCTTCGCACTGCGCCAGCGCGCCAATAAAATTAGTTTCTGCGGTTTGCCGATTCGCCGCAAAATGGCCAGTACCCAAGGATGCGCCCTTACCCATACCCGCGTTCACAATCACTCGGTCTAGATTGCCAAGATCGTCGCGAAAGGCGCGAAAAACCTCAAAAACCTTTTCGTAATCACAAACATCCAGCTCACGAATGAAAATCTTTACGCCGGGGTGCGCAGCTTCTAGCTCCGCTTTTAAGGTTTGCATGGGCTCAATACGGCGAGCGCACAAGGCGAGATTACACCCCTTGGCGGCAAACTCACGGGCCATACCTTCACCCAAGCCCGAGCTCGCGCCAGTAATAAGAATATTTTTACGCATAATAAATTTCCGTGTTAACGATAACTAAGGAGTTCGCGATGACGGCCATCGAAGTGGCTGTGCTCATTAATACTGAGCAATTTGAGGCCCGACTGGCCGCTGAGAATTTTGCTATAGGCGGCGTTGGCTAATTGCCAACTCAACTCGGCGCTAGCGTTAGCGTTTAAACCCAGTACTTGCCCACACACCGCCGAGATCGCACCACCCGAGGTAAAAACAAAGACATTGCCTTTGGCATTGCGACTCGCCGCGTCTAAACCGCGACGAATACGGGCGCTAAACTGCGCCCAACTTTCGGCGTACTCATCATCGTATTGACCACTGACCCAGCGTTGCATTGCCTTGGCAAAGTGACGCTGAAATCCGACGCGGGGATTTTCACCCGCCATATCGGCCACCATCTGCTCACCCTGCCCGGGTGCGGCGGTGTATGCCTGCAGTAAATCGAGATGATCGTACTCGTTCCAGTCGGGGTCTATTTGCCAATCCACCTCGCTAACGGACTCTCCGTTCAAGCCCGCTAAACAATGCTCTGCCGTCTGCCGATGGCGCTTCATGCCGCCACAGACAATATGCTGAGGGCGTAGCGCCGTTGCCGCAAAAGCGCGACCTAAATGCGCCGCCTGCTGCTCACCCAGCGAGGACAACTGATCGTAATCTTCTGCGTCGAACGAGGCCTGACCGTGGCGAATTAGATACAGCGCGGGCATCAGCGCTGCTCTCGAATAATGCGTCGGCAACGACGGTCGAGATACCAAACCACCACCCAGAAGTTTTTAAACGCCGGGTTATTCGTCTGCTTATGGTAGTAGCGATAGTAAATTTGCTGAATGATTCCCGCTAACCGGAATAAGCCAAACACCTCGTAAAATGCCCAATTGTCGATTTTCAGGCCCATCTTGTCGCTATAATATTCAAGCACTTCGTCGCGGCTTAACATGCCAGGCAAATGCGTTGGCTGGCGTCGCGTCGAGCGCATAAAGCGGTCATCATCGGCCTGAACCCAATAGGCTAAAGCGCTGCCCAAGTCCATTAGCGGGTCGCCAAGGGTTGCCATTTCCCAATCGAGAATACCCAAAACCGAGCTCGGATTGGCGGGGTCGAGCACCACATTGTCAAACCGGAAGTCGTTGTGAATCACGCAGCTGCGCACGTCGCTGGGGGTGTTGGCAGCCAGCCAGCTCATCACTTTTTTAAACGAGGGCACATTCCAAGTTTTGGCTTTGCTATACCGTCCGCTCCAGCCCTTAACCTGCCGCTCGCAATAGCCCTCGCCCTTGCCCAAGTCTTCTAAGCCCGCCGCGCGGTAATCCACTTGATGAAGCGCGACGAGCTTGTCGACCACGGAAAGACATAAATCTCGAGTCTGCTCTGCGCTCAGCACCAAGCCCTTGGGCATATTGGCGCGGGGAATCAGGCCCGGAATACGCCGCATTACATAAAAATCGCAATCGATTACCGCCGGGTCATCACAAAACGCCAGCATCTCTGGCACGTAGGGAAACACCGGGGCCAAAGCGGCCTGCACTTTGTGTTCCCGTCCCATATCGTGGGCAGACTTCGCCTTGGTACCTTTGGGCGGCCGCCGCAGAATGAGATCGTGACTTGGGTATTCTAGGCGGTAGGTCCAGTTCGACGCACCACCGCTGTATTGCGTCACCACGGGCTCACCACTTAAATTCGCAATCCGCGGTTTTAGCCAGGCATCCACCGCAGCGATATCCAGCTCCTCGCCGCTGCGCACACCACCGGCAACATCAATTAAGCCACTATTTTCTGGCATCGCGCTTACTCATCATGCGATTGGTTTGCTTGAGCATCATGGCGCGAAAACGCGGAAACGGTAACCAGCGCTTTAGGCGCCAAATTTTGCGCCCTTCAGGGTGAGGCAAAATATAAAACTCGCGCTTTTCAATAGAGGCAAAGACGCGGCTGGCGATCTCGTCGGCACTGAGCTTGGCCTTGTTCACCAGGCGCTGAGTCGCTGCTTGGGAGTCTGGGTCTGAAGCCCGCACTGACTCTGCCAAATTGGTGCGAAAAAAGCTCGGGCAAACCACCGACACCGCAATATTGTCTGGGTCTAACTCCAAGGTCAGCACCTCAGATATCGCCACTACCGCCGCCTTCGTCGCACAGTAGGACGCCATTTTCGGCGGCGAAATCAAACCCGCCAACGAGGCAACATTCACCAAGTGACCACTGCCCTGAGCCTGCATCAGTTTTGCAAAAACCTTACAGCCGCGCACCACGCCCAGCACATTAATATCAACTATCCACTCCCAGTCGCTCAGGGGAAATTCGGTAATGCCCCCCGCCGAGGCCACGCCCGCGTTATTCACCACCACATCGACACCGCCCCACTCACTGAGCAGCCAGTCGGCAGCGGCTTGCAATGCGCTCTCTTGGGTGACATCACAGTTGCAATAGTGCGCGGTAGTCTTGGCCTGCAATTCGGCCAACGCCTCTGCGCCCCGGCTGTCGTTTACGTCGCCAATACACACCCAATAACCGGCGTCGGCAAAGCATTTAGCTAACGCCAAGCCCAAGCCAGACGCACCACCCGTGATAAAAACCCGTTTTGAATCCATATTTTTCTTGCTCCCGCGTGAGGCCCTGTTATTAATACTTGGTTTTGGCCGCAGCCTATTTGTATTTAGCTAATTCCATTCTGGCAATCAGGCCGCGATGAACTTCATCGGGGCCATCGGCCAGACGCAACACCCGAGCCATGGCAAACATGCCCGCCAACGGTGTGTCGTTGGAAACCCCAGCGCCGCCGTGAATTTGAATGGCGGCATCGACCACGTCTTGCAGCACATTGGGCGCAACAACTTTAATCGCAGAAATTTCAGTCAGCGCGGCCAGCGCGCCAACATTGTCTATTTTCCATGCCGCATAGAGGGTCAGCAGGCGCGCTTGGTCGATTGCGATACGCAAGTTTGCAATGCGCTCTTGGTTGCCGCCCAAATTAATGAGGGGTTTACCAAAGGCAATACGTGACTTGCCGCGCTTAATCATGAGCTCTAAGGCTTTTTCTGCGGCGCCCAAGGCCCGCATGCAGTGGTGAATCCGGCCAGGCCCAAGCCGCCCTTGGGCAATTTCAAAACCACGCCCGGCACCCAAGATCATATTGCTCTTGGGCACGCGTACATTCTCAAACCACACTTCACCGTGTCCCTCAGGCGCATCGTAGGCATTGAACACCGGCAACATTCGTTTAATGACCACGCCGGGCGTTTTCATTGGCACCAGCACCATTGAGTGCTGGCTGTGACGCGCCGCCTCCGGATTGCTCACCCCCATAAAAATACCAATTTCGCAGCGCGGATCACCCACCCCAGACGACCACCACTTTTTACCGTTGAGAATGAGGTCATCGCCATCTTCAATGATGGTGGCTTCCATATTGGTCGCATCTGAAGAAGCGACATCTGGCTCGGTCATGAAAAATACCGAGCGAATCTTGCCTTCGAGCAGGGGTTCTAACCACTGCTGCTTTTGCGCTTCGCTACCGTACTTCCACAGCACTTCCATATTGCCGGTATCTGGGGCGTTGCAATTAAAAATTTGGGCGGCAATATGCGAGCGCCCCATTTCTTCGGCTAAGGGCGCGTATTCCAAGGTGGACAAACCGGCTCCGCGCTCAGCGTCGTGCAAGAAGAAATTCCACAAACCCAAGCCTTTCGCTTCCGCTTTAAGGGCTTCAATTCTCGGATCGACCCGCCATTTAGTCCAGTCGCCACCGTCACGGCTAGCTAGCATTGCAGGTAGCAGCTCAGCCTCTAAGGGTTCTACGCGATCTTTAATAAAGGCGCGCACCTGATCGATCAATTCTTGGCAGCGTGGGCTGTGACTAAAATCCATGACGTACTCTCCTCAGTTATTCCATCAAACATACGGCCAGTTTAAATATCAGTCTAATTTATTTTATAAATGTTATATCATCACTACTGCGAATGAATTAAGCGGCTAAGCCTATGGATCTCAATCTGTTCAAAGTATTCGACGCGGTCTACCGCGCCAACTCGCTTACCGAGGCCGCCAAAGACCTGCACATTACCCAACCGGCGGTGAGCAATGCCCTTGCACGTTTGCGCGAGCATTTTGACGACCCACTGTTTGCTCGCCGTGGCCGGAGTATTGCCCCCACCCCACTAGCCGACAGTATTGCCGCCGACATCAGCAATTCATTAATTTCACTCCAAGAGAGTTTGCATCGCGGCCAGCAGTTCGACCCCGCCACGTCTAAGCGCCGCTTTATTATTAGTATGGGCGACCCAATGGAGTTCGTCGCCCTACCCAGCCTAATTAAGCAATTGCAGGAGTACGCGCCGGGCATACGCTTACAAAGTCAGCGCCTAGCTCGCGATCAACTCAGCCGCCAATTAATCAGCGGCGAAATATCAATGGCGGTCGATATCCCGCAAGCCGTTGACCCCAGCATTCAACAGCAATTCTTATTTAAAGATGATCTATGGGTGATGATGCGCAAGGGGCATCCGCTGGAAGCAGCGGCGCTAAGCCTGAAAAACTATCTGCAAGCCCAACATATTGCGGTGTCTGGTCGCAGCCGGGGCAGCGTGATTGAAGATGCCGCTCTCAACCGCAAGGGCCTAAATCGCAATATTATTTTACGTGGCCAAAGTTACTATTCCGCCAGCCATATCGTTGCCGAGTCAGATTTATTATTGACCCTGCCACGGCATTTGGCGCTGCGTTTCCAACAGTTTTTACCCCTGCAAAGTCACCCACTGCCACTAAAACTGCCCGCACTGGAAATGCAGATGTACTGGCATCGCAGCGCCAATAATGACACCGCCCACCAATGGTTAAGAGAACGTATTCAAGAGATTATCGCCCAGAACGGCGATAAGAATTAAGCCAAACTCAGCGCCATAAAAAAGCCGCCGTAAGCTAAATTACGGCGGCTTTGTTTTAGCGTCTGATATCTAACGTCTAGCTCAGCGGATAATGCGCCGGATACGGCAAATTAGCGACGCCAGTGTCAACAGCCGCTTGCGCAACCGCCGCCGACACTTTGCCTAGCAAACGGCGGTCTACCGGCTTAGGAATAATGTAATCGGGACCAAAGGCCAATTCCGTCACGCCACAGGCATCTATAACAACCTGCGGAACCGGCTCTTTCGCCAATTCACGAAGCGCGTGCACCGCAGCAATTTTCATTTCTTCGTTAATGGCCGTGGAACGAACATCTAACGCACCCCGGAAAATAAACGGAAAACCCAAGACATTATTAACCTGGTTCGGGTAGTCGGAGCGCCCTGTTGCCATAATTAAGTCGCTGCGCACTGACAGCGCTAACTCGGGCTGAATCTCTGGGTCTGGATTAGAGCAGGCGAACACAATCGGCTTTGGCGCCATCGACAAGAGCATCTCAGCACTGAGCAGATCCGCTCCCGACAAACCCACGAATACATCGGCGTCTTTAATCGCATCTTGCAGGGTGCGGGCCTCAGTATCGTTTTGGAACTCTTTTTTATACTCGTTAACACCGTCGCGGCCAGGATAAATCACGCCGCTGCGGTCAATCATAAAGATATTTTCGTAACGAGCGCCAAGGCTAACCAGCAGACGCATGCAAGCGATAGCAGCAGACCCTGCACCAAGACAAACTACTTTGGCGGTTTCTAGGTTTTTGCCCTGAATTTCCAGCGCATTCAACATGCCGGCTGCCGTCACAATGGCGGTGCCGTGCTGGTCGTCATGGAAAACCGGAATATCGCACTGCTCTTTCAGAACTCGCTCTATCTCAAAACACTCGGGCGCCTTGATATCTTCAAGGTTAATGCCGCCGAAGGTAATGGAAATACGCTTAACGGTGTCGATAAATGCTTGGCTGTCTTCTGCGTCAACTTCAATATCAATCGAATCGATATCGGCAAAGCGCTTAAACAAAAGCGCCTTGCCTTCCATTACCGGCTTGCTGGCCAAGGGACCTAAATCGCCCAAACCCAAAATAGCAGTACCGTTGGAAATAACCGCAACCAAATTTCCCTTACTGGTGTATTTGTAAGCATTAGCAGGATCGCGGGCAATTTCCCGCACTGGCTCGGCCACACCGGGGCTGTAGGCCAATGATAAGTCGTACTGGGTTTCGGCAGGCTTGGTCAGCATAATGCCGATTTTGCCTGGTGTCGGGAGCGAGTGGTAATCCAGAGCCGCCTGCTTAACATCTTTGGACATTCGATTAATCCCAATATGAATGCATTCTCAGAGAGGCGAGAAAGCATATAGAAAAGAACTTGCAGTAACAAGTCACTGTATGTGACAAAGCCCGTCACAGCTGGGTTTTAAAGGCATTCTTGTATTCAACGACAACATTTACTGTCACCGCGGGTAACGACAAGCTTAGCGTATTAATGCGAGATTCGACCTAAACCCAAAGCTCACAAACAAAAATGCCCGGTCAGATGAGCACCGGGCATTTCTATGGTGGCTGCCTGCGCAGCCACTAAGCACTACCGGGAAATTACTCGGTAGGTGCCGCCACTGCGCCGCGAGAACCAAAACGCTTGCGGAACTTATCAACACGGCCGCCGGTATCAAGCATTTTCTGCTTACCAGTGTAGAACGGGTGGCAGGATGAACAAACGTCAACGTGCAGGGCATCGCCCAGAGTAGAACGCGTTTCAAAGGCGTTACCACAGCTGCAAGTCACGCTCATGGCAACATAATTTGGATGGATATCTGCTTTCATGGGTCTTTCCTCAATGGACGCCGCCACCCGATCGTTTGCCGGGCACCGCGCAGGCTGCTACTTTCAAAATTAGCTTGAAATTCAGGCGGCGAATGTTAACAGAATTATCCCAAGAAGCAAGCTGAGCGCGCTGCTGCGCAAAAACTTCGCTCCGCCCCAAGCCATAATTCTTATACACTGGCGTTTTCACACGCCCAAATAGCCGCCGCTTTATGTCAAAACTCGTCACCGTCGCCGTCCCCTGCCCTCTGCGCCGAGGTTTTGACTACCTATGGCCAGAGAGTTTGGGGCGCGACGCAGAAATTGGCTTGCGCGTGAGCATCCCCTTCGGCCGCCAACAATTAGTGGGCGTTGTTATCGCGCTTGATGTCATCTGCGACATACCCAGCAATAAATTAAAAGCCGTCTTAAAAGTCCTCGACGAACAGCCTAGCCTAGCAGCCGAATTAGTCCAGCTCGGCCGCTGGGCCGCCGACTATTATCACCACCCAGTTGGTGATTGTTTTGCGCAAATGCTGCCGGTAGTACTGCGCAAAGCCAGCCCCCCAAAAGAAAAGCCCGCCCAGTACTGGCAGCTCAGCGCCAACTGGGAGGAACTGCCGCAACCGGCCTCTCGCGCCCACCAGCAGATCAGCTTATTAGCGGTAATTCGACAAGCGGGACAACTGTCTCGCCGCCAAATCAAAGACCTTGGCTACAGCAATGCGGTACTCAACGCCCTGATTAATGGCGGCTATTTACAGCAAGCCGACACCCCGGCCGCGCCAAGTATCGACGCAAACAACACCGAACTTGCACTCAATGCCGAACAGCAACACGCCGTATCAGCCGTCAGCAATAGCCTCGGCCAATTTGCGCGCTACCTGCTTGACGGCGTCACCGGCAGTGGTAAAACCGAAGTGTATTTGCGCAGCATTGCCGAGTGCTTGGCGCGGGGCGAGCAAGTACTCACTCTGATTCCTGAAATTGGCCTAACCCCGCAGACCTTAGAGCGCTTTGAAAGCCGCTTTCCCGGCCAAGTGCGCGCCCTGCACTCAGGTCTTAGCGACGGCGAGCGCTATCGCAGCTGGCAGGACATTAGCAGCGGCCGCGCCCGAATTCTGCTTGGCACCCGTTCGGCGGTGTTTACACCATTTCAAAAACTCGGGCTGGTCATTGTCGATGAAGAGCACGACGCATCCTACAAACAGCAGGAGGGCTGGCGCTACTCGGCCCGCGACATCGCGGTTAAGCGCGCCGCCGACCACAACTGCCCCGTGGTGCTCGGCAGCGCCACGCCAAGCCTCGATAGCCTGCACAACGCCGCCCAAGACCGCTATCAATTACTTGAGCTGCGCGAGCGCGCAGGCATCGCCAGCAAACCTGATATTCGCCTTCTGGATATTCGCCAGCAAAACCTCGACGAAGGCCTCAGCAAAACCCTGCTCGACGCCGCCCACGACACCCTGCAAGCAGGCAATCAGGTTTTAATTTTCCTCAACCGCCGAGGCTTTTCACCTTTACTGCAATGCCATGGCTGCGGCTGGGTAGCCAACTGCCACGCTTGCGACGCCAAAATGACCGCCCACTTCGGCCGCCGCGAGCTGCGCTGCCACCACTGTGACGCCCGCGAAGCCCTGCCGAACATTTGCCCCCAGTGCCATAACAGCCAGTTGATTTTTCAGGGGCCAGGCACCGAGCGTTTAGAGCTAAGCCTTAAACGCCATTTCCCCGAGGTTGACGTGATTCGCATCGACCGCGACACCACCTCCGCCAAGGGCAGCATGCAAAGTTTAGTCGATGGTATTCGCGACGGCCGCCCCAGCATACTGGTTGGCACCCAAATGCTGGCCAAGGGCCACCATTTCCCCGACGTCACCCTCGTCGGCATTATTGATATTGACGGCGGCCTGTTCAGCGCCGACTTCCGCGCCCCCGAGCGCAGCGGCCAATTACTAGTACAAGTAGCCGGTCGCGCGGGTCGCGCCGACAAACCCGGCCGAGTTTATATACAAACCCACTGCCCAGATCACCCTGCCCTGCTGGCACTGGTGAGCGAGGGCTACCAACCCTTTGCCCAACAGTTACTGGCCGAGCGCCAATTACTGAGCCTGCCACCAGTGAGCTTTAGCGCCGTGATTCGCGCCGACGCTAGCAGCCTGCGCTGCGCCGAAGACTTCTTAGCCGCAATTCGCAGCGAACTCGCCCCCAGCGACAACACTTGGAGCATAGTCGGCCCCCTACCCGCACCCATGACCCGCAAAGCCGGACGTTTTCGCGCCGCGCTCATTCTCCAAGCTGAGCGCCGCCCCACCCTACACCGCCAACTCGCCATTGCCTGCCACACCGGCGACCAACTGTCCAAGCACAAAAGCCTGCGCTGGTCGGTCGATGTAGACCCGATAGATTTGTTTTAGTAGGCAATAACCAAGGACTAACTTCTGAACACTACCACTAACTATAAAACTTGCCGCTCAAAACAGAATGATTAGCCTGTGCACTTTTACCATTTTAAAAATAGGAATTCGCAGCAGCGACAAAAATATAGCACTACTTTATGCTCACAATCCACTCCGATAACATTTTCAAAAAACACTCCAAACCGTCCAACCACTCTCTTTATTTGGCAAACTACAGGAATTAATCCTCACTTTTCCTCAATGTGTCTTCAACTAGGAACTGGCCTATCAGTGCAAATAAAACTAAGCTTCCAATTACAAACCCCACAGTCTTTAAGCCACTAAATTCTTCCCTGCTAATTTCTGATACCTGATCAAAATAATGGGTATGCCCGCTAGAGTCACTAAAGTCCAACCTTCCGACCCTAACAACTTTCACCTTTTCAAGCGACCCATCTTTGAATCGTATCAAATACCTCTCATTAACAGCCAAATACAAAGAAGCATTAACCCCGGGTTTAACATTAGTTACCGACGTACAAGCGACAAGTGTCAGCACAAGTACCGAGCAGAGCGCGCGAAATAAAAATGTAATGCGAAACATGTAAATACCCTCGATACCGCGATCACCAAGTCATTTCCGAAAACAAATACTCAACCTCCATAAAACTTCTAGAAACGGCAATATGAATATCAAATTTTAAAAAAACGGCACCATACTTGATGCCGCAAAAAATCTTACAAGAAATTATCTGTACAAGCATAAACCGGGTGATAAGTATGCCACCCAACTATCACGTCGAATTGCCCCAGCGCATAACTAGGCCCATGAAAGATCTGAAATTGGTCTCCGCGAGCGTAGAGACTACTATCACTTGGATGTCGCCATACCGTCTCGCACTTACCATCCACAGCCATATCCAAGGAGGAAGGCAGGGCATCCTGAGCATTAAATATAATATTAAAATCCCATCCAGCTATTCTTGAAAAATCATGCGTCCAGGTGGAATAGCCTTGCACAGCAAGCGGTGCTGTATATAGCGGAAGCGCAATATTTGCGAGAGCCGCGCGTGTTGGCAAAGGGTAAATGCTCCGACCGGAATAACTCAAATCCTCTGCCGCAGCAACTTGATGGTTAGTTCCAAACTTCAAATCACCCTTAGAAATATATGCCTCCACCTCAGGGGGGAGCTCGTAATCGCCATCAAACGTACCCTCTTGATAAGCTTTAAAGTGTGGCCGAGAAGTCGCGGTTGCCTGCTCCACAAGACATCGCCCCGCTGCAGTAACATGCTGATGATAGCTACCCGACTTATGGATACTGAAGCCCTCCTTCGAAACATGGCTAGCAAGACACTGCACAGCTCCTGACGTATCGTTTGCCACAACTTTGTCAAGGCAATTTACTAGAAAACTGGTCGTGCACAACCAATTACACCTTAAGCCAATCGGGATATTTAAAAATGCTGTATCGGCCATATTCGTAAACAATTGCAACTTCGCAAATGCAAGTGCTTCTGCCCAAGCCTTTATGCCCCCGAAATTGCTTTCCCATTTGTAACTGTAAGCCCACCAATAGTCATAGTTATAGCAATCTGACACATTGACATAATCACTACTTCCGTCACCATCATTGTAGTTTGTATAGCCGGTGCTAGAAGCTGACGCTGATGAATCATCAGGGTTTATTGCTAGTATGTAAGCTAAGTCAGAGTTCGAGTCTAACTCTAAGGTTTGCCCCCCGACTTTAAGCGCGACGCTAGCCTCCCTTGGTTCAATTGCGAAGGCACAATTGATGGCACTTGGATTTATTTTATCAACACTGCAAGCCCCACTCTCCATCGCATATGGGTGCAGCAAGAAAATAGCAAGTGCCTGCCTATCACCCCAAGTACCTTCCGTTGAAGTAGAAATCAGTGACCAAAATGCCTTCCTTACAACTTTTTTATCTAGCAACTTCCGAGCACCAAGTGATTTAACAAACGCATCAATTTGATCCGTTGTTGCAATCCCAACTCCTTCTAACTCTCCGTATAATTTAACTATATTCTCTTGAAGCTCCTGAGGGTCGCCTATCGGATACCCCGAATCATTAGCAAGTAAATTTGCCACATAATCGGCAGCTGCTGTCTCAACACTTTCAGCCGAAAGCGCAAGCGATCCCTTCAACAGCAGCAGAGCTACCGCGAAAATCACAATCATCTTTTTATACATAATCAAATCCTTTTGAGTATGAGTAATTGAAAAGCGGTAATGTTTACAATCCATCACCCCAACCATTCCTATTTAATAGCCATAACCCCTCCATTTAATTAAATTATAATTGCGCAAACTTAATGCCTACGCAAATTAACCTGAACTATTATTATGCACCCAAAAATCCAGGCACTATTATTTAAACCATTACCCACCACGACAGGTAATCACCAATATTAAAAGGGTGCACTGGCACTCAGAAACCAGCAACAATCAGATAAGAAGTAATACATTGATCTCGCGCATCCAATTAACGCACAGGAAGAAATTGCGACCAACACGCAACGGTAGCGAGTCGATAATTCGAAGACATACTTATTAGAAAAATCGGCACTGTCCGGAAAAAACAGGTTAACCAATAAAATTATATTGCCACTTAACTGCCCAAGGAGGGCAACCATCACCCACCTTAGGCCCTTACCTACACTTGACCCAATGAGATTAATTCGCCAAATTATGGCAAGTATAACCACAAGGTTTCTTATGATCGTTATGACACTCATTGCGACAATCCTTGTCACTAAATAGATCTAAAAATTTGCAGCCAAAAAACCCTACCACATCAAATAATGTTTTTTCAAGACTGCTACCGTATCAACGCCTGAATTTATGCACCCAACTCCGACGGCATCTCTGCAAATCATAGCTTAGATTAGCCACTCATGTTGTCACCTAATTTCATCTCTTAATTCTCTGGCTCCTTTAGCTTCACCTCTTCTGACAGAATTTCTCACCCTGCCCACCCCATAATTTCATCCGCCCCGCCTCGCGCCAAATCAATGCCGCCAAAGCACTAATTTCGCTCAGCAATCACCGGCTCTCCTACTACCACCAGTATGCTTTGGCGTGCTGAATAACGGCAACTTCAGGTGCCCGAGCTGATCAGAAAATATCGACCCGACAGCGTGGGTTTTAACAAGCCCAGCAGTGCCAATTAGCCAATTTTTTTGACGAAAACAATACACTTCTGTTTATTAAGCCGCCACCTACGGTTCGGACACTAGCCGCGCCGCCCGTAAACAGGGATAATACGCGGCCTTGTTTCGCGCCAGAGAGCTAGCCCCACGCCATGAAAGAAAAAGTTGCCGCACATATCCATCAGGCCCTGCAAACCCTGCGCAGCGCCCACGCTTGGCCGGAAGATCTGGTGGCAAATATTCAGGTGGAGCACACCCGCGACAAGGCCCACGGCGATTTTGCCAGCAATATCGCGATGACCTTGGCCAAGCCCTTAAAGTCTAACCCCCGCGCCATTGCCCAACTCATTGTCGATGCCCTGCCCGAGACCAGCGATATTGTTAAAGTCGACATCGCCGGACCCGGCTTTATTAACTTTTTCGTTGACGAAGCCAGTAACTATCAGGTTTTACACGATATTTTCGCTCAGGGTGAGCAGTTTGGCCGTCACCCCAGCCGCAATAAATCGATGCAGGTTGAGTTTGTCTCTGCCAACCCGACTGGCCCGCTGCACGTTGGCCACGGTCGCGGCGCAGCCTACGGCGCCAGCGTTGCCAATATGCTGGAAGCCGCTGGCTACGATGTGTGCCGTGAATATTACGTGAATGACGCCGGTCGCCAGATGGATATCCTCGGCACCAGCGTATGGCTGCGCTATTTGCAAGCCTGCGGCGAAACCATCACCTTCCCCAGCAATGGCTACCAGGGTGACTATATTGCCGACTATGGCCGCGAGCTGCTGGCCGAGCACGGCGAAATTCTGCGCCACTCCGCCGCTGAGGCCTTTGCTGGCGTTTGCGCTGACGCCCCCGAGGGCGACAAAGAAAAACATATCGACGGCCTTATCAACCGCGCCAAAGCGCTACTTGGCGACAACTACCAGATTACGTTTAACAAGGGCTTAGATGCCATTCTTGGCGATATTCGCAGCGATTTGGCCGAATTCGGCATCGAATACCAACAGTGGTTTTCTGAGCGCAGCCTGACCCAGAACCCCGATCAGGTCGCCCGCGCCATCGCCAAATTACAGAACAATGGTTTTATTGAAGAGCGCGATGGCGCCCTGTGGTTTATGTCGACCCGCTTTGGCGACGACAAAGACCGCGTGGTGAAGCGCGACAATGGTCAAACCACCTATTTCGCCTCCGACATTGCCTACCACCTCAATAAGTTTGAGCGCGGCTTCGACACCGTGGTCAATATTTGGGGCGCCGATCACCATGGCTATATCTGCCGGGTTAAAGCAGCACTGCAAGCCATGGGCATCGATCCCGAAAAACTCGTGGTGCGGCTGGTGCAGTTTGTGTCGCTGTATCGCGGCGACCAGCAAGTACAAATGTCGACCCGCTCGGGCTCGTTTGTGACCCTGCGCGAGCTGCGTGAAGACGTTGGCAATGACGCCGCGCGCTTCTTCTATATTATGCGCAAGGCCGACCAAGCCACCGATTTCGATTTGGAATTAGCGAAGTCCGAGACCAAGGACAATCCGGTTTACTATATTCAGTACGCCCACGCTCGGGTAGCCAGCATTCTGCGCAAACTCGCTGAGCAGGGCGAAACATGGACGCCAGCGGCGGGCCTTGCCAATTTAGCCAAGCTAGATAATGAAGCCGAAAAAGACCTGTTAGTAAAATTGTCACGCTACCCTGAGACACTGGCCAGCGCCGCCGAGCACTTTGAGCCCCACAGCTTGGCACATTATTTACGAGAATTGGCTGGCGACTTTCACACCTATTACAACGCACACAAAATGCTCGGCGAAGATGTCGCTGTGCGCGACGCCCGACTTGCCTTGGCCTGCGCAGTACAACAAGTCTTGCGCAACGGCCTGAGCTTATTAGGCGTGTCGGCACCAGAGGAAATGTAAGGCATGGCACAAGCTCCCAAAAAAACCAGTCGCGGCGCCACTCGCAGCCCCGCCAGCAGCGGCCTGCCTGCGTCGGTATTGCTCGGCACAGGCTTTATCGCCGGGGTAATTTGCTCGGTTTTGGTATTCAGCGCACTGAGCAAACAACCCAATAATGACGTTAAGGTAGCTGCCGCCAAGAGCGCCGCCGAGGCCAAGGTCAAAGCTGACCGCAAAGAAGTGACCACAAACACCAAATTCGATTTCTTCACATTGCTCCCTGAGCGCGAAGTCATTGTCAATGACGAGCGCCCTGCACCCAAGCCGGTCGCGGCGGCAAGCGCACCCAAAAACGACCGCCCACCGGTTGATGCCAAGCCTGACCCCAATATGGAAAAGTATATTCTGCAGGCCGGCTCCTTCCGCCAAGGCGCTGATGCAGATCGGCGCCGCGCCCAGATTCTGCTACTCGGCCTCGATGCCAAAGTAGAATCAGTTGAAGCAAACGGCGAGCGCTGGCACCGCGTTTATGTTGGCCCCTTCCAATCGCACAACACCTTGAGTGATGCCCGCAGCAAGCTGATTAACGAGAGTATTGATACCCTGGTTATTCGCCAAAAGAACTAAGTATAAGCTCCCCGCGCCCTTGAAAACCTCAAGGGCCAACCCCACTAACTCTGTTCACACTCGCTTTTCCCTATCAATTATAAGGAGTCCCGCGTGGAACAGTTTCGCGGCACCACAATACTCTCGGTTCGCCGGAATAATCAGGTCGTTATCGGCGGCGACGGTCAAGTCACCATGGGCAACACTGTGATGAAGGGCAACGCCCGCAAAGTCCGCCGCCTGTACAAAGAGCAAGTGCTGGCTGGCTTCGCTGGCGGCACCGCCGATGCTTTTACCCTGTTTGAGCTCTTCGAAGTTCAACTCGAAAAACACTCCGGCAAGCTCACCAAGGCCGCTGTTGAACTCGCCAAGGCCTGGCGCAGCGAGCGCTCTCTGCGCCAACTCGAAGCCCTGCTGATTGTCGCCGACAAAGAAACCACCCTGGTTATCAGCGGCAATGGTGACGTCATCGAACCCGAAGACAATATGATTGCCATTGGCTCCGGCGGCTCCTTTGCCACCGCGGCGGCCCGGGCACTCATGGACAACACCGAGCTTAGCGCCGGTGATATTGTTGAAAAAGGCCTGACCATTGCTGGTGATATCTGTATTTACACCAACCACAGCCGCACCATTGAATCTTTGGAATACTAGCGCCCAAGGGCGCCTTCGGAGTCTCCATGTCGACCATGACACCCCGTGAAATTGTTCACGAATTAGATAAACACATTGTTGGTCAGAGTGATGCCAAGCGCGCGGTGGCCATTGCCCTGCGCAATCGCTGGCGACGCATGCAGCTTAATGAAGAGCTGCGCGACGAAATCACCCCCAAGAACATTTTAATGATTGGCCCCACCGGTGTCGGCAAAACTGAAATTGCCCGCCGTCTGGCCAAACTCGCCAACGCGCCGTTCATTAAGGTTGAAGCCACCAAATTCACCGAAGTAGGTTATGTCGGTCGAGACGTGGAATCCATTATCCGCGATCTAGTTGATGTGTCGATTAAGCTGTATCGCGAACAGGCGATGGAGCAAGTGGCCCACCGCGCCGCTGACGCCGCCGAAGAGCGCATTCTCGACGCCTTATTGCCAGCTGCCCGTGGCGAGGCCACTGACGAAGAGCGCAATACCACTACTCGCCAACTATTCCGCAAAAAACTTCGAGAAGGCGAACTCGACGACCGAGAAATTGAAATAGAACTCAATATGGCACCGATAGGCGTAGAAATCATGGCCCCGCCGGGCATGGAAGAAATGACCAATCAGCTACAAGGCATGTTCTCCAAAATGGGCGGTGACCGCAAAAAAACTCGTCGCCTAACCGTTAAAGCCGCCGCCAAACAGCTCCAAGACGAAGAAGCCGCCAAGCTAATCAATGAAGAGGAACTGAAAGCCCGTGCGGTAGAAGCCGCCGAGCAAAACGGCATTGTCTTTATTGATGAAATAGACAAGGTCGCCAAGCGCCAAGAAACCGGTGGCGCCGATGTGTCTCGCGAAGGTGTACAGCGGGATTTATTGCCGCTCATTGAAGGCTGTACGGTCAGCACCAAGCACGGCGTCATTCGCACCGACCATATTTTGTTTGTCGCTTCAGGCGCCTTCCATCTCAGCAAGCCATCGGACCTAATCCCAGAACTGCAGGGCCGCTTGCCGATTCGGGTAGAGCTTTCAGCATTAACACCTGAAGATTTTGAGCGCATTCTCACCGAGCCCCACGCCTCATTGACTGAGCAATATCAGGCATTGCTAGGAACCGAAGGCTTGAGCATTGAATTCACCGCCGATGGTATTCGCCGCATAGCCGAAACCGCGTGGGAAGTGAACGAGCGCACTGAGAACATCGGCGCTCGCCGCCTCCATACCATGCTCGAACGCCTACTGGAATCAATCTCCTTTGACGCTGGCGACATCAAAGACCCAGTAAAAATTGATGCCGATTACGTTAATGAGCAATTGGGTGAATTGGCGAAGGATGAGGATTTGAGCCGCTTTATTCTCTGATACGCAAAACGCGCCACGGGAGACGGAAAACGCTGTTACTGAATTTGCGTCTCCCGTCTCCCGTCCAGCATCTAGCCACCAACGGACACCACCATGAGCCAAGCGCCTACCGACATTAAATTTCGCAAGCAGTCCCAGCAGCTGGAACTCACTTACGCCAGCGGTGAGCAGTTTGCTTTGGACGCTGAGTTTTTGCGGGTGCATTCGCCCTCGGCTGAGGTGCGGGGTCATGGCGCGGGACAGGAGACGCTGCAAACCGGCAAAATGCACGTGAAGATTACTGAGCTAATTCCGGTGGGCAATTACGCGTTGCAGCTGGTGTTCAGCGACGGCCACGACAGTGGTATTTTTTCTTGGGCTTATTTGCGGGAGCTGTGCGAAACCAAAGAGGCTAAGTGGGAAGCATATTTACAAAAGCTTCACGATGCCAAGGCCAGCCGTGACCCCGACCAGCAGGTGGTTAAGTTTTTTGGTTAAGCGATAACAGGGATTAGTCGCGCAAGATAATTTGCGGATTTAAGTTTACCCCACCGTCTTCTTCTAAAACGCCAATATTGACACCGGTCGAGTTCTCAACCACCACTAATGGCGGCTCAAAGCTCGGATGGCGGATAAACTTCAACTGCCAACCGAAATTTTCGATGCGCCGCAAAGCGATTTTTTGCAAATCTGTCAGCATGCTCAAGGCATTATCGGGCACCCCGGGGGCTGCTTTACGCTTATCGTGTGTCATGTCCATAAACGCCCTCCAAGTTTCAGTCTTTAGCGAGTTAACGTTAGTCTTAAGTCGCGTCAAGCTCTAGCTCGGATTCACCGTATTGACATTATTAAAACCCCAACAAACGCATTAGCCGCGCCCCAGGCTTAGAGATTTTCTTCAGCGAATGCCGCCAGTCGCGAGCGCTCAATGCCGTTGACGTGCATTATTCCCGCATGTTCGAAATTCTTACATTTTTCAACAAGATACGTAAGCCCCGAGGTCAACGGCGAAATATATTTGTTGTCGATCTGCGCTAAATTGCCCAAGACCACGATTTTTGAGTTCACCCCCACCCGGGTAATAATGGATTTTAATTGAAACTGCGTGAGGCTCTGAGCCTCATCAATGACAATATAGGCATTATTAAAGGAGCGGCCTCGCATAAAATTCAGTGACTTAAATTGAATATTCGCCTTGTCTTTTACGTACTCAATGCTACTGTAAGGCGATTCATCGCTGCCGTGTAAAACCTCCAAATTATCCTCAAAGGCCGCCAGCCAAGGCGCCATTTTCTCTTCTTCAGTACCAGGCAAGAAACCTATGTCTTCAGCCATCGGCGGCGTAGAGCGCGCCACAATCATTTTGTCATAGCGTTTTTCTTCTAAAATGGCGTGCAAACCATACGCGAGCGCGATTAGCGTTTTACCGGAACCAGCAGGGCCCGTCATCACCGTCATATCAATATGACTTTGCGCGATGAGAAAAAACGCCATGGCCTGTTCAAAATTGCGCGGACTCAAGCCCCACATGCGCTGGTGCATCAACTGATCACGACTGAGATCGAGCAGCTCTAGCTTATGCTCATCAAGTGAGCGCACCATGCCGACAAAATCATTGTCGTCGTAAACAAACTGATTAATATGCGCCTTCGGCAACAGCTCCCGGTTGAGCACATGGATGGTTTGACTGCCCTCCCGCAGAGTGTCGACCTTATCGACTGACTCCCACAATGTTCCCGCCAAATGCTCATAGCCCTTGGCCATATACTGAATGTCTTCTAACACTCGATCTTTACGGTAGTCCTCGACGTTCTCCAAGCCGGAGCCTTTGGCCTTGAGGCGCATATTGATGTCTTTGGTGACCAAGCAAACATAGGCTTCAGGAGCTTTTAACTGCAAATACAGGGCAACATTTATAATCCGGTTATCGTTGGCCTGATGTTCACTGCCATCGAGATAGGGCGCACCAGTGTCGTGGTTAATCAATTGATCTGGAAATATAGCCAGGCTGCCATTCAAGTCGTTATTACGGGCAGAGGGAATGGGCACCCCTTCTTGTATTGCCTTGGGGCTGGCGTTGAATAAAATTTTATCTATAGCGTTAATGGCAATTCGCGCTTCGCGACTCACATCCTTGTCGCGCCTGTCCTTGATGTGATCGAGTTCCTCCAGCACTGTCATCGGGATAACGACCCGATGCTCTTGAAAGGCGCTTAGCGCCATCGGGTCATGCAATAGAACATTGGTATCAAGAACAAAGATTTTTTCCATAGGGGACTCTCTGTTGGCAACATAGCGAAAAATCGGCACATCATCGTCTTCGAAGCTTGAGCACAATGGGGCCGGGAATAAACAAGGGCATCAAAAAGAAGGGTGTAAAACGGTAGCGACGGCGCAGCGTAGACGCGAAGCGCGAAAGGTTTGTTACTGTCAGCCCGTAGGCTATAAGAGTTTGGCGGCAACAGCCCGCTCCATACAACACAGCGTAGCTTGATTATTAAAAGCGATGGCCATCAATGTCAACCGTTATTACTTTGATATCGGAAGACTCAGCAGCGCATTTCCGCTACCCTGTACCCCTTTTTAGCGACCCGAATACAGGTACCAGGCCTCCATGCTCGACAAAAATGCCCTGCAGCAACTCCGCCAACTCAAAACTCATATTGTTGAAACCAAAGACCAAGGTGAGGGCGAAGTTCGCGGCAGTCAACGCCGCTTCGGTTTTGTTCGCCTCGACGACAACCGCGATGTATTTCTGGCGCCAGACGATATGCAGCGGGTATTTCCCGGTGATCGCGTAAAGATTACGGTGCACACCGACGACAAGGGCAAATTTAAAGCCGAGCTGGAAAAACTGATCGACAGCCCACTGGACTGTTTCACCGGTCGTTATGTGGTGCGGGGCCAGGGCCATTTTGTAGAACCCGACTTGCCGCGCTTTAACAAATTGCTGTTTATTCCGCCTTCACAGCGGAAAAAATGCGCCGAAGGCGATCTCCTGTACTGCCAAGTGGCACAGCACCCCTTTAAAGACGGCAAATCCCAAGTAAAGGTACTTGAAAATATCGGCAGTCCCGATCAACCCGGTATCGAAGGCAAATACACTCAGCGCAAATTCAAACTGCCTAGAGACTGGCCCGCGAGCTGCGGTATAACCGAAGATAAGTACTTAGACGGCCGCGAAGATCTGCGGGATTTACCGTTTGTCACCATCGACTCGGCAGAAACCCGTGACCTAGACGACGCGCTATGGGCTCAAAGCAATGCGCAAGGCTGGTTGCTAAAAGTTGCCGTTGCCGATCCTGGCGCGGTAATAGCGCCGGGCAGCCCGACTGATATCGCCGCCAAACAACGCGCCAGCAGCGTTTACCTGCCAGGCTTTACCCAGCCGATGATACCCAATAGCATTTCGCAGGGCGCCTGCTCACTGCTCGCTGACGAAGATCGCGCCGCGATTGTCTGCACCCTGCAGGTTGGTATTGATGGCGATATTAGTGACATTCAATTTAGCGAGGCGCTGATCCGTTCCCACGCCAAGCTAAGTTACACCGATGTACACGCCCATATTCACGGCAAAATGGATTTAGGCTACCCAGCACTAAACGAGCTTTACGCCGCCAGCCAAGCCTTAAACCGCTATCGCCGCGAACATCACATTGTGATGCCAGAACAAGCAGACTTCCATTTTCAGCTCAACGAGCACCGTAAAATCGAAGCCATTATTAAAGTTGAGCGCAACGACGCCCACCGATTGGTGGAGGAGTGCATGCTTGCCGCTAACCGCAGTGTGGCGGAATGGTTAGGCGACGCCCCAGCACTGTTCGTAAGCCACGCGGGTTTGCGTGAAGACCGTCTCGACAATGTACGCAAAGTGATCGCCAAAGAATTACCTGAGCTGATTGATTGCGACATAAGCAGCCTAGAGGGTTATAAAGCCCTCATTAAAGCCTGTGACGCGAGCGAATCCAGCCTCCCACTGCGCAGTATATTTGCCCGCATGCTTCAGCCCGGCAGCATTAGTGCTGAGCCAAAGCCCCATTTCGGCCTTGGCCTAGAACGCTACAGCACGTTTACCTCGCCACTGCGCAAATACAGCGACCTTATAGTACAGCGCTGTATTCGCGCCAAGCTTCGCGGCGAAAGCATTCAGCGCCCAGATGAAGAAACCGCAACGAGCTTACAAGAAGCCCTGCGCAACGGCCGTCAAGCCAGCAATCAGATGGAGCAGTGGCTGCAATACCAGTACCTTGCCACGAACACTAGCGACACGGTTTACCCGGCCCGCATTGCCCACGTCAATGGCGGTGGTTTCACCGTAGAATTGGTAGATTACGGTATTAGCGGCTTTGTTGAGGCCCGCACCATTACCGAAAAATTAAGCTTCGACGCCGACACCCTGCGCCTGCACAGTGCCCACAGCAATTATCAGCTAGAGCAGATCGTGAATGTAAAGGTATCTGAGCTCGATGATTTTCAGCGTAAGTTGATGTTTATCCTGGCCTGAGCGAAAGTTAGTAAAATGCCAAGATATTCGCGCAAGAGAATGTCTGAAGTCGAAGGTCTAGCAGGATAGCCGTCCCGGTCTACTCAGAGATGACGCGCAGGGACGGCAGCACCGATATCCGACCTTATCGGCCGCCTGCGCACCACTCCTGCGAAGATTGAACGCCACCCTCACTCTAATTGGACGTCACCCTCACCCTAATTGGACATCACCCGCACCCTAATTGGACATCACCCGCACCATAATTGAACGTCACTCCTGCGCAGGCAGGAGTCTATTTCCGCCTAAGAAGCTTGGGCTTAGACGCCTGCGCCAAACGTATTCACCCCGCTCCTACCCCTGCCTCCGCAGGGCTACGATCTACGCCATCTGTTCGATCTTTTACTACTCCAAACCCTTGGAATCACTTCGGCGGCCAGCACGCATTTAATAGCTACTTCTCCAGCAGACCTTTACCTAATAAAAACAGAATGTAACGATGCCATGATCGGCTGCTACGGTCATACCGAGCATCAGTACATTCTTTGTTTATTAACAGGGCGACAACGCCCAAAATGCCCTCCCACAAAGCGCGATTTAGCGCTACAGTAAAAACCATTAGCCATCGTTATGGCACATCAATGGGGATCCTATGCAGGCCACTAATTTTATTGCCCATCGCGGCTGGCGCCAACACTACCCCGAGAACACGCTAATTGCCTTCCAAGAGGCGCTTGCCGTTGGTGCGCTCAATATTGAGCTAGACGTTCAGCTCAGCGCCGACGGTGTACCCTTTGTATTCCACGACCCTAACTTAGACCGGATGTGTGGCTGCGAAGGCTTGATTTGGGATTTTAGCGCCGAGGCCTTACTCAGTTTAAATGCCGCAGAAGCAGAACGCCTTGGCGACAAATTTCACAATAACCCAATGTGCTTGCTAGCGGACATCGTCGACTTATTACGCACCTACCCCAACGCAAATGCCTACGTTGAAATAAAGGCCGAAAGTCTCAATCATTTTGGTACCGCTAAGGTAGTCGATGCCGTCATTAAGGTACTCAGGCCAGTGGCCGACCGCTGCCTACTCATTAGCTTTGAGCTTGATGCCTTAATTTATGCCCAACAAGCGGGTTGGCAGCGCTTTGCGGCCGTCTTTGATTATTGGCCAGACTGGCAGCTGGCCACCCTCGCCGCACTCAAGCCCGAAGTTATTTTTTGCGATAAGCACTGTGTACCACCCGAGGCAGATTTGCGCTGCCTGCCCTGGCCTTTATTGGTTTACGAGGTGGGCACGTTGCAAGAGGCCAAAGACTGGTTTGCTCGCGGCACTGTGGCAGTAGAGACATTTTTAGTGGGCGAGATGCTCCGAGACTTTAATTTAGCAAACAGCGCCCCGGTGAATTACGCCTAGTTTGTAATCGAAAGCCGGAAAAAATCACTGTATTACAAGGATTTAACCCCGGCGCCATGATTACCGGGCCTTAACCGCCAGCTAAACTATAGGTAATACAAGCCCTAAGTCCTTGTATTACCACGCTAAGACACATGACCAATAAATTAAAAAAGCCATTAAATCTGCCCAACACCCGCGAAACGCCCGCCTCATCAGTAACCCAATAAAAGATTGATTCTTCGTATACTGGCTACGTCATCAAGACAGACAACAAAACATATACCGGAGAAACACCATGAGCCATTTACAAGCCGCTATCGAAAGCCAAGACCTCAATTCTTTTGCTGAACTCGCTGCCAAATACAGCCTATTAGCAATTGTTACCATTGGCATAGTCGCTAGCTTTGCTGGTCTAGCATAATTTACGATCTCTATTAGGAGAGCAATATGAAAACCGATATGCGCACAAACAGCGACACTTTAAATTCGTTTGCGCAACAGGGTGCAAAATTTAGCCTAATATCCATCGTACTGACCGGGCTATTTTATTGTATCGCAGCACTGTATTAAGTGAGCCGGAAAACAACTCCAGCACCGCTTACTTAAATTTAGATGCCCTATTTGCCGCCAGCACTGGCGGCAAATAAGAACGAAACCATTCACACTGCAGGGCTGTTTTAAGCCGCTCTTGCCAGCCTTAGTGGCACACGCCACACTAGTGTCATTTCTATCACCGTGAAAAACACACCATGAAGCCCCTACACAAAGCGAACTATATTTTATTAAGTACCAAAAAACGCGACGGCAGTTTTGTCGCCACGCCGGTGTGGTGCGCGGGTGATGAACATGCCATTTACGCTTTTTCAGCTGGCGATGCCGGTAAAGTAAAGCGTCTACGTAACTTCAGCGAGTGCAAAATTGCTGCCTGCACCGTTTTAGGTAAACGTCTTGGTGAAGATCACAGTGCCTCAGCCTATTTGCTTAACGCAGAAGAAAGCGTGATCGCCCACCGCAGTCTTGTGGAAAAATATGGATTGCAAATGCGCTTATTGGACCTAGGCGCCACCTTGGCAGGTCGCAAAAAGACCCGAGCATTCATGCGTATTGAGCTCGCTTAGGCTGCACGCCGCCAGCTAATATTTTAAGACTTAAATCGAAATGCCATTTTACATCGTCAATTCGGCCATTGACGATGTGCAACGCTTGGCCTAGTTTACGGTTTTTAACCCCCTGCTGGAGATACCCGCTGTGCGCACCCTGAATCAGTGGCTAGACGAATACGACGCCTCTCACCAAAACCCCCGTAACAAAAGCATCCATATTTGGTGTGTACCGGCCATCGCAGTGTGTACCGTAGCCCTACTGTGGCTGGTCAACATTCCTTACACCACGGTCAATCTTGGCCAAATATTGCTCATTGCCGCGATGTTTTTCTACGGCTATCTATCTGTCCGTTTAGCCCTGGGCATGCTGCCCTTTGTCATACTACTCGCCGCTAGCATTATGCTTTACCAGGCCTATGTACCTTTAGCGCTGTGGATTCCCGCTGGGGCAATTTGGATTATTGCCTGGGTAATGCAGTTTATTGGCCACAAAGCCGAAGCCCAACAGCCCTCGTTTTTTACCAATATTTTATTTTTACTGATTGGCCCACTGTGGATACTCGGTTCGGTTTACCAAAAGCTCGGAATTCAATTTCGCAACGCTTAATGAGTGCTTAAGTTTACCCAGGCAATCGACACAGCAAATGCACATAGCGACCCAGCGCCCAAAAAGGCTCTTGGTCGCCGTATTGCCACTCTAGCGCCAAGACATCAGCCACACTGCGTTCGGCCCGCACCGCTCGGGGCATTAAATCGTAAACAAGGCGAATTCCGCGCTTGGCGACCAGCTCCAGCCCAGCGGCTTCAAGCGCAGCAATCATTTCTTCGGGTTGCCGAGGCGCTGGTGGTGTAAGCCCTCCGGGGTGACCGGCAAAATCCCGGTCGCGCAACTTATACAAATTGCCCTTCGCCATATTACTAATAATCAAGGCATTGAGGTTGTAGAACATCAGCGACAGGTAGCCACCGGGACGCATTCCCGCAACCAGCGCAGCAATCACCTCTTTTGGGTCGTTCACCCACTCCAATACGGCATGGCAAAGCACCAAATCAAACGCCTGCTGCTTAGCCGGATTCACGACCACCTGCTGAATTGGCGCCAGCGCTAAAGAAACCTGATCCGCTACCCCAGCCACCGCGATATCCTGCTCGGCAATTGCGAGCATATCGGCGGAGATATCGTTCAACAGTACCTGGTGGCCAAGCTCGGCCAGCCGGATACTCATCTGCCCCAAGCCGCCACCCGCATCCCACACCGCCAAGCTTGAGCGCTGACTCAGCGCCGGTAGCTGCGCCAATAGTTCACGCCAACACAGCGCTAGTCGCAGTTCACCCTTGGCATTGCCATAAATATTTTTGCGGAAACGATCTGCAATGCCGTCGAAGTTGCGGTCGCTCATATTGACCCAAGCCTAAAGAAAAGATGCCGAGCATAAGCAAGCCCAGAGCAAAGCTCAACGCATAAAAAAACCGGAGCAATTACTTGCTCCGGTTTTTAGAATTTCGACATCCGATGTCGCACCCAATCCGTTGAATGCCTTGGCCTTCCAGACAAGGGCTATTATCCCCCTATTTGAAAGATTCAATAGGGGAAAACACCAGCACGGCACGTGCGATATATCTCACAACAACGCACTAAAAAAATAAATTCGTGTAGTAGTGAGCAATTATGCATCTAAATCGGGAATCAGATCGTCCTTGAGTAACTCGATATCATCCTTAATACGTAATTTTTCCTTTTTAAGTCGCTGCAGTAGTAACTGATTCTGATAGGGGTTCGCGGCCAACTGCGTTATTTCTTCGTCCAATGCCCGATGACGAATCTGCAAAAGCAAAATACGAGCGCTAATAGATTTAATATGGTCCATTTTTAGCAGCATTCCAGTAAGAATAACAATGAGCCTACTCCTCACTTTTTACGCTGCGCAAGCGCTATGTACAAGTACCTCGCCAACGCTAAAGGGATTTAGGCTGATCTTTTTCGTCATTAGCAATTGATTGCTTCCGTCATTGTTACCGGTCATCCCCTCCGCAATACTAATGTCATCAATTTAGGGTGCGCTCAAATTGCACCCCGCTAGTAGGCAGAGGCTAATAATGTATACCGATTTATGTAAAAAGCTCGGCATCGAGTATCCCATCTTCGCA
Organism: Zhongshania aliphaticivorans; assembly: GCF_001586255.1. NCBI lineage: Bacteria > Pseudomonadati > Pseudomonadota > Gammaproteobacteria > Cellvibrionales > Spongiibacteraceae > Zhongshania > Zhongshania aliphaticivorans. The sequence continues at coordinate 3,822,059 of NZ_CP014544.1, forward strand.
TTCACTCACTGCCGTGACGTGGTTGTAGCGGTCAGCAAGGCCGGCGGCATTGGTGTTCTTGGTGCGGTAGGCTTTTCGCCAGAAGAGCTAAAGGCGGAACTGGACTGGATAGATGAGCATATCGGCGACCTACCCTACGGCGTTGACATCGTAATTCCGCAAAAATATGAAGGCATGGGCGATATGAGCCCAGAAGACCTTGAAAAAGAATTGTGGAAAATGGTGCCGAAAGAACACATCGACTTCGCTCAAAAATTACTCGCCGATGCTGGCGTGCCAGAGTGGCCTGACGGCAGTCACAGCATGGGCTTACTCGGCTGGACAGAAGCCACCGCCACGCCACTGCTCGTTGAAGCGCTCACCCGGCCAAAGTGCAAGCTTATCGCCAATGCACTAGGCACCCCACCCGCAGATAAGGTGAAAATGATTCAGGACAGCGGTCGTCTCGTCGGCGCCCTCTGCGGCCGGGTTAAACAGGCCAAGGCCCACAAAGAAGCGGGCCTAGACTTTATTGTTGCCCAGGGCGGCGAAGGTGGCGGTCACGCCGGTGACGTTGGATCTGTGGTGCTTTGGCCTCAGTGCGTGGAAGCGGCTGCGCCGGTACCCGTACTCGCGGCGGGCGGCATTGGCAGTGGCCAGCAAATGCTTGCCGCAATGAGCATGGGTTGCGCAGGGGTGTGGACAGGCTCACTGTGGCTGACGGTTGAAGAAGCGCACGCCGAGCCCGCACAAAAAGAATCGCTACTCAAAGCAACGAGCGAAGATACTGTACGCTCACGCTCATGGACGGGAAAAACCTGTCGCATGCTAAAAAATGAATGGACTGAAGCCTGGGATCGCCCCGACACCCCAGACCCACTTGGCATGCCTCTGCAGGGCTTGGTCAGTGGCGACGGTATTCGCCGCACCGCTCGCTATGCGTCGGTTGGTGATTGCCAGAAAATCGCGTTTAACCCCGTCGGTCAAGTCGTCGGCCAGATGAATCACGTCGAATCGACCCGTGGCGTGATCTTCAGACTGATCAATGAGTACGTAGACGCCCTTGAACGGGTCAATAACTTAATGCCTGAAAGCTAAAAGTCAGGCCTTGCCAACCAGCGATCACTTTGGTCGCTGGTTATCAGGCGCTGCTAATCACTAAACCGCTCAGCCAATACCCGCTCTACCGTATCCACAATCACCTGGGTTTGACGATCTACCTCAATATTCACCCAGTCACCAACGCCCTTTTGCCCTAAATTGGTCACCCGCAGCGTTTCGGGAATCAGACACACACTAAAACACCCCTCCCCGCGCTGATAATCGGCAACTGTTAAACTACAGCCATTCACGCCAATAAAGCCTTTTTTAAATACGTATTTTGTCAATTTCGGCGGTAAACGGAAATGCAGACTGCAGTTATTTTCGGTTTGTTCAACGGCAACAATTTCCGCACAGCCATCAACATGACCCGATATATTATGACCACCAATCTCCGCGCCCTGCTTAGCGGAACGCTCTACATTAACTAAATCGCCAACCTCCAAGCCCCCCAAGGTGGTGAGCGTGAGGGTTTCTTGCATGGCGTCAAAACTAAGCTGCTGACCCTTTATTTCAGTCACCGTCATGCACACACCGTCTAAGCCGACGCTGGCACCAATGCTGATATCTTCTAATAAGGCCTGAGGCAACTCTAGTGACAACTGGCTGAGCCCGGTCTTTCGTATTACCGACGTCAGTGGGTAAGCGCCGTGAACAATTCCCGTATACATCGTTTTTCTACCTGTTTTTGCGTTACAGAATATTAACTTATATTGAAGCGCTGCGGCCAATGCCGCATTATGCCTCCATCAACAATAAGGACAAAGGCTCCCCTTACTATGAATAATTTCGGCAAAATATTTATGCTCGCTTTTTGGTTAAGTTTCGCCATTAACTTTTTCTTTCCGCTACTGGGTGAATACAGCCTCTGGTTGCAATGGGGTGGATTAGCCATTGTCGTCGCCCATTTAATTGAGTGTATTATTTTTCGCAAACAGATCCACGCCAGCTACACCGCGCCTGTCGAAGGCTATGCCATCGTTATGCTGTTTGGCGCGCTGCGCACCGGAGAATGGATGCGTAAAAAGGCATAAGCCTCAGCAAGCCCTGGGCAATATTCCCCCAATAGTGCAATGACCCCCACCGCAGCTTACTTGCTGACTGAGGGTCATAGCACCATGGCACGAGAACTGCTAGGATTCTCTTTTCAGCGATACACGTCAGGACAGACTCATGAAGCGGGTGATTTTTAATCAAAAAGGCGGTGTTGGCAAAACCAGTATCACCTGTAATTTAGCGGCTATCAGCGCTTGGAAAGGCTTCAAAACCTTGGTTATCGACCTCGATATTCAGGGCAATAGCAGCGAATACCTGATTGGCGCCCAGTTCCGCGACTTGGAAGACAACGCAGCCGACTTCTTTAAACAGAAACTGTCCCTGTTCGGCAAAAGCAAAGAAGCGGCGGATTGCATTTATGAAACCGAGTTCGAAAATCTGTACCTAATGCCGTCACACCCCGAACTCGCGGTAATAGAACGGGAACTGGAAACTCGCCACAAAATATACAAACTCCGGGACGCCTTGAATAAGTTACAGGCTGAGTACGAGCATATTTATATTGATACCCCGCCAGCCCTGAATTTTTACAGCCGCTCAGCACTCATTGCCGCTGACGCACTGCTAATCCCCTTTGACTGTGACAGTTTTTCCCAGGGCGCCTTAATGGGGCTGATGGAAACCGTCGAGGAAATCCGCGAGGATCACAACGAAAACCTCAAGCTGGAGGGCATTGTCGTCAATCAATTCCAAGCGCAAGCCACCCTGCCCACCCAGTTGATTGAAAGCATGAAGCAAAATGGCCTGCCCATTTTTGAGCAGTACCTGAGCAGTTCAGTAAAAATGAAGGAATCTCGCAGCCGGCAGAGCCCAATGATCCATTTTGCGCCCGCCCACAAGCTCACTCAGCAGCTGCTCTGCTTACATGACAGCTTAGGCGGCACCAACTCCGCCAGCGCAGCGCTCACGGCCTGAGACCAGCCAAACGGGATGAATTAGGGCGCTGCGGCGCCCATACCCACCTTGCCATTTTTGTTTATCGTAATATCACCCAAGCCAAAATTCTCAACCGCCGCCGTCAGACTCAACTGATAATCCAACTCAGATTGCATACTGTTCATTACGGCCCGTAACACACCGATACCACTGAGCAAATTAACATCAACGGGCACCACGATTTGGGTGCGACCATTGGCCGGCAAGCTGAACGACTCATTTAAGCTCCCCCCCGCCAAGGCCTGCCCCTGCAAACTGAGCTGATAGCGTAAGCGGCCCAAATTCACCGCAAAACTATTCGGGTTATCCAGTTGCAAGCCCACCAGCAACTGTTGCTGAAAGCCATTGCCGGGTGCCATTTTAATATGGGTAATGGCCACCTGAGGCTTCTCAATAGGGTTAAACGCCGCACAGGCCGAGAGCAGCAGGCTGAAAAGTACCGTGATAACAGTTGTAAGTCTCATGCACAAAGCACCTTTAAAACACGATTTATTGACATAAAAAAGGGGCACCAGTCGGCGCCCCTGCTTCATCAAAATGCGCTTATTGCGTTGGCAGCATTTCGATTTCTACGCGGCGATTTTGCTCGCGACCTGAGGCAGTGCTGTTGTCAGCAATGGGGTCACGCGGACCGTAGCCAGTGGTACGAACTCGGCTTGCAGCCACACCCTGATTCATAAAGTAGCGGCCGACGCTGTTAGCACGCTGCTCAGACAGGCTCTGGTTAGTCTGGAATGAACCGGTAGAGTCAGTATAGCCATTGATTTGCATCAACGTCTTATCAAACTCTTTCGCTACCAAAACCACGCTATCTAAGACACTGTGGAAGCCGCCTTTAATGGCCGAGCTACCGGTATCAAAGGTGATATTGCCAGGCATGATCAACTTAATGCTGTCGCCAACCCGCTCAACGCGAACACCCGTGCCTTCGAGGCGAGCACGCAACTTCGCTTCTTGGCGATCCATATAGTAGCCATAGCCACCGCCAGCCGCGGCACCAACCACAGCACCCTGCAGGGCACCCTTTTTACGGTCGTCTTTACTGGAAACGGCTGCACCCAGTACTGCACCGCCCAAAGCACCCCAACCTGCGCCCTTGGCGGTATTACTGGTTTTTTCTTCACCGGTGTATGGGTCAATGCTACACGCCGTGGCAAAGACTGCCGCGACTAACAATGCACTCCAACGGCCAGCCTTAATAGAAATATTCATCAGTGAACCCCCTTGTTTATGGTCAAATCATTATTGCCTTATGATGACACAGGCATCAGACAAAAAAACACGCCACTATTCACGGCAATAAATCACGCCTGCTATGAACTTACTTTATATTCAACATGACGACTATGACAGTATCAAGCATAGACTAGTTCATTGCTAAGGGCGCTCGCCACTGACCATCACTGTCGCCATCGATGTAAATAGGATTGCTCAAAGCCAGCGGTGCCAAGCCCGGCATTAACGCTCGGTATACCGCCCCCGGCGAGCCTTCCACTTCCACGACTACATACGCGTCGCCATCGGTGATGAGATCAATCACTTTGTGATCTCCCGCCGAGGCCTTTAACTGCCGGTATATTTTACCGTTCACCCACACCGTCAGCTTCTCAACAGACACCCAGGGCGCGGCATCAATCTGCACGTGCAATTCGCCTCGCCCGCCGCGAAACAAACCACCTAAACCAATATCTTCGCTGTCACTGCGCAGCGTTACCGCCAAAAACGGGCCGGTACTCATAAAGCTTCTGCCGCCTCGAATCGCCTCGGTCAGCAAGTGTTCATCTAAGGGAAGAGTGCCCGCCCCCGGTAAATACACATAATTGCGGGGCGAAGCGACTACGCTGCGCAAACCGTGGGAGTCGCTATTACCGGTAGCGGCGCGGCGCGCGCCCTGATTCAGCAGCGAAAACCAATCGTCGCGAATTTGCTTATACACCGCAAACTCTGAGCCATTGACCACCTCTAGGACATCGAAATCAATGTCGCGAAACCCAGAAACTGGGTCAGGACCGAGCAGACTTTCATTGTTTACACTGTCCAAAGCTTGGGTCGGGTCGTAAGATCGCCCAACTGACAAATGGTCGAAAAACGCGAGGTCGGCATCCAGCGGGTCCGCAGCCCGAGGGTGGTTGAGCTGAAACAAGGCTTTGGGCGCCATCTGTTTCACGCCTGCAATAACTTCACGCAAGCTGCGATTCTCGATCCCGGGAATACCACCAGCAAATCTCTCTGGGCTAGCATCCAGCGGAAAAGCATTGCTATGCCCCACTGTAAACGGCGCCTTGGCTGTGCGCGCCATGCCGGTCAACTCAGCGCCAACAATGACTTGCACCTGCCCAGTCAAACCCAGCGCCGCCACGCGATCCCGATGATCCACCAGGCGGTTGTGTTCGCTGGCAACCAGAATCTCGGCACCTTGGGCCACAAAGCTGCGCAGCCGCTCATCAAAAGGTAAAGTTGCGTCAAAACTCGCGCCGCTGTGCACGTGTAAATCTGCCGAGCGCCAGTCGTCGCTCCGCCAAATCCGACGCGGCGGAATAATCGGCAAGTGGCTGGTTTTTCCGGCGACAATGGTGAGCAAGTACTCTTTAACATCGTATTCTAGGCCCCGGCTCGCCAACACCCGATACTGACCCGGCGGCAAATCTATTTGACTCGGATCAGAAGCCACCCCCGCCAAATCAATTCTATTGCGCCGCAGCGAACCAGGCAGGGATACCCCGGCCTGCGTATAGCCCAGTAAATCATTGCCAAACTCCGGATTTGCGGTATCGCCAATACCAAAAAAATGCAGGCTCATGGCACTGCCACTGGGCAACTTAAGCAAACCTTTCTTTCTAAATACCCAGCGACCGCTGTCATTCTTGGCATCAATTAAAGAGAGCTCGCGGGTTATCTTCTGCCCCCAGGGCGAACTGGCTTGCACTTTTACCCATTGAGCATGTTTGGGTAGTCGAATATTAAAGCTGCCGTCGGCAGCAACCCGACCTTGGCTTACCGGGCGGTCATCTTGATCCCAAATGGCCACCGACACCGCATTGTCATTAACGTAACCGCGCAGCAATGGTCCCTGGTATATTTGATCAGTGATCGCCGCAACATCACTGCGGGCACCGACCATCAGCCTAAATTTTGACAGCAGCTTTTCACCCGGCTCAATATCCATGAATTGATTTTGCAGCATAGAAAGCCAATTCAAGCGTTCACTCTGAATCCACAGCGGTCGACTCATCCAGCCATGCAAACTGTAATTAGGAAATACCGCCAAAAATCGCGGCAAGGGCTGACGGCTGCCGTTTTTGGTAATGAGCTCGGCAGATTGCAACTGCACGCCATAACTCACTTCACTGTCATAACTATTTGCACCAACCAAAATATTCCAGTCGCTCGGCAGCATTCCGGCGAGTAACGACGACACCTTATTCCGGTCAATTACGGGATGGGCAAAGCCCAAAGTCGCATCGGGAACATAGCTAGACAAACTAAACGGGGTCAGCGAACGCTGGGAGTACAAGGTAAATAAGCCGCTCATATGCACGGCCTTGCCTTTGCCGAGGCGTTCAATAACCACCTCGATATCAAGGCTATCGGCACCTTCTGGCAAACGGTAGATAACAGTTTGGCGAATGCCGTCAGCCTCACCCACGGTGGTGATTTCGCCATTGCCATCGCGCACCGCCGCACTCACCTTCGCCACTGGAATCGCAGTTTCTTTCGCGAGGCCAGTTAAAATATTGGCGTACGTCCACTGATCATTCGCCGCGTCGCAGTGCGCCACGTCGATCAATGTACCACCGCCAGCAACAATTCCGGCGTCGTGGCCGACATCGCTTACCGCGACACAAAGTTTGCCATTCGACAACCACCAGTCACCCAAGCCAGCAATGCTATCTGGCCCTCCCCTGGGAAAACTGTCGAGGGTCTCACGTTTAATTTGTTCAGCACGCAACAGCGACGGCGGCGGCGCAAGCTCCTCAACCGGTAAAAACTCTTCTAATTGAGGAGCGAAACCTTCATCCGTTTCAGCTTTTGTTGATTTTGGTGCCGCCGTGACTATGGTAGCCATAGATAGTACTAGCGGCAGGCTATACACCCATTTTGCTAACGCCATAAACCGTTCACGCCGCCATAATAAAGAGCGAAACACAGGCGCCGATGCCAACCATAAAGCTTAAAGAACGCAAGATATCTTTATTGGCGATATAAAAAATGGGGTAAAGCAAGCGCGCCGCAATAAACACTTCAGCGGCAATTGCCGAGCGCTCAGGCGCAACCCCTGCCAAATGAGCAATCACAACCGCTGCGATAAAAATCGGCAGTGCTTCCCAGGCATTTTGCTGAGCCGCGTAAGCCCGCGCACCCGCACCCTCTAATTGGGCGTACTGTGCTCGTGGATGTTTATTATCAACACTGCCCAATTGCTTGGCGCGAAAATAGCCGCAAATCCAAGCGCTCACAATTGGTAGTAAACACGCAATAAAGACGCACCAAAAAGCCACTGTCATTCTGTTATCCCCTCTATGTTTTTTGTTTTATTTTGTTTTTATTCGCCATTCTAATATAACTGGCTACACCACGTGCAGGTAGCCTATAGCTGTTTATTTGCGACGAGCATTATTTTGTGCCGCGCTGCACACTGATCTCTGGAATCTCAGTCGCCAATGTTTTCAGCAAATAATCTCGAGCGTCTTGACGACGCAGTTCACTCAACGCAAATTGCGCCTCAAAAAACGGGAATACCGACAGGGTCGTCAGCCACTGCTGGCGAATTGGATTCATGGCCTTAGGCAAAGGGTCCATAGTGCATAACGCGGTCTGGGGCACGGTGATAATACCCTGTTCGGGCGAACCCAAGGCATCAGACCAAACCTCATCGTCGGTTTTGGCAAGGCCACGTGTCACCATGCTGCACCCCACCATGTCGGCATTGTCCAGCCAGCGGAAATAGCGGCCAGGGGTAGCAAAGGCGGTGTGCGAGGCGTCCTGCATGGTCACCAAAAGCGAACCTTTGACATATTTCGGAATAGTGGCGGCATTGGTGTCGTAATCGATCATTGCGTCGATAGGTGAAGCAATCATCATAAAGGGGATATCCCGCGACTCATAAAAACCCGGGCCAAATACAAAAACCGGCCCAGCAATAGATACCGCCGCCGCAATCCTTAAGTCGGCGTTTTCAGGGTGAAACGCCGCCAAGGTCGACGTCATTCCGCCCAAGGACAAACCCATAACGCCAATGTGGTTTTCATCAATTTTCTCAAAAAACTGACTGCTACTATCGCTATCCCAGGTCAAAAACTGATCGATTAAAAAACTAATATCACCAGGCTGGTTCACCACATCTTTTACCAAGGGGCCGCCCGGCGCTCCCATATGGGTTAAGGGGTAATCCATTGCCGCAACAATATAGCCGTGACTGGCAAAATGTTCCGCAAGATAGCTGCCGCCGGTTCGCGTCGACATAAAACCATGGCTGTAAATCAACAAGGGAGCTGGCGCAGCAATACCTTCGGGATACCAAATACGTGTCTTGAGCAGTCGTTCATCGCTCCCTGCAAAATCGCCATTGGCTTGGCTAGGCCGGGTTGTATCGACCAGCTCCACATCAAAATAATCAACATCGTAAATCCCCTTTTCCAGCCATTTGCTACTCTGGGAGTCGGCAGGTAAGGGCTCTGGCAAATTACCAAATTGCAGATACAGCATCACTGCTACGATCAATACGACGATTAGCAACAGAATTTTTTTGATCATCTTGGGCGCTCAATTACAAATGGAATTTCAAGAGCACTAACTTAACAAGGCCGCCGCTAGGACTCCACCATTAGCGCTCGCCCAGATCAAAAATAAGTACTTTAGGCTGCGCAAAACAAAAAAAGCCCCGTTTCGGAGCTTTTTTGCGCTAAAACCATAGGGCATTCACATCATTAATGCTCAACAAACGCCCGCTCAATTACATAGTGGCCGTGAACCCCCGCTCGGGTCTCCTGAAACCCGGCAGAATTCAGTAAAGCACAGCTGTCTTTTAACATGCTCGGGCTTCCGCAGATCATGAAGCGATCGTCATCAGTATTCAGTGCGGGAAGACCAACGTCCCGCATCAACTTCCCGCTGCGAATCAAATCCGTCAAGCGCCCCTGATTAGCGTATTTCTCTCTCGTCACGGTGGGGTAATAAATCAATTTTTCCCGAACTACCTCGCCAAAATATTCGTGGCTGGGCAGATGCTCGCGAATAAAGCCCTGATAGGCCAACTCGCTCTCGTAACGCACACCGTGCACCAGCACCACTTTCTCAAACTTATCGTACACGTCAGGATCTTTGATGATGCTCATAAATGGCGCCAAGCCAGTGCCGGTACTGAGCAGGTACAGGTTTTTACCCGGCAGTAAATTATCGGCCAGCAAGGTGCCGGTTGGCTTACGGCTAATCAACACCTCATCGCCTATCTTAATCTGCTGCAATTTAGAGGTTAAAGGGCCGTCGGCAACCTTGATACTGAAGAACTCTAATTCATCTTCGTAATTCGCGCTGACAATGCTATAGGCGCGCATTAATGGGCGATCACCTTGCTGCAAGCCAATCATGGTGAAATGGCCATTTTCAAAGCGAAACGACGGGTCGCGACTGGTTTTAAAGCTAAACAAAGTCTCGTTCCAATGGTGTACGCTGGTCACTCGCTCACGAATAATATTGCTCACTGCTAACCTCTCTTGCGGCGATGGGCGCCGTCCCCTTAATCCCGATTTGCCAATAGTCTACGGGAGCGCTATGCTATCGGCAAAACGACTTATTATGATTTTTCATATCGGTTTTATAAATATGCACTATACCCTTCGCCAACTTGAAGTTTTCCTCGCCGCCGCCCATACCGAGAACATCACTCGCGCCGCAGAGCAACTGTCAATGTCGCAGTCGGCGGCGTCAAGCGCCCTAAAAGACCTGGAACAGCAATTTTCCATCCAACTTTTTGACCGTATTGGTAAGCGCCTGCAAATCAATGAATTAGGCAGGGCACTGCGCCCCCAGGCCGAGGCCCTGTTAGATCAGGCCCAAGCGCTAGAACAAGGTTTTCGCCGTCACGATCAAGTCGGTGAGCTAAAAATTGGCGCCACCCTCACCATTGGCAATTACCTTGCGGTCGACATCATGGCAGAGTTCATTAGCCGTCACCCTGCGGCCAAGGTCGCCCTCAATGTCGCCAACACCGCCGCCATCAGCCAGCAAGTACTTAACTTTGATTTAGATGTGGGATTAATTGAAGGCGAGCTACACCACCCCGACCTTGAGGTCACAAAATGGCGCGAAGATGAACTGCAAATTTTTTGTAGCCCAAGCCACCCTCTGGCAACAAAGAAAAACCTCAGCAATGCCGATTTACTCTCAGCCCAGTGGATACTAAGAGAGCCCGGCTCTGGCACCAGACAGGCTTTTGACCGCGCCCTGCACGATCTGTTACCCGACCTCAATATACGTCTAGAGCTGCAGCATACTGAGGCCATAAAGCGCGCGGTAGAAACCGGCTTAGGAATAGGCTGCTTATCTAAAGTCTCACTGCAATCCGCCCTAGAAACTAAACGGCTTGTTGCGCTCGACGCAAAGTCTCGAGATTTTAAACGTTTCTTTTACTTTATTTTACACCGCCAAAAATACCGCAGTGAGGGCATACTCCGGTGGCTGGAGCTATGCCGAAACAGCTAAGGTTTTTTTGTCCCACTTTGGCACAAAATACAGGCCCAAAGCCGATGCAAGAAACATCGTTAACGTCATTGGCCACATATAATCACTGTGAAACTGCGTCGACAATCCACTAATAAGGCCGCCAATAAGGTATTGGGCACTCCCCATTAATGCCGAGGCAATGCCGCTGTGCTGGGGAAAAAATTGCAGGGCACAAGCCTGAGAGTTACCCATTATGCCGCCGAGCGCACCCACGGCTAACATGACCAAGGGCACCACCACCCAGAGCGGTGGTGAAAAAGCGGTAACCAACAAAAGCCCCGTACAAAAAACAAACAAAAGTAGCATCGCCCGAGGCAAAATTTGCTCAGCGGGAACGGTATTTAGCAGACGGTTATTAATGCGATTAGCGATGGCCAGGGTGACAATATTGCCCGCAAACAACATCGAAAACACCGCCTCACTTTGGCCGTACAAGTCGATATACACCAGCGCCGCATTGGCGACAAAGGTGATCATGACGCTAAAACCTAAGCTCTGCGCCACCAGGTACGCCATTGCAGTGCGATTGGTCAGCACAAATTTATAGCGGGTGAGCAAGCTGTCTACTAGCGGTGGGCGCGAATCAGTGCCGCGCTTTTTAATAATAATACTCGCCAGAAAGCAGACCGTAAGCGCGTAGGCAGCCAAGACCAAAAACACCAGCTTCCAGCCGCTCAAGCTATAAAGCAAGGTGCCAATACTGGGCGCCAGTGCGGGTGCAATTATGGTAATTAACATGATTTGCGAGAACAATTTCGCCGTATCCTGACCCTCGGTGTGGTCACGAATAATCGCTGGCACTACTACAGAGGCAAAGCCGCCACCCAAGGCCTGAAAAAACCGCGCAGCCCAAAACACCGACAGCGTCTCAGTAGAAGCGATAACTAAGCTCGCGACCGCAAAAAGCGCCAATCCAAAAAACAGTGTCGGGCGGCGACCAACATAATCACTAATCGGCCCGCCAAAAAACTGGCCAAAGCTCAAGCCGAGAATATACAGACTTACCGTTACGGCAATGTCTTGGGCTGGCACACCCAGTTCAGCCGCAATCGCAGGAATCGTCGGCAAATACATATCAATTGCCAAGGGCGAGAGCGCAAAAATCAAAGCCAGCAGCAATATTAGCCGCAAGGGAGGAAGCGTGGAGGACATAAAACACCTTTTATCTTTCCAGCAAGATAATAGCTGGAAATTGCCTTGCTAGCAAGATAATATTCAGTCACCACCTCGAACCGCAGCGCCAAACATGAAGCCAAACCTTCGCCCGCAAATAAGTTACTGCCATGGATGACAAACGCATCAGTATTAAAGAATTGCGCCAGCAGCAAAAGCAGCACTGGCCAGAAATGCACCGGGCCGCAAGTCCCGCCGTCTTATACATTATTCGCGCAGCAGACAGCTTTATGAAAGAGTCGGGCGCCGCTTTGCAGGCCCACCAATTAACGAGCGCCGAGTTTGATGTACTGGCGACCTTGCGCCGCCAAGCCCCGCCCTACCAGCTCAGCCCAACTGAGCTGTGTAAAGCGATGCTCTTTAGCTCTGGGGGGTTAACGAAAGTGCTCTATCGCTTACAACATTCCAACTTAATTCTACGCCCCGAAAACCCCAATGACGGGCGTAGCCTACTTGTGCAACTCAGCCCAGAGGGTATCTCTTTGGCGGGAAAATTATGCGCTAGCATTAGCGAACTGCACCAGGCACGCGTTAGCAAACTTAGCGCCGCAGAACAGGCAAGCCTAACCCAGCTACTAGAAAAGGCCTTCGCCGATTAAGCTCGGCGCCTAAAAAACCCAGCGCAGACGCCAAAAAAAATCCGCTTCTAATGCCGCTAAACGCGGCTCATCGACGACGTCATCCATAACCGGCACGGCGGCCAGTAGTTCCGTCTCAATGCCATAACCCGGCTTCAAGGCGAGCCGGAAACCGGCGTCGGCCAAGCGCTGAGTAGACGCCAAGTCACCGCTGGCATTATTGAAGTGCGTCGCCGCGTATTCAACAAACAAGGACGACTCCCAAGCCAAACCCAACCACTGAGGTTTGGCGCTGGCAGCGAGATGCAGAAAGTAACCGTCATCGCCAATTAATACGCCGGGCAAGTAGGCACTCATGCTGCTGATACCACCAAGGACAAACTGTTGTTGCTGAGGCAGCTGAGTGTTGTCGGCAAACTGAGCGTTGAAATTCAAGGCCACTTCATAGCCTGGCGCCACGGCAAACTTATAACCCAGCTTTGGCTGCAGCAAGAAAAACTCCGCTTCGCGCTTACCGATGCTCACGCCCTCGCCAGTGTCGGTCGCAAAACTGCCACCGTCGCCAAATCCGGTTTTAAGTGACAATTGAAGCTTGAGATAAGACGGTGCCTCGACCAAATGCCCCCGCACGGAATACTTAGCACCGAGCTCCAGCGTTTGATAGCGCTCCGCTAGTAATGGCGCATCCTGAGCCGCCGATTGCAGCTCTGAACTCACGTGCTCCAGCCGCTCAAATACCGTCCAGCGCCGCACTGGGTTGCTGTACAGCAGCTGCTCACCCGACAGCGCAACACTATCTATCTCTGCATCCAAATGCAGTGTTTCACTGCTCGTCACAACAGGGCAGTTCAGTAGCGGCGGCAAACATAGGCCACCACCCGTACTGCTGCTCGTGAATTGGGGCCGACGCTGATACTCAATATGACTGGCTTCAACACCATAAAGACCAAAGCGGAAGGGATGCTCAACACCAAAATCAAACTGCTGATAATCGTCGCCATCTCCCGCCTCACCCAGCTCGTCAAAAATAGTTCGGTAGGCCACATTGAGCTCTGCGCCATTAGCAAATTGATGCTTAATGCCGGCAAGACCAAAATAACGACCAAGGAAGCGGCTGCCCTTGTTGCTCATTTCCAAAACAAGATCGGTGGCATCGTGATCGACAAGCACTTGCTCTCGAAAATCAAGAATGACCTGATTATCATAGTGCTGCTCATAGGCAATGCTATAAGCCAAGCCCGCGCGCTCGGCTTGCAAATCGGCCAAAACCCGCGCCCGATCAAACTCCGCCAAACTTAAATCGCGATCGCCAACCAAGCTCGCGAAATGCGCGGTGACTTGCGGGTTGCCGCGTACACCTTTCACCGCAGCCTGGCTCACCAGTACCGTGACCGTATTCTCAACACGGTAATAGCTTACACTCACCAGTAAATGCCCAGCATTATAATAGCGCCGCGTCAGCGAGGTGATGGCGTCTGAAGGTGACTCGGACTCGGCTAAGAGCGCCTCAATTTGCGCGGTAGAGAGCTGCGTATTGCCAACAACGCGAATATTAATCCCGCCGATCACCGCCGTTATCGCCGCAGTCTCAACACGCGCCGCGGCCTCTATTTGTATTTGACTCGCAAGCTGGGGGGGCATTACCGGTGGCAGATCAATTGCCATTCAAACTCTCCTCAAATATTTGCCGGGACATCGGCCCCGGCAATTCAGCTAATCGTAATGTCGGGTTTTTGTTGAATACACAGTTTACAGACGCTTTAACTCAACGCGTCGGTTCGTCTCTCTACCAGCCTCAGTACTATTGTCGGCACGGGGCTGCGACATACCATACCCTTTGGCGACCAAACGCTCAGCACTCACACCCCGACTCAACAAATAGCTCCGCACGGCATTTGCTCTGGCCTCAGACAAACGCAAATTATACTCACCGGCCCCCAGTGAATCGGTATGACCACCCACCTCAATACGCTTGGCATCGGATTGCTGAATAACCGGAACCACCATAGCCAAAACGGCTTTGGCGGCAAGGCTCAGCCGCGAACTATCGTGGGCAAAAAACACCCCGTCCAGTGGCTGGGCCTGAGGGCCATCGATATAACAACCATTGGCTAGGGTTTTAATACCACGGGGGGTTTTTAAACATTGGTCATCTTGATCACAGACGCCGTCACCATCGCCATCGGCGCAGGCGTAAGCATCGGCCTGAATTCGGCCTGCGGCAAAAACCGGATCGATATTCGCCAGAGGTATCAACGCGGGTTGATCTTTGGCTGAACCCAGCGCATCGATGGCCACAGCCCCGCCACCCTCGTCCGCGGCCAATATGCCTTGATCCATCGCCAATAAGTCATCTGTCACGGCGAGGCTAGTCAACTCGTCTGCCAGTGGCTGTATATTGCCAGCCAGACCAGCATCAAGCGCACCCAGACTGTCGTTAAGATCAATACCAACAGCCGTGGTAACTGGGCTAACAGCAGCCAAAATACCCGTCTGCTCAAGCAAATCTTGCACTAGTCCAGCGTGTGCGGCATTCATCGTTAGCGACAAACACAGAACAAAACGACACATATTTCGGGCAAAGCTCATTGGCACTAACACCTGTAAAAATCCATTATTCGCACGTATTTAGCCACTCAACTGTCTATTCCAAGGCGCGAGGCTGACCTGCCGCGCTTATCTGCCTGCAGATTAAAACGCATTTGTTCAGCCAGCGCATGGGGTTTGTGCTGAGAACGCCCGACACCGCACAGTTTTTAGTAGCGCAGACTAACTCGCGCCTGCACTGCTGTGCTCGGCAATAACCGAGGCCTTCGCCGTCGCGTACTCGGCATCACTTAGCGCGCCCGATTGATGAAGCGCATCCAAGCCCTGCAATGCATCGACGAGGGGGCTCGGCTTCGCCAACTCCGTTGTCGCCTCGCCAGCTCCCGCCAACGCCGCGTTGGTTTCTTTACTTAAGCCCAACCACTGCCCAATTTTGCGGAAAATACGCGCGATACCCCGCCATAACTTGGGGAGCAACCAAATAAGCAACAATAAAAAAACGACAAAACCAATTAAGAACAGTACGGGGTGATTTAATGCCACCCACAAACCACCAAAAACGGCGACATCTTCGCTAATCGAGGCCAGCCAATTACTCACTGGCTCCGGCGAGGTATTGATTAACATTCGGGTGCTCGCCTTTGCCGCGTGGGTAACCGAGGTTACCGAACCGCCAACAATGCCCGCCGCCAATTGCAGGGCCGGGCTAACGTCACCCACGGTATTTGCTGCAAGCAAGGCGCCAGCAGGAATCCGAATAAAGGTGTGTAGCGCATCCCAGCCAGTATCCACCCCCGGAATTTTGTCGGCAAAAAACTCCACCGCATACATTAAGCCCGCCGCTAAAATAACCGCAGGGTCTTGCACCACGGCCAAGCTTTCGGGCAATTCAATGCCACCTACAGAGCCACCTAAACCCAACACCAAAATGGCCGCATATAAGTTTAAGCCACTGGCCCAAGCCACTCCCATCGTTAGGGATATCACACTAATTAGTTGCTGATACTCATCCACTGCTTTGATCTCCGCTACGCAAGCGCTTGGCAAATACCCAACATAACGCCGCCGCACTCAACTCAAATGACAGCGCAGACAAGGTGTAGACCGAAGCACTACCTGCCACCACTGCACCGAATAAGCGACCAGCACCAATACCACCGGCAATAACACCGTTCAAAAATAACACATGACAGGCCCAGCGCGGACGCCACAGCGCCCAAAGCGCGCTTAGGCCTACCGCCAGCTCCATACCGCCATACATTGCTCGCAATTCAATTGTGCCATCAACCGACGTCGCCGCCACCCCGGCGTAGGCGTCTAAGGCAGCGGGCTCGAGCAAGAGCCAGCCACCAATACCCAACCACGCCAAGGCCAAATAACTCAAAAAAATTCGCATTACATACCCACGCTGTGTGCAGAACGATTCAGACTGACCGAAACCGTCACTCATTTAGACCGCTAAGGTCATACTCTTCCAATACAAACTCGCTACTATTCTAGTTCATTGTGGAGAGCGATATGTCGACTGTGGAAGACTACCCGAAAAACCCTGGTTATGGCCACGGCCGCTATCGGCGCCGTATTCGCCTCACATCTGAACCGGGACTGGTTCACGGCGAACTCGAAGACACTAATCATGGCTTTCGCTGCACTATTTTTCACGATGGCGAAAAAGTCACTGATATCCAAAGCGAAGTGCTGCGCATCCCGTTTGATACTTGCCCCGGCGCGGTAGAGCCGCTGCGCAAATTAATCGGCTTAGCACTGTGCGACGATATTCAAACCTTGATTCCCCTCACCGACTCGTCGTCTAACTGCACCCACCTACTCGATTTAGCACTATTGGCCATTCGCCACAGCAGGCGCAGCGTAGCAGAGTTAATTTACGACATCTGTGTAGAAGATCAGGCCGATGACAACAGCTCCGCGGCGGCTGAAGTCTACGCCAACGGCAAGCTCGTCCACCGCTGGCAAACCTGTAACTGGGAAATTACCGGGCCAGACGAGCTTAAACAAAAAGTACTCTACAAAGGCTTTAGCAAGTGGGCGGCGGCGTGCTTTACAGGCGAGGAGCGGGAGGCCGCCTTTATCCTGCAAAAAGGCTATTTTGTCGCGAGCGCTCGTCGCTATAACATTGATGCTCAAGTCGGCCAAGCCGCCAATGAGCATCGTGACGTTATGCTCGGTGTTTGCTTCAGTTACAGCACGCCGCAAATTGAGGTCGCTAAACGCACCGCCGACAGCACCCGCGATTTCAGCAACACCCCAGACCTTCTTCTTAAATTTCAAGAAGTTAACTAGAAATGCTGCCGCGTTACCGCCAGCGTCTTGATACGCACAATTACGAATATATACCTGGTCAGCTGAGCGCTACTATGGCAACAGTTTCATTGACCCTTGCTCCTAACAACGGTCTCAGGAGTAACACCCCCGCTTGGCACCCACACTCTGGGTGCTTTTTTTATGTCCAAAAGCTGAGCGCCCACCGCCCTTTATTTCAACAAAAACACCACCGTCAAACTTGCGCTAACGGTCTCTTTACCAATCAGCATCGGCGCCGCCCCGCCAACCTTGGCGTCCATCATCATAGCCCGCTCATACACAACCGGTGCATTAGCGCCCTCGTCAATGTGATAAACACCAGCGAGTTTGCGACCAAAGCCTGCCGCGAGCACCTCAGCTCTGGCCTTGGCATCCGCAATGGCGGCCTGGACGGCCTCAGCCTGCAATGTCTCCCTTTGCGACAGATCAAAACTGACATTACCCAATTCACTAATACCGGCGTTAACCAAGGCGTCAAGCACGCCACCGTAGCGCGACAAATCTGTCAGGGTAATGTCAATACTGCGCTCAACCCGCTGGCCACGCAGGACACGCTTACCGTCGTGCCACTCGTAATCGGGGTAAATGCGAATCTGCGAGGCGCGAATATCACGCTCGGGTACACCTTGTTCAGCCACGGCATTCAGGACTTGGGCACTGCGCTGATCTACCGCGCTTTTGGCTTTTACCGCGCTGTCTTGCGTCTCGGAAATTTGCAGCTGCAGGCGCGCAATATCTGGCATAGCCTCCACTTCGCCCCGGGCGGCAACCACCACATGAGGTGCTTCTGGCAAGGTGGCGGCATGGGCAAAAATGGGCAGCGCAGCGGACAATACAAAGGCCGCCGCACAATTCAAAATGAGGCTTTTCGCGTTTTTCATCATCTGATTCCTTTTGATTTAATTCCCAAATGGCTTTTTAGCACTTTTTTCTTTCAGCATAACAACAACAAATCACGGAGAGCTCAATGACCAATCTCAATATCACCCCAGCTAACCCAGCATTAGACGATATGCGCGCTACCCTAAACCGCCAGCGGCAGCTGTGTACCGAAGAGGGTGCGGTTAGCGCAGAGCTGCGTATCGATCGCCTCAGCCGGGCAATCGATTTAATTTTTGATAATCGCGACATCATTGTCGACACGCTAACCCAAGATTTTGGCCACCGCAGCAGCCATCAATCTCTGATGTCAGACATTTACGCGACCATTGAGTGCCTTAAACACAGTAAAAAACACGTCAAAAAATGGATGAAAGCCGAGAAGCGCAGCGCGCCCTTCCCTATGAATTTAATGGGCGCTAAAGCGCGGGTAGAGTTTCAGCCCAAAGGCGTAGTCGGCATCATCGGCACCTGGAACTTCCCCTTGAACACCGTCTTTTCACCACTGGCTGGCGTGTTGGCGGCCGGTAACCGCGCCATGATTAAGTGCTCTGAAGTTACACCTAAAACCGGCGAGTTACTTGCTACATTAACTGCCAAATATTTCTCCTCTGACGAGATTGCCGTATTCAATGGCGGCCCAGATGTAGGCGCACAATTTTCAGCATTGCCCTTCGACCACATTATCTTTACCGGTGCCACCAGCATTGCCCGTCATATACTGCGTGCAGCCAGTGACAACTTAACCCCCGTCACTCTAGAACTCGGTGGCAAATCACCGGTAATTGTCAGCGAGAGCTACCCAATTCAAGAGGCCGTAGAGCGCATTTTTGGTGGCAAAATTTTGAATGTTGGCCAAGTCTGCTTATCACCAGATTATGTGTTTGTGCCGGAAGATCAATTGACGGCATTCACCGAAGCCGCTAGCGCCTATATCGCCACCATGTTCCCCACCGTGCGTGACAACCCAGATTACAGCTCGGTGGTTAACGAACGTCACTATCAGCGCCTGCAGAGTTACCTAGCAGACGCGCGGGAAAAAGGCGCCGATGTTCGTGAACTTAACCCCGCCAATGAAGATTTCAGCCAGCAACAAGGCACATTCAAGATCCCCCTCACCTTGGTGGTAAACCCCAGCGACGACATGCTGGTAATCCAAGAAGAGTTATTTGGCCCGATTATCTGCATTAAAACCTATCGCCAAGTCGACGATTGCATTAACTACGTCAATGCCCGCCCACGGCCATTGGCGCTGTATTACTTCGGTAAAAATAAAACCGAGCAGCAACACATACTGGATCACACCGTGTCAGGCGCGGTTACCATTAATGATGTTATCTTCCATGTTAGCTGCGAAGACCTGCCCTTTGGCGGCATTGGCCCTAGTGGCATGGGCAATTACCACGGTGCAGACGGTTTCAAAACCTTCAGCCATGCCAAAGCGATTTATAAACAAAGCAATATTAACTTCCAGAAACTGGGCGGCATGATCCCCCCCTACGGCGACAAGGCCGATAAAACCCTAAAAGCCATGATCCGGAAATAGCACTTAGCCTGCTAATTTCCACCACGCCCCTGCAATAGGGGCGTGTCAGCCAATTTCTTCAGCAAAAATAAGCCACTTAAAAGCTACTCCCCAAGCCGCATAGCGGCTATGCTGCCAAACTTAGTCTAATGACATTGCGAGGCCACATTTGCCACAGACAACATTAGGATGGCGAGAGTGGGTCACCCTACCCGCATTGGGCATAAACGGTATTAAGGCAAAAATTGATACTGGCGCCCGTAGCTCCTCACTTCACGCCTTTGACATCCAGGCAATTGAAGTAGACGGCGAGCAGTGGGTAGAGTTTAAAGTGAACCCCCAACAACACGAGACCACCGAGCTCGTTGCCTGCCGTGCACCGATAAAAGACTACCGACAGGTTACTGATTCTGGCGGTCACCGCAGCATGCGCTATGTTATAGAGACGAGCATTTGTATTGGCGGCGAACAATTTCTTGCCGAAATGACCCTCGCCGACCGCTCGCAAATGCTATTTCGCATGTTATTAGGACGAACCGCCATGAAGAATCGCTACATTGTTGACCCCAGCCGATCCTATTGCGCCAGTCAAAAACCCGCAAAGTCGCCTAGCCAAATAGTACCGAGCTAGCACCGACTAATTCGCGGAACTAAATCTTAGCCAAGCCAATCTGAACAATCCGCCTAGCAGCCGATAACAAAGAGAATACCCTACAATGAAAATTGCCATACTGTCCCGCAACAGACGTCTTTACTCCACACGCCGCCTTGTAGAAGCCTGTACTGAACGCGGCCACGAAGTGCGCGTTTTAGACACCTTAAAATGCTATATGGAATTAAACTCCAGCGAGCCGGTGGTGTGGTACAAAGGCGAACGGCTCGAGGGCTTCGACGCAATCATCCCCCGTATTGGCGCTTCAATCACGCCCTATGGCCTCGCGGTTATTCGTCAGTTTGAAATGTTGGGCACCTACAGCCTCACCGAATCCGTGGCGCTCGGCCGTTCACGCGACAAACTGCGCGCCCTGCAACTGCTGTCACGCAAAAACGTCGGCATGCCGATCTCCAGCTTTGCCCACGACGTCCACAACACCAAAGAACTTATTAAACTGGTGGGCGGCGCCCCTGTGGTGGTCAAACTCCTTGAAGGCACCCAAGGTCGCGGCGTGGTATTGGCCGAAACTGCTAAAGCAGCCGAGAGCGTTATCGACGCCTTTCGCGAGTTAAAGGCTGACTTCCTCGTGCAAGAATTTATTAAAGAAGCTGGCGGCGCCGATGTTCGCTGCTTGGTCATCGGCAAAAAAGTGGTCGCGGCCATGCAGCGCACCGCCGCCAGCGGCGAGTTCCGCTCAAACTTACACCGCGGCGGCACCGCCGAGCTGACTCGCCTAACCCCAGCAGAGCGTGCAACCGCAGTAAAAGCAGCGCAAATCATGGGCCTGAATGTAGCGGGTGTGGATATTTTGCGCTCATCACGTGGGCCGCTGGTCATGGAAGTGAACTCTTCACCCGGCCTCGAGGGCATAGAAACCGCCAGCAAGAAAAATGTCGCCGCCGAAATCGTAAAATTTATTGAAGAAAACGCAGGCCCGAACAAGAATAAAACCCGAGGAAGGGGTTAACACCACAACATGAAGAAACTTACCATCGCTGGCACCGACATCCCCGTCGGTTGCCGCACCCAGATTGAACTGCCGGTTGCACAGCTTTATACAAACACCGAACTGTCGATGACCGTTAAAGCGATTCGCGGCCGCAAAGACGGGCCAACGTTATTTGTTAGCGCAGCGATTCACGGCGACGAAATCAATGGCGTTGAAATTGTGCGGCGACTAATGCAGCACAAGGCCCTGCGCTCACTGCGCGGCACCTTGCTGGCGATCCCCATAGTGAATGTGCACGGCTTTCTCAATAATAGCCGTTACCTTCCCGACGGCCGCGATCTCAACCGCTCCTTTCCCGGCTCGCCCAAAAGCTCGCTAGCCGGGCGCATGGCGCACACCTTTCTCAATGAAGTTGTACTGCAATGCACCCACGGCATTGACCTGCATACCGGCGCTCGGCATCGCAGCAATCTGCCTCAAATCCGCGCCGATATTAAAGACGAATCAACCCGCGCCATGGCCGAGAGTTTTGCCGCACCTGTTATTCTGCACTCGGCAACCCGAGATGGCTCACTGCGCGAAATCGCCAGCAATCACAATATTCAGGTACTGCTTTACGAAGCTGGCGAAGCACTGCGCTTTGATGAAATTGCGATTCGCGCGGGCGTCAGCGGCATTATTAATGTGATGCGCCATATCGGCATGCTACCCGCGTCGCGCAGCAAAAAGCCAAAACGCAAAAGCATGATCACCGGCCAATCGAGCTGGATACGAGCAACGAGCAGCGGCGTGTTGCGTGCGCTAGTACCGCTCGGCGAGTTTGTCACCAAGGGCGATGTTCTCGCGTTGATTTCTGACCCTATGGGGAATAACAACGCCGATACCAAGATTCTCGCCAACGATGACGGCATCGTTATTGGACGCACGTTTTTACCGCTGGTATACGAAGGCGACGCCTTGTTTCACGTGGCTAAATACAAAGCCAATATCGGCGAAGCCCTAGAGCACGTTACTGCGTTTAGAGAAGAGTTTGAGCCCGAGCCTTACTCTACATCCGACGACACGGAAGACCATCCACCAATTGCCGGGTAAGTTCGAAAGCGGTCATTTAAAAGCATTTTTATAGCGCTTTATAATGATTAGACAACACATTGATCCGCACTTATCAAAAGCCGCGGGTGTACGTGCAGAGACTTAAAAAGGCAGCGATGCAGTCGTTAGACTAGTGCGCCGCCTTTTTAAGGGCATCTATTTTTGATAGCCACCTGAAGATTTCGGCCTATCATAGCTTACACACCTTCTTTTCTGGATAGTCCCACTGCCACCGCAGGCCCGGCAGGTATGCTTGTTTTTCCATTCACTGCGAGGCAGGCCAATTCTACTTCCGGAGTCTTCGCGACCATCGCCGCCGCAGGTGCCGCACCTCACTGTAGAGGTTTGATACTGCAAACAACCAGCGACCGCTGAAACGGGCAAAAACGCAGCGGGTAGCGCAGAAACAGCCAATATAAACTTTCTTCTTTTCACAATATATCCTAATTGAATTTCATAAGTTTTAGCGACCACAACGCTCAATATCTGGCGCATCAACTGTTAAACAATAGGGAGCTTCCGTGCTAGCAGCATTGAATAATCAGATGCTTTTCCATACGCAAATCCAGTGGGGCATTATCAACACACCAGATATCCACATCCCTGCGAGCCAGCGAGCTTTGATAGCACCTACTAAATTTGCTCAGCTTGTAATCTAACGGTATAGTTTATTTGATGCCTCCCCTAGATTGGGGAGATGCAACGGACAGCAGCTGTAGCGACCCACAGGAAGTGAGTTAAAAGTTGTGGGGACAGCCAACAAAAGATAATGCAGAGCAGTAAATTATCCCAGCTGATCGGTGAACTTTATCGACACGCCCACCAAGCCGAAGGCTGGATGGCCTTTTTTGCCATGCTCGAAACCGAAATCCCATCGCGCTCCACAACGCTGATGTTTGAAGAGATTCAAACCCACGCGACCGACATGGTTTTATCGCGTCATTTGAACGATGACGAACTTCAAGTATATGGTGAGCATTATATTCATACCGATATCTGGGCAGAGGCCATGGCTGATATGCCGCTATTCCAGTTTCATAGCAGTGATATCGTCCCAGATCGTCACTTTTTATCTTCCGAGTTTTACGCAGACTACACCAAGCCCCTCGATATCCGTTACGCCTGTGGCGCTTATATTGAAAGCCCCAAAATCGGCCAAGCTTTTCGCGTGACCATTCAGCGCGGTCACCAGCACAAACCCTTTAACAGCAAAGAGCTTGAAACCCTCAACCTCTTTGTTCCCCACTTACAAAATGCGCTGGCCATATACAAACGCAATATCGCCTTAGAATCACTGCAAAGTGGCTTCGACTCAATCACCAATATTATGGACAGCGCGGCCTATTTGCTGCGCCCAGACACGTCGATTGTCTCGCAAAATACACTGGCAGAAGACCTATTACGCCAAGACGTGGCGTGTATAACTGGGGGAAAATTGTCTTTTCGGCCCCATAAACTGCGCAACACCGTAGCCCAGCTTATGAATAATTTGCAGGACTTCACTCATAATCGCGCAGCCTCCTGCCGAAATTATGCCCGTACCGAGCAATATCAAATTAGTGTAGAGCCCCATCTGCTACCGAGCCTCGTGCCCGGCACCCAGGAGCTTGGCGTGCTCCTGCAAATAAAGAATAGCGATGCTAATGTAAATATTGACCTAGCGGGGCTGGAAATTTTATACGAACTAACCAGTACCGAAGCCGGTGTAACACGCTTACTTTGTAAGGGCCTAGTGGTTAAAGAAATAGCAGAGGCAATGGGCGTAAAAGACAGCACCATACGCTCCCACCTTAAGGCAGTTTTCTCCAAGCTTGGCGTGCGCTCACAACCCGAATTGCTCAGCAAAGTCATGGCATCGCTAGCCCGAACCCAAATAGATATCGTTTAACACCCCTTCTAAATAAAATACCTCACAAGGCAGACTGC
Source organism: Zhongshania aliphaticivorans (assembly GCF_001586255.1). Taxonomy (NCBI): domain Bacteria; kingdom Pseudomonadati; phylum Pseudomonadota; class Gammaproteobacteria; order Cellvibrionales; family Spongiibacteraceae; genus Zhongshania; species Zhongshania aliphaticivorans. The sequence continues at coordinate 3,846,499 of NZ_CP014544.1, forward strand.
GACTCGAATCGCTCGACTATGGGTTGTAAGTAATCCAGCATAAAGTCGCGAAAAATTCGAATTCTGGCAGTAGTGCGCAAATCAAGGTTCGTCAGCAACCAAAAGCCCATCGGCTCCATGACACCCTGCGCGGGAATTTTGATTAAATCGGGATCGCTATTGCCCAGAGAACAGGGTATTTCAGCAAAGCCGCTGCCCTGCCTGACTAAATCATAAATCACATTCAAGGAGTTAGAGCGATAGCGAATCGGCATATCAGGGTAGCTTTGCCGCAGCCATTCGGGAATTGCATTGCCGTCTAACATCCACGAAATCGCGCCCACATCGCCGCGCCCCGCCATATAATCCTCCCACGCGCTTTTGGTGGCATAAACCCCATAATTGAAATCGGCGATTTTCTTGCCAACCACATTCGGCGGCGGATTATTGGTAGTGCGAAAAGCGATATCCGCCGCATGCACCGACAAATCCAAGGCCTCTTCTGACGCCAATAGCTCCACATGAATACTGGGGTATTTTTCGCTGAAGGCCTTCAGGCCCGGCAACAAAATGCGCTGAATACACACATCCAATG